>JADZBP010000049.1 GCA_020852055.1 Candidatus Latescibacterota bacterium
GCTCCTGCCCGTCGAGCAACTGCTGGCGCAGGGCCGCGGTTTCCAGGCCTTGGGCGCGGGCCTTGAGCGCCCATTCGAGCACCTGCAGGTCGCGCAGGCCGCCCGGGCTTTCCTTGAGATTAGGCTCGAGCAGCTGCACCGAACCGCCCGCCTGGCTGCGGTCCTGATGCCACTGGCGCAGGGTGGCAACGGTCTGGCGGGGCAGCTTGGCGAAGAGCTTCTGCTGGAACTCGGCAAAAAGCGCCGCGTCGCCGGCCAGCAGCCGGCCGTCCATCATCGCCGTGCGGGCATCCAGCTCCTGGCGGGACATCTCCACCACCTCGGAGAGGGTGCGGCTGCTGTGGCCCACCTCGTTGAAGCCGGCGTCCCAGAGGGGCCGCAGCACCCCGGAGATGAAATGGGCCTCCTTGTCCTTGGTCTTGGGGAAGAGGAAGAGCAGGTCCACATCGGAGTAGGGGCTCATCTCCTGGCGGCCGTACCCGCCCACCGCCACCAGGGCGTGGGGTCCGGCGGGTGGCCCGGCCTCGGTATAGATCTGCAGCACCAGCGCGTCCACCAGGTCCGACAGGGCCTGCGCCGTGGCCATGCCGTCCGCCCCGCTCTGGTGGGTGCCCCGGATCTGCTCCAGCTTCGCCCGCCAGAAGGCCCGTACCACCTCGGCCAGGGTCTTGCCCCCGCCCGCGGCTCGCGCCGCTCCCAGTTCTTCCCTGAAACTCATCGCCGTCCCCTGCCCTTCGCGGTGGTCTTGGCCTTGGGTCGAAGCTTGGCCTTCACCTTGTTTTTGGCTTTGGTTGCCACGGCCGGCCCGACCCGCCGCGGGCGGCCCAGCAGGGCCAGCTCGATCACCTCGTCGAAGCGCTCGACCAGCTCGAAACGCATCTGCGCCCGGATCGGCGGCGGGATCTCCTCCAGATCGTTGGCGTTGCGGGCCGGCAGGATCACCCGGCGGATGCCGGCGCGCTGGGCGGCCAGGACCTTGTCGCGAATTCCACCAACAGGTAATACCTTGCCGCGCAAGGTGATCTCCCCGGTCATTGCCACATCGCTCTTAACTGCCCGCCCAGTGAAGAGGGAGACCAGAGCCAGGGTGAGGGCCACCCCCGCCGAGGGCCCCTCCTTGGGGGTGGCGCCGGCAGGCACGTGGATGTGGATATCGGCATCGGCGAGGGCCTTGGCCTCCACCCCCCAGTCGCTGGCGCGGGTGCGCAGGTAGCTGAGGGCGGTGCGGGCCGATTCGCGCATCACCTCTCCCAGTTGCCCGGTGAGGATGAGTTGCTCCTTGCCCTGCATGCGGGTGGCTTCGATGAAGAGGATCTCCCCGCCCACCGCGGTGGCGGCCAGGCCGGTGACCACCCCCACCTCACCCTTGCCGGCAGCCGACTCGGCGAAGAAATGGGCCGGGCCCAGGTACTCCTCGAGTTCGCCGGCCTTGAGGTTGAAGCGCCGCCGCTTGCCCTCGACAATGCGCCGGGCCGCCTTTCGGCACAGGGCTCCCAGCTGGCGTTCGAGCTGGCGCAGGCCCGCCTCGCGGGTGTATTCCCCGATCAGCCGCCCCAGCGCCTCGTCGGCCAACTGCAACTGGCCGGGCTTGAGGCCGTGGCCCTCCACCTGGCGGGGCAGCAGGTGCCGGCGGGCGATCTGCAACTTCTCGTCGGGGGTATAACCGGGGATGGCGATCTCCTCCATGCGGTCGCGCAGGGCCGGGGGCACCGTGCCCATGAGGTTGGCGGTGGCGATGAAGAGCACCCGCGACAGGTCGAAAGGCACATCCAGGTAGTGGTCGACGAAGGTGTTGTTCTGCTCCGGGTCCAACACCTCCAGCAGCGCCGAAGCCGGGTCACCGCGGAAGTCGGCGCCCAGCTTGTCGATCTCGTCGAGCATGAAGACCGGGTTGTTGGCCCCGGCCTTGCGCAGGCCCTGGATGATACGGCCGGGCAGCGAGCCGATATAGGTGCGCCGGTGGCCGCGTATCTCCGCCTCGTCGTGCACCCCGCCCAGGGAGATGCGCAGGAACTTGCGGCCCATGGCGCGGGCGATGGAGCGCCCCAGCGAGGTCTTGCCCACTCCCGGCGGTCCGACAAAACACAGGATCGGCCCCTTGGTTTCCTGGCGCAGCCGGCGCACAGCCAGGAACTCCAGGATTCTATCCTTCACCTTCTCCAGGCCGTAGTGGTCCTCGGCCAGCACCCGGCCGGCGGCGGCCAGATCCAGGTCGTCCTGGGTGGAGGTGGCCCAGGGCAGGGCCAGCAACCAGTCGAGGTAGGTGCGCGACATCGAGAACTCGGGGGAGCTGCTGTTCATCTGCTCCAGGCGGCGCAGCTCGCGTTCGGCGGCTTCGCGGGCCTCGGGCGAGAGCTGGGTGGATTCGACCTTGTTGCGCAGTTCCTCCCCCTCGGCCAGCTGCGGGTCCTCGCCCGAAAGCTCTTTCTGAATATGCTTAAGTTGCTCCCTCAAATAATACTCGCGCTGTGACTTACCTAGCTTCTCCTGAACCTGGGCCTGGATCTTGATGCCCACCTCGAGGATCTCTTGCTCGCGGGCCAGCAGCCCGGTCAGGTACTCGAGGCGCTGGGCCACGTCGAGCAATTCGAGCAGCTTCTGTTTTTCCTCGAGGGCCAGGTCCAGGTTGGAGACCACGAAGTCGGCCAGGCGACCGGGATGGTCGATATTCATGGCGATGATCTGCAGTTCCCGCGCCATGTTCGGGGTCATCTCGAGGATGGCCTTGAACTGCCGGTGTACGGTGCGGCAGAGGGCCTGGATCTGGGTGGACTCGAGGTCGCCCTCGTCCTCCAGGCGCAGGATACGACCCCGCAGGAAGGGGCTTTCCTGGACCAGATCGCCCAGGCCGCAGCGCGACAGACCCTGGATGATCAGGCGCACGGTGCCGTCGGGCATCCGCCACAGTTTGTGGATCTTGGTGGCCGTGCCGGTCCGGTAGAGATCGGCGGCGCCGGCCTCCTCGGCGTCGAGGTTCTGCTGGGCGAAGATGGCCAGCAGGCCATTGCCTTCGGAGGCTGCCTCCAGGGTGCGCAGGGCGCGCGCCCCCCCGGCGGTGAGCTGGTGGGGCATGTAGGGATAGACGACGGTATGGCGCACCGGCAGGATGGGCATTTCGGCTGGCAGGCCGCCGGGCGGGGCCTCGACCACCGCGATGGGAAACTGGGATTCAGACACGGGTTGGCTCCCTCGCTAATCGGCTTGTCCGCCTAGGGTATACCTTCGCTTGACAGGTGTCAAGGAGGCGGTCATATTCATCTTATACCCCCTGCACATGGAGTTGCTTACCCCTATTGAGTGAACCTCTGTCGCCCCCTAGCCCGCAGCCCGTGCTGCTGGTCGGCGTCTCCCTGCCCAGCATCCCGGTCTGGGAAGCCGAGGACTCCCTCGACGAACTGAGCCGCCTGGCCCACACCGCCACCCTCCGCGAGGGGGCGCGGCTGCTCCAGAGCCGCGAACGCATCGATCCAACCTATTATATCGGCAAAGGCAAGGCTGGCGAACTCAAGCCGGCGGCCGAGGACTGCGGCGCCGGCCTGATCGTTTTCGACAACGACCTCTCGCCGGCGCAGATGCGCAACCTCGAAAAGTTGACTGGTCTGCGCATCCTCGACCGCAGCGGCCTGATCCTCGACATCTTTGCCCTGCACGCCCGCACCCATACGGCCCAGCTCCAGGTCGAACTGGCCCAGCTCAACTACCTGCTGCCCCGCCTCACCCGCCAGTGGTCCCACCTGTCGCGCCAGGCCGGCGGCGGGGCCATCCGCGGCATGGGCGCGGCCGGGGTGCGCGGCCCGGGCGAAACCCAGTTGGAGACCGACCGCCGCCTGATCCGCCGGCGGGTCAACGAACTCAACCTGAAGTTGGAGCGCATCAGCGGGCAGTTGGCCACCAGCCGCAAGAACCGCCGCGAGCAATTCAAGGTGGCCCTGGTAGGTTATACCAACGCCGGCAAGTCCACCCTGATGCGCGCCCTCTCCGGGGCTCAGGTGCTGGTGGCCGACCAGCTCTTCGCCACCCTCGACTCCACCACCCGCGCCGTGCAACTGGAGCAGGGGCGCAAGATCCTGCTCACCGACACCGTGGGATTCATCCGGCGGCTGCCCCATCACCTCTTCGCCTCCTTCCACGCCACCCTGGAGGAAGCCCTGCAGGCCGACCTGCTCCTGCACGTGGTGGACATGAGTCACCCACATTACGAAAAGCAGCAGGAGACCGTTGCTGAGGTCTTGCGGGAGTTGGGTTTGGAGGATAAGCCGACCCTGCTGGTCTACAACAAGATCGACCGCATCGACCCCGGCGAGCAGGAGCGCCTGGCCCACCACTACGCCCAGCAGGCCGGGGCGGTGGCGGTCTCGGCCCTCGGCGGGGTGGGCCTGCGCATGTTGCGGGAAAAGATCCTCTACTACAGCCAGGAGGAGGAGGTCACGGTCGATCTCCAGATCCCCCAGCAGGAAGGCCGGCTGCTCTCGCAACTGCACCACCAGGGCGAGGTGCTCACCCAGGCCTTTGCCGACGACCAGGTGCACCTGCGGGTCCGCCTCGACCGCTCGTGGGTGCGGCGCTGGCGCCTGGAGCGTTTCGCTCCGGGCTGAACCCGGTCAGGGCAGTATCCACCCCCGCCGCACCGCTTCCTCGATCAGCTCGCTGGCCGCAGCCCAGAGGACCGGCGCCCCTTCCTCGATGTGGCGGTTGCGCTCGATGACCTGCGCCCGCCGCACCCCGTGCCGCCGCCAGGCCGCTCCTTCGGTGGCGAAATTGAGCAAGAGCGGCTGGTAGCGATCCAGCGCCGCCGCGTACCGCGCCTCCGGGGTCTGCCGGGCCTCGAATTCCTCCCACAGCCCCCGCACCCGCGCCGCCTGGTCTGCCGGCAAGAGGCCAAAGATCCGCACCGCCGCCCGCTCCTCCCGCTCCGCCTTGGAGGCCTGGGCCGCCTCGTCGTACACGAAGGTATCCCCCGCGTCGATCTCGACCAGGTCGTGGATCAGGAGCATCTCCACCACCCGCAAGAGCTCCACCGGCTCGGCGGCGTATTCGCGCAGCGTCAGCGCCATCAGGCCCAGATGCCAGGAGTGTTCGGCGTCGTTTTCGCGCCGGCCCTGCCCGCCGCTGACCAGGGTCTGCCGCAAAATCTGTTTGAGTTTGTCCACTTCGAGGATGAAACCCACCTGCGCTGCCAATCTCTCCATCACCCACCTCCGGCCACAAAAATAGGGACTAGAGCCTTTCGGCTGTAGTCCCCGACTGCGGGTGGAGCAGGGTTCAGGCGACGCGGACGTGCCGGCTGCCGGCGGCGGGCTCTTCGAGGGGCAGGTTGCGCTGGTCCTTGAGGGTCTGGAGCACAATCGAGGTCTTGGTCGAGCGCACGGTCCCGATGGCGTGCACCCCTTCCTGAAGCAGGCGACCGAGGGCCGCCGCGTCGGCGGTGCGCACCTTCACCAGATAGCCATCCTCGCCGGCCACCTGGTACACCTCCTGTACCTCCGGGAGCTGCGCCAGCAATTGTCCGGTGTCGGGCTGGCCGGGCCTTTCCTCGGTCTGGACGCAGATGAAGGCGACCAGGTTGAGCCCCAGGGCCCGGGGGTTGAGGCGCACCTCGTACCCCTCGATCACCCCCTCGTCCTCCAGCCGGCGGGTGCGGGCGAAGACCGCCGAGGGGGCCATCTCCACCTGCCGGGCGATCTCGGCGTTGGGGGTCCTGGCGCTTTTCTGCATCAGCCCAAGGATCTTCAGGTCGATGGCGTCGATCATCACCCTCACCTCAGTCCGCTAGGGTTGTCTGTGGTCGGCGAGAATCAGGTAGATGCCGTGTAACAGGGGCGCGGTTTCGTCCTTCCACACCCCCTCCCACTTCCTGGGGATGCGCAGTTCGACCTCCTGCCAGTTGCCGCTGGCCTGCCCTCTGGCCGCCAGCCCCCAGCCCAGGTTGCGGTACGCCTTTTCCTGATAGGCGAAGGTGTGCCGGGGCCGGTCGGAACCGACCAGCAGTTCGTCGACCGGGGTGGAGCGGGGCACGCGGAAACGCAGGCTGAAGTCGCGCTCGGTCTGCACCACCCTATAGGCGGTCAGCTTGGGGGCCCGCACCGCTTCCTCGCTGTCGCTGGGGGTGATGCGTTTGCCGGCCACCGCGCCGGCCTCGGCGTCCGGGGCGGTGGGGGAATGGCCGGAGCCACACCCGGCCAGGTACACCAGCGCACTCATCACTGCCAGGGTCCAGGTCTTCATCACACCCTCCTGTGGGTTTGGGGTTGCACTCGACAGGGGGTATCGCACAAAACATGCCAGACTCAACGCGGATGCGCCGAACTGGCTCAAGTGGCTGATAGGGATAGGTTTACGAAACAGGGAGGCGGAGGGATCGGCGAGGGTGGCGGCGTATACCGCCATTGACACCGATGGCGGGATCAGAGCCAGGTAACGCCAGGACAAGGGTTTGGGGCAGGCAACCGCGGTTTACACCCGGCCTGTTGCCACTGGTATACAGCCTACTTCACCAGTGCCATCTTGCGGACCTGCACCTGGTCCCCCACCCGCACCCGGCAGAAGTAGACCCCGCTGCCCACCGACTGGCCGCCCTGATCCAGCCCGTCCCATTCGGCGCGGTAGTATCCGGGCTTCATCGGTTCCTGCACCAGGGTGCGCACCCGCTGCCCCAGCAGGTCGTAGATCTCCACCGCCACCTGGGTCCCGCTGCGTTGGGCCAGCGGCACCGTATAGGGGATGGTGGTGCTGGGATTGAAGGGGTTGGGGTAGTTGGGGCCCAGGGTGAAGACCTGCGGCAGCGCCAGTTCGGTCGGGTCGTTGAGCAGTTGCATGCGGGTGCGTTCATAGGAGGAGGCGAGGAAGGTCCCCTCCCGGAGCTGCAGCGAGGCGGGGTACCCGTCGTGTTGGAGTTTGATGCGCAGGCGCAGCAATTCGCCCTCGCCGGCAGCGTACCAGATCCGGCCCCGGCGCGCCGCCGCCACGGCCACCCGGCCCGGCCCCTGCTCCACCCGCCGGCTGTACCCCTGCGGGTTGCCGCTGAAGATGCTGCCGGCGCTCAGGCTCTGGTCCACCACCTCCAACTCGGCCGGATCGTACTCCAACTCCAGGGCGTATCCGGCCAGGTCGCCCAGGCCGCGCGCCTGGAACACCAGTTCGATCTCTGCATCGCGCCGCCATTCCCCGGCAAAGGCCGGGGTGGTGATCTCGACGCCGGCCTCCAGGTTGTTGCGGCGGGCTGCCGGCTTGAAGACCGGCGGGGCGCCCGAACCGGTGGTGTTGCTGATGTTGGAGCTGGTCAGGGTCAGGTCCTCGACGCCGACGCGCAGGTCGTTGTTGAGGTCGGCGGACTTGAAGTACGCGGCGCTGGTATTGGTGCCCCAGGCTGCGTCGATGGCGTTGATGTCGTCCTCGTCGATCTCGTTGTCTTCGGTGACGTCGCCCGCCTTCAGTTCCCGGCCCTCCTGCCCCAGCAGGAAGGAGGCGTCGCCGCGCACGTCGGAGGCGAAGAGACCGTGGCTGCTGGTCAGGGTCAGCACCTCGCCGTTGCGCACCAGGATGGTGTCGGTCCGGCCGCTCAGGTGGCTGGTGTCCTTCACCGTCAGCACATAGCGGCCCGAAGGCACACTGTACAGGGTCAGAGCCCCGGAGGAACTGGTCTGCACCTCCACGGTGTCGGTGGTGCTGCTCAGATCGTCGTTGGCCGAGCGGAAACGGCTCTCCACCACGTCGGTGGTGCTGCCCGGCAGGCGCAGGTGTACGTCGAGCAGGGTCGAATGATTGCCGTTGCCGATGGGTGAGGAACGGCCCTCCAACAGCACCGTGGCCTCGATGCGCCCACGCCCCACCGTCTGCACCTGGGCGCTTTGCATCGACATGCCGGTGCTCTTCTTGAGGGTCACCGAGTTGCCCACCAGGTTGAGGGCCGAGGTGTCGTCGAATTTGATGCTGTAGGTGCCCGAGGCGCTGTTGCCGATCACCACCTGAAAACTGGCCAGGCGCACCGGATCGGCGGCCGTGCCCAGCAATTCGCCGCCCGGCTTGGTCTTGGTGAACTTCAGTTTGGTGCTCGAGGTGGTGTTCTCCACCACCGAACCGCCGCTCATCGCCACCCCCAGGTCGGTGAAGGGGCTGCCGGAGTTGACCACCGACAGGGCCGTGCTCTGCAGATCCACCACGGCGCTGACCACCTCGGCGGCCACACCGCCCGACTGCACCAGGATCTCGAAGGTAAGGGTGTCCCCCACCCCGACCACGGCCCGGCTGGGGCTGAGGGAGAGATGCGGGCTGAGCCCGGAGCCGGCCTTGACCACCAGCGCGTTCGAGGCCTGGCTCAGTTGCCCGGTGGTGTTGTCCGAGAAGGTGGGATCGGCGCTGATGCCCGCGTACACGGTGTAGGTGCCCTCGGTCAGGGCAAAGGTGCTGGTCTTGGTGTCCCAGTTATAGGTATTGTTGCCGCTCTCCCGCAGGCTGGTGAGGGTGCCGGCCGTGGTGCCGTCGCTGCTGTTGAGGATCACCGGATGGGCCGCCTCCACCGCCTGCAGGGTGGTCAGGCCGCTGGTGGTGGCCGCATACAGGCGGATATAGGCGTCGTCGGTGCTGGCCCCGTCGTCCACCAGATAGTCATCCCAGTCGAGGCGGATGATATCCCCCTGCCCGATCTCCGGCATGCGGGTCTTGAGCAGGATGTGCGGGGTATGGGTGACCACCAGCGACCCCCCTCGCGAGACCTGCACGTTGCCGGCCCCGTCGGAGACCACCGCGTAGAGCCAGACCCGGGTGCCGCTGACCGGCACGCTGTTGGCCGGGCTGCGCAGGTTCCAGCTGTACAGGTCGCTGGGCCCGTCGCTGTTCTCGGTCAGGCCGCTGACGATCAGCCGGGTGTCGGTGTCGCCGGTCAGGGAGGTGGCCGAAGCCCCGGCGTCGGTGGAGTGGTCGGTGACTGCCGGGTCGTCGGTGGTGAAATAGAGATCGATGGTGGCGTTGTGGTCCAGGTCCTGGTCCCCCGGCCCCTTCTGCCACTGAACGGTGTAGATGGGCTGCGAGCGGCTGAAAACCTGGCGCTGGGTGTCGCGGGCCGGCTCGTAGAAGACAAAGGAGGGCGAGTGGCGCAGCACCAGCGCCCCGGTGCTGTTGCCCACCACCGCGCTCACCGAGTCGCTGGCCACCGCGTACAGGTAGTAAAGCCCCTGCGGGATCAGCGGCGAGCGGATATCCCAGCTGTACTCGTGGTCGTGGCTGCTCAGCGAGGTGGTGGCGGTGATGGCAGTGCCGCGGGTGCCGGCCACACTCTTGCCCAGCACAAAATTCTGGCTGGGGTAGGTGCCTTTGGCCGAAAGCGAGGTGATGCCGGTGGCCGCCGCGTAGAAGAGCTGCACCCGGGCCTGGCTGTCATAATCGACCACGCTGAAATCCAGATCGTACGGATTGGCCTTCAGGCCGCTGCGCACCCCGGTGTCCACGGTATCCGGCCCGGCCGGGTCGATATGCTGGATCACCGGTTTGTGCAGCACGGTCACCGGCCCGGAACTGACGGCAAAGACCGGCGGGTTCTTCTGGTCGTCGGCCACCAGGTAGATATAGTACCTGCCGCTGGGCACCTTGAGGATGGAGGCGAAGAGCGCCGAGGTCTTGAGGCCGGAGGGCGGGTCGTCCCAGGCATAGGTCTGGCTGTTGCCCTCGGTGAAGTCGTCGGTGCCGGCGGTGTTGACGGTGGCGACATCGTTCTCGTCGGCGATCAGGGTGGCGAAGATGCGGATATCCTGCACCGTGCGCAGACTGTTGCCCGGATAGGCGTACAGGGCGGCCTTGAGCCCGCTGCTGCTGAGGTTGTCGTCGGCGTCGTTGAGGCTGTAGGTGATGGCAAAGGAGGTATTGGCGGTGTCGTTGACCCCGTCGGGCTGGGCGATGGACACCGTGGGCCGGTTGCTGGAAGGCAGGATGTCGATGTCGGCCCCCAACTGGAAGTAGGTGCCGGCCGCCACGAAGGAACCCAGGGGACTGGTGGCCACCCGCAGGGTGCGCGCCCCCTTGCCGGTGCCCTCAGCGCTGGCGGTGCTGTTGGTCACCACCTGCAGGTTGGTGGCCGAATCGCTGCCCAGCACGTTGAGCTTGACCAGCAGGCCGATCTTGTCGTCGTCGTCGCCCCACTCGTTGGTGGTGGTCGAATCGTCGTTCACCGCCCCGTCGAAATACTTGTCGTCGTCGGCCAGGGTGCTGCCCACGGTTTCCCATTCCCCCGACAGGAAGCCGTCGGTGCTGCCGCCGGCAGCCCCCAGCCCGGCCCCCTCACTGGGGTCGGCGGCGTGGACGTAGACGGGGTTGTGGGTCAGTTCGGCGATCACCGTCTGGGGGTTTACCGGCGCATAACTCAGGGTGTACTGATACCCCCCGACCGGCACCGACTGGTCCTCCCAGGTGATATCGCGGCCCAGCACCGTGAAGTAGGGGTGGTGGTTGACGTTGGTGATATTGCCCAGGCCAAAACCCTCCCCGGTGCCGCCGGCAAAGGCCAGAAAGAGGTTGTCGGTCTCGGGGTGCTGGGCCAGGGCGGGGCTCAGCAGGAAGACGTCGGTGCTGGCGATGCCGTCCTGGGTGCCGCTGCCGTCCGAATCGTCGTCGGCCACCTTCTCGGGCAGGGTCCAACTGGCCCCATTGTAGGTGGCGTAGAAGAGGTCGTGTTCGCCGCTGCTGCTGTACCCGGCCGAAAAGGCGATGTGCAGGTCGCCCCGGTCCTCGAGGCGTTCGTCCACCAGCGCGCTGACCCGCTCCGTGAGTTCCCAGTCCAACTCGATGTTGTACTTCTGGGTGCCGTCGGCGAAGAGCGCCGGCGCCGCGGTGTTCCAGGCCGCCGCTGCCGTGCCCCAGCTGGCATTGTTGCCTACCGCGCCCAGGTCGGTGTAGCTGTTGAAGTAGATCCCTTCGACCGGGGTGTTGGTGCCGTATTTGTACACCGCGTAGACCTTGTCCGGCACCCGCAGCCGATCGATGGCCAGGCTGGGGAAATAGTATTGCACCGTGGTCTCGAGGGCGGCGTTGGTGGCCGAGGCGTTGTCGAAGGTCGCCACACTGGCCCCGTCGGCGGTCTGGTTCCAGCCCGAGGTGCCCACCTCCACCCAGGAGGTATCGCTGCGCAGACGCCGGTGTTCGATGCGGTTGTCGGTGTCGTTGTAGGACAACACGTGCAGGGCATCGCTGTCCCCCACCTTCAGGTCGGGGCCGGTGTTGCGGTCGGCGTCCGGGTCGAGGCGCACCCCGCCGCTGCCGCTGAGGCCGTCCTCGCCGGTGGGCATCATGGTGAAGGGCGAGGTATACTTGTTCACCTTGGCCAACATCACGTCGTCGCCGCCCGTGCCCTTCGACGCCCCGCGCACGTAGGCGATGAAGATATTGTCGCGGTCGTCGATGGCCATCCGCGGAAAGGCGCAGTTGCGGCCTTCGGCGGTGCCGATATTGTTGACGATCACCGGCGTCTGCCAGGTGATGCCCCCGTCCTGCGAGTAGTTGAAGTAGACGTTTTTGTGGCGGGCGTGGGAGGCGGTGGAGACAAAGGCGTAGGCGATGCGCGGCTGGCCGCCGCTGCTGACCTCCAGGTCGAGGGTCGAGAAGGAGGCGCCGTTGCCGTTGGTGGTGAGCGGATGGTAGGTCAGGCTGCCCGAGACGCTGACCGGGGTGGTGAAACTGGCCCCCCCGTCGGTGCTGCGCGCGTACATGACCTTGTAGACCGGGGTGACGCCCCCGTTGAAGACGCTGCCATTGGAAAGGCCGGCCTGCTCGATCCAGGCCAGGTGTACGGTGGGAAAGAGGGTGGCGCTGGTGACCCCCGGGGCAAGCTGGTCCGAGCCCAGGCCAAAGGGCGCCACATCCACCATCGCCACATCCACCTGCATGCCGTCGGTGTCGGTGGTGCTGAGCTGGTCGCTCTTCTCGATGGCGTGGAAGTTGCCGATCACCGGGTAGGTGATGGTGGCGGCCTGGTTGAGGTCCACCCGCACACTGAGGGTATCCCCGACAACAAAGTTGGCGGTGGTGCTGCTGTCCTGGGGGGAAAAACCCACGGGGGTGCGGTTCTCGAAGATGGGCGCGGTGGCCAGGGCCGGCACGGCCCACAGGAGCAGCAGGGGCAGGACGCGGCGCATGGCTATTTCACCATCACCATCTTGCGGGTCTGCCGGAAGGCCCCCAGCTCGAGCTGCACGAAGTACAGGCCGGCGGCCACCTGCCGACCCAGTTCATCGCGGCCATCCCAGTCAGCCGTGTGGTACCCCGGCGCCAGGGTGCCGGCCACCAGGGTGCGCACCCGCTGCCCGAGCACGTCGTAGATGCAGAGTTTCACCTGCTGGCGTTGGGGTACCGAGAAGGGGATCACCGTGCTGGGGTTGAAGGGATTGGGGTAGTTCTGGGCCAGGGCCGGCTGAGTGGGCAGCAACCAGTCGGCCAGGCTCTTGCCCGCACGGACCGCCACGGGCTCATAGTCGGGGGCCAGCAAGATCCCCTCTCCCAGATGCAATGCGCCTTCGGCGCCTTCGCGCAGCACTGCAAAACGCAGGGTCGCCAGCTCGCCCGAGCCGCGCGCCTGCCAGCGTTTGCCGATGCGCGCCCCCACCAGCCGCACCCGCCCCGCCTCGGGAACCGCGTCGAAGACCGCCCCGCGCGGATTGGCCGCAAAGATGCCGCCGGCCTTCACCTCCCCCGGCAGCAGGCGCAGGTACTCGGGATCGTAGTCGAGATTGAGCTCATACCCGGCCAGCGCGTCCAGTTCCCCGGCGCTGATGTCCACCTCCACCTCCTGCCCGGGAACCAGGGGGTGGAACTGCCGGGGCCGCACCTCGACGAGGGCGTCGCCGTTGGCCCGCCGCCCCACCACCGGCTTGTACACCGGCGGGGCGCCGAAGCCCTCGCTGTTGCCGAAGTTCGAGGTGGTCACCGTCAGGTCGGCGGCGCCGACGCTGTTGTCGTTGTTGATGTCGGCCTGTTTGAAACTGGTCGCGGTGGTGGTGGTGCCCCAGGCGGCGAGGATCAGGTTGACATCGTCCTCGTTGATCTCGTTGTCCTCGCTGACATCCCCGGCGATGAGCTGCCGCCCGTTCGAGGCCAGCATACCCGCCGCGTCGCCGCGCAGGTCGGAGGCGAAAAACCCGTTGTTGTTGCCCGAACTGATGGTCACTGTCTCGCCGTTGCGCACCACAATCGTATCGGTCCTCCCGCTGACGTGACTGGTATCCTTGACCGTCAGCACATAGCGGCCCGCCGGCACACTGACCAGGGTGAGGGCCCCGGCGGCGCTGGTCTGCACCTCCACCGTGTCGGTGGTGCTGGTCAGATCGTCGTTGGCGGAGAGGAATTTGGCGTCGCTGACATCGACGGTGCTGCCCGGCAGCCGCAGGTGCACGTCGAGCAGGGTGGCGTGGTTGCCGGTGCCCAGGGGCGCAGTGCGCCCCTCCAGCTCCACAGTGGCGCTGATCTGCCCGCGCGACACCCGGCTCAACTGCGGGTCCAGCAGGCTCAAGCCCTCGCCATCGTCGAGCGGATCACTCTTGTTCACCACCCCCAGCACGCTGCCGGTGGAGCCGCCCGAGAAGGTCACCGAGGGGCTGGCCACCAGGCCGCTGCCAGCCACCAACTGGAAACGGGCCAGGGCCACCGGCGAGGTGGTGGTGCCCACCGCCTGGCCGGAGAAGGTGGACTTGGAAAAACGCAACTGGCTGGCAGAGCTTTTGTAGGTATTCTCAATGGGGCTGACCCCGGCGAAGACATTGCCCAGATCGACGAAGGGCTGGGTGCCCGAGGCCGAACTCTGGTCGACCACCGAGAAGCTGCCGTCGTTCAGCTTGAGCACCACCTGGGCGAAATTGATCGGCGAGGTGTACTGCACCATCACGTCGTAGGTCAGGGTGTCGCCCCGGGCCACGGTGCGGTCGGTGGGCGCCAGGCTGATGTTGGGGGTGCTGCCCGCCCCGCCGATGGCCAGGGCGGTGGAGCTGCGGCTCAGGGTGGTGGCGGTGTTGTTGCTGAAGGTGGCGTCCTTGCTGATGGCGGCGTACACGTAATAAGAGGTGGCCGCGGCGCCGAAGAGTTTGGTGTTCCAGTCGAAGAAGTTGACGCTGTCCTCGCGCACGCTGCGCAGGGTGCCGCTCTGGGTGCCGTCGGCACTGTTGATCAGGAAGGTGGTGGTGCCGTTCACCGCCGCATCCAGGGTCGCCAGGGTGGTCAGGGCGTTGTTGGTGGAGGCGTAGAGGCGGATATAGGCGTTGTCGGTGCTCTGCCCGTCATCGACCAGGTAGTCGTCCCACTCCACCCGCAACACGTCGTTCTTCGAGAAGCTGGCGTAATCGTCGAGTTTGGAACTGAGCAGGGTGATGCGCGGATCGTGGGTCAGGGTGAGTGAGCCGCCCAGGGCCACACTGCTGTTGTTGTGGCTGTCGCTGATGCGGGCGTAGAGCCAGACCTGGTCGCCGTCTTCGGGCATGTCGTTGGGCGGGTTGCGGAAGGTCCAGACATACATGTCGCTGGAACCACCGCTGTTCTCGCTGAGACCCTTGACCAGGATGCGGGTGTCGGCATCCTTGAGCAGCGAATCCGGGTACGCCTCGTAGTTGGTGGTCGCCGGACTGTCGGTGGTGAAGTACAGGTCGATGGTGGCGTTGTCGTCGAAATCCTGATCGCCCGACCCCTTCTGCCACTGGATGGTATATACTGGCTGGGACCCGGTGTTCACCCGGCGATGGGTGTCCTTGGGCGGCTCGTAGAAGACGAAGGAAGGCGAGTGTTTGACCGCCAACTGGGCGGTGCTCTGCCCCACCGTGGTATAGGTCGAGTCGGAGGCCACCACATAGATGAAGTAGCTGCCCTCTTTCACCGTGGTGCGGGTGCTGTTGTCGGTCACCGAATCGGCCACATTCCAGGCGTACTCGGTGTGACCGCTGGTCAGGGTGTCCGATCCGGGAATGGCGATGGCCCGCTTGCCGCTGCGGCTCTTGCCGAGGGCGAAACTGAGGCTGGGGTAGCGGCCGATGACCGACACCGAGGTCAGGCCGCTGACCGCCGAATAGAAGAGCTGCACCTCGGTCGAACCCTGGCGGTCGAAGTCGCGCACCCGGAAATCCAGGTCGTAGGGATTGGCCTTGATGCCGGTGCGCACCCCGGTGTCTACGGTATCGGCGCGGCTGGGATCAACGTAGTCCACCAGGGGTTTGTGCCGGATCGCCAGGGGGCCGCTGCTGCGGGTGAAGACTGGCAGGTTCTTCTGGTCGTCGGCCACCAGGTAGATATAGTAGTTGCCCGTGGGCACCTTGTACACCGAGGCGAAGAGCAGGGACTGCAGAGCCGAGGTGGGCTCGTCCCAGGTATAGACCTGGGAGGCGCCCTCCAAAAAGTCGTTGCTGCCGCTGGTGTTCACGGTGGTGGCGTCGTTCTCGTCGACGATCAGGGTGCCGAAGATGCGGATATCCTGCACCGTCGACAGGGTGCTGTCGGGCGAGAAGTAGAGGGCTGCCCGCAGGTTGCTGGACCCCAGGTCGTCGTCCGGGTCGCTCAGGTCGTAGCTGATGGGGTACGAGGTATTGGCCGAATCCGCCACCCCGTCGGGCTGGGTGATACGCACGGTGGGCGCGGTGTTCGAGTCGATGATATCGATGTTGGCGCCCAGCGCAAAGAAACTGCCGGCGGCCACAAAGGAACCCAGCGGGCTGGTGCCCACCCGCACCGTGCGCGCCCCCTTGCCGGTGCCCGCCGAACTGGCGGTGCTGTTGGTCACCACCTGCAGGTTGGTGGAGGAATCGCTGCCCAGCACGTTGAGTTTGACCAGCAACCCAACCTTGTCGTCGTCGTCCCCCCACTCGTTGTCGGTGGCGGACTCCTCGTTGAGGCGTCCCTCGAAGAACTTGTCGTCGTCGGCCAGGGTGCTGCCCACGGTCTCCCACTCCCCGGTCAGAAAGCCATCGGTGCTTTTCTTGCCCGTGGCCCCCAGGCCGGTGCCGCTGAGGTTGTCGGCGGCATGTACATACACCACCTGATCCGAGATCCCGGTGGTGGTCTGGTGCGGGTTGACCGGGGTGTACTCGAGATCGTAGGCATAGCCGCCCACCGGCACCGATTGGTCCTCATAGGAGACCGCCCGGCCCAGGACCTTGAAATAGGCGTGGTGATTGACGTTGGTGACCTGATCCACGCCCAGGCCCTCGGCTGTACCGCCCACGAAGGTCATGTAGAGGTTGGGATCGTCGCTGCGTTTGGCAATCATCGGGGCGGCGAGGAAGACGTCGGTGCTGGCGATGCCGTCCTGGGTGCCGGTGTCGGAGTCGTCGTCGGCCACCTTCTCGGGCAGGGTCCAACTGGCCCCGTCGTAGAAACCGTAGTACACGTCCTGCTCGTTGCGGCTGCTGTACCCGGCGGTGAAGACGATGTGCAATTCCCCGCGGTCGGTGCGCCGGTCGTCGACCACGGCGCTCACCGGCTCGGTGACCTTCCAGTCCAGCTCGACGTTGTACTTCTGGTTGCCGTCCTGGAACACCGGCGAGGTGGCCGAACTCCACACCGGCGCGGCCTGGGCGGTGCTCCAGCCGGCGCTGCCGCCCACCGCGTTGTCGTAGGTGTAGCGGTTGAAGAAGATGGTCTCGTAGGTGGCATCGCCGTACTTGTAGAGGGCATAGACCCGGTTGGGGGAACTCACCCGGTCCACCACCACGGTGGGAAAGTAGAAGAGCGCGTTCACTTCGAGGGCGGCGTTGGCCGCCGAGGAGTTGTTGAAATCATCGACGCTGGCCCCGTCGCTGTTCTGGTTCCAGCCGCCGCTGCCCACCAGGCTCCACGAGTCGGCCAGCAGGGTTTTGTGCTCGATGCGGTTATCGGTGTCGTTGTAGTACACCAGGTGCAACACATCGCCGGTGCCCCGGTCGATGGAGGGTCCGGTCTGGCGGTCGCCGTCCGGGGCGATGCGCACCCCGCCGGCGCTGCCCGTGGTGCCCAGCGAACCCACCCGCTCCATGGTGAAGGGACTGGTCTGGCGATTGACCTTGGCCAACATGATGTCGTCGGCCCCGGTGCCCGGACTGGAACCCCGCACGTAGCTGATGAAGACATTATCCCGCTGGTCGATGACCATGCGCGGAAAGGCGGTGTCGCGGCCCTGGGTGTTGCCCACCGTGGCGGTGTCGTTCACCACCACCGCGCCGTTGGCCGGCAGCCAGGTAGCTCCCCCGTCCTCGGAGTGGTTGAAGTACACGTTGTTCGGGGTGGTGGCGAAGCGCACGGTGTTGCCGTCCGGGGACGAGTTGAAGGCGTAGGCGATGCGGGGATTGCCCCGGCTGTCCACCTCGAGGTCCACGGTGGAAAAGGAGGTGCCGGCCCCGTTGAGGGTCAACAGGTCGAAACGCAGACTGCCGGAGACCGCCACCGGGCTGGAAAAGGTAGCGCCGTTGTCGTTGCTGCGGGAATAACGCACCAGATACACCGGCGTGCTCACCGGCGATACCACCTCCCGGCTGATCCACGCCATATGTACGGTACTGGTGCCCGAGACCGCCACATCCGCCCGCATGCCGTCCACGTCGGCGGTTTCGATGGCCTCGCTGCGCTCCAGGTTGTGGAAGTCGCCGATGACCGGGTAGGTCGGGGTGGCGGCCTGGTTGAGATCGGCGCGCACCGTGACCCTTTCGCCTTCGATGAAGGTCTGGCGGGCGGTGCTGTCGCGCAGCGAGAACCCCGCTGGCGTCCGGTTCTCAAAGGTTGGGATGGCCCCGTGGCTCGCCCGGCCCAGCAGCAGGCCGGCGAAGAGCAGGCAGGTGATCAGAGGGCGATGGGGCAGCGCGTTTATCAAGCGTCCATTCCTCATGCAGCGCTGGGCCGCCGCTTCGTGCGGCAGCAGGGCACCCCTCTTTGAGCAACTTCAATGCCATCTCCCCCTCATCGAGACATATCGTATTATTTTTACAATCTTTATCCCGCATCTACCCGCAGACCACCATTCCACCCCTGGGAAGATAGTTCCGGTCCCGGAGAGGATCTTTCCGCCCCTCCCCTGCACCCCACGGCGGGGGTGATCGTCGGAAACTCTTGCCCCACATGGGGAAAAGGCCACCTCCCCTTTTTTCCCGGCCAATGGCATAGGATTTGCACTTTCTGCCCTGGTCTTTCACCAGGGAGGGCATTCAATGGTACGGAGCACAGGATGGCTGGCATTGCTGGGGTTGATGTTCTTCATCTACATCGTGCCCGAACCGCTGCTGGCGGCAAAATTGGAGCTGCGCCAGGCCGGCACCCCATCCACCGAGATCACCGTGGATGTGGGGGACGAGTTTTCCGTTGAACTGTGGGTCGATGCCGAGAGCCGCCCCATCTCGGGGGCCGCGGTATTCCTCAGCATCGACGAGACCCTCTTCGAACTGGTGGATGAACAGCGCCCCGGTTTCCTGCCCTTCACCCCCGGCCCCTTCCTGGGCAATGGCGAGATCTACCGCAATTCCCTGCTCGCCGAGGACGACCCGGCAGCGGCGGCTTCCGGCATTCAGGTCGACTACAGCGTGGTGCGCGCCAGCGGCCAGGGGACCGGCAATCTGGCCACCTTCCGGCTGCGGGCCAAAGCCCCCACCCCGCACTCGGTGATCCGCATCGACGAGAGCGGCGCCCGCGAGACCCGCTACTTCACCCCCGACGGCGCCCATCAGTCTTTTCAGTACATCGCGCCGCTGCAGATCCGCGTCCGCGGCATCGAGCTGGCCGGCCTGCCCCAGCGCCTGGTGCTGGCCCGCGGCCAGACCGACACCACCTCCCTGCAGTTGGACCATTTCCTCTTCGATCCCCTGTACCGCCCCGACCAGATCCAGTGGACCATCTCCCCCAGCCCGGCCCTGAACCTCGACTTCGATGGCGCCAACCGCCTGGTGCGACTCCAGGCCCCGGCCACCACCTCGCTGTGGGAACAGCTGCGCCTCACCGCCACCAATCCCGATGGCCAGACCGCTGCCGCCGCGGTCGAGGTCTTTGTCAACGGCGGCCCGCAACTGGCCCCGGATCTGGGTCCGCTCACCTTTGCCGAGGACCAGCCCTTTTCGTGGCCCCTCGACAACCTGGCCAGCGACCCCGACGCGGGGCCGGGCAAGATGCAGTGGCAGTGCAGCGCCAGCCCCGAACTGGGCGCTTCCCTCGACCAGGCCACCCGGACCCTGCGCTTCGCGCCGCTGACCGACTGGCACGGCGAGGGCAGCCTGACCCTGATCGTGGCCGACGAGTTCGGTTTCGCCGACACCGCCCAGGTCAGCCTGGTGGTGGTGCCAGTGGAGGATGCCCCCCGGTTCCGCATCTCCCCCAACGTGCGCCTGATCCGGGGGCGTCAGGACAGCAGCCTGACCCGGCAGTTGCTGCTCAGCGACGTGGAGCAGACCCCCGAGGAGTTGCTGTTGTCGTGGGAGGGAGCCGACCATATCGGGGTGCAGGAACGCGCCGGCCGCCTGGTGCTCAGCGCTCCCCTGGACTGGACCGGCACCGAGGAGATCCGCCTGGTGGGCACCGATCCCAGCGGCCTGAGCGCCCAGACCCCGCTGACGGTCAGTGTGGTGCCCTCCCTGGCCCCCATCGTGCAGGAACCGCCGCACCGCCGCGGCATTGCCCCCGGCACCGATTTTGTGCTCGAACTCGATCCCCTGGTGGTGGACCCGGACGACGAGATACAGAACCTGCGCTGGCAGGTCAGCGGCCAGAGCCAGCTCAGCGCCAAGCTCAGTTCCACCCGCGCCGTGCGTATCGAGGCCCCCGCCTCCTTCGCCGGCACCGAGACCCTGCACTTTGCCGTCGTCGACCCCAGCGGTGAGGGCACCGGCTTTGAGCTGGTGATTTTTGCCGCTGCCGCCGACGGTTCCCCCACCATCTCGCCCCTTCCCGAACTGGCGATTCCCCTGGGCGGGGTCGATACCTCGCTGGATCTGGACGAGTACCTCTACGATCTGGACCAGGAACCAGCCCGGATGAGCTGGACTGCCGGCCCGGTGGAAGGGGTGGCGGTGCGCATCGATCCGGAGACCCACGTGCTGGTGGTCAGCCCGGCGGCGGATGCCGCCGCCGGCCCGCGCCAGGTGGAACTGCGCGCGCTCGATCCCGACGGCCACCAGGCCCTGCAGTACCTCAGCCTGCGCCTCATCGGCGACGATCCCATCGATCCTGGACCCGAGGTCCCGCCCGACACCAGCGCGACCCCACCCCTGGCCCCGCTGCTGACCACCCTGCCCGCCCTGGCCATCGCCGCCGGCCAGTTCGATCAGAGCCTGGACCTCGACGATTTTGTCAGCCAGGGGGATGCCGCCACCCTCACCTGGGAGGTGCAGGCCCCCGCCCATCTGACCGGGCTGGTGGACAGCCAGACCCACCGGCTCCTGGTGCTGGCCGACGGGGGCTTCGACGGGGAGGCCTTTCTCATCGTGCGGGCCCGCGACCCCCTCGGGCGCAGTGTCGACGCCGTGTTGCGGGTGCAGTTGGCCGCTCCCGCCGCTGCCCTCACCCTGCCCGGAACCCTCGCGATCGATCTGCTCGAAGGCGATACCGAGATCCGGGTGCCCCTCAGCGACCTCTTTCCCGAGGGCCAGGTACCCGCTGGCCTGAGCTGGGAAGCCAGCGCCGACCCTGCCCTTTCCATCACCGTGGACGCCGCCGCCGGGGTATTGGTCCTCAGCGGCGCCCAGCCCTGGACCCGCAGCCAGACCCTGACCCTGACGGCCCGCGATGCCCAGAACCACCTGGCCACCGGGCAGCTCCAGCTCGAGGTTCATCCAGCCGACGGCAGCGCCGGCCAGGAGGTGCCCGAATTCCGCCTGGCCCTCGTCGCCAATCCCCTGCAGCCCGATTTCCTCGACCTCTACGTGCTCAGCGATCTGCCCCTTTCCCAGACCCCGCGCCTGCGCCTGCAAAACGGCGAGGCCCTCGCAGTGGTCCAGGTAGCCCCGGGCATCTGGCAGGGCAGCCACGTGCTGGAACCGGGCCACACCGGAACCCTGGGCTTCCTGGCCATCGGCCTGGATCAGGACCGGCAACTGCTCAAGAGCAGCGCCTCAGTGGGCCAATAGGCCTGCCGCCGGACGAACTTCCGGCCCAAGAAAAAGCCCCGGCAGGATTCATCCTCCCGGGGCTTTCTCCTTTTTGGGGTGTCAGTCCAGGGGCAGGTACCCCGCCGCCAGACGGGTGTAGTGCTCCACCTGGCCCCTGGCCCAGGCCTCATCCCGCCCCAACTCCGCTGCCAGCAAGCCCGCCACCGCCGGCGCCGCCTCCACCGAAGCCCGCGCATCCAGCAGCAGACTGCGGGTGCGCCGCGCCAGCACATCCTCGAGGGTGCGGGCCATCTCGGCGCGGGCCGCCCACACCACCTGACCCATCCGATACGGCAGGCGCGGGTGCAGCAGCCGGGCCCAGGCCGGGTGCGCCGCCAACACCGCCTCCACCTCTGGCCGCTCCGCCCCGTATGCGTGCAGCGGGTCCTCCCAACCCGTGTCCCCCTCCCGGCGGGCCGCCCAGCCGTGCAGGCGCAGCTCCTCGGTGATACAGGGTCGCGCCGGCAGGCCGGCCACCAGCGCCGCCGCATCCACCGTGTCCTGGGCCATACGCCGGTAGGTGGTCCACTTGCCGCCGAGGATACTGACCAGGCCCGAAGGGGAGACCAGCACTGTGTGTTCGCGCGCCACCGCCTTGGTGGCCCGCCCCGCCCTTTTTCCCTGCACCAGCGGCCGCTGACCAGCGAAACAGCTCAGGATATCGGCGCGGGTGGGGTCGCGGCGCAGATAGCGGGCCGCGTTGCGCAGGATGAAGTCCACCTCCTCGGGCAGGGGCCGCGGCTCCAGCTCCGGGCCGGCCACCGGGGTGTCGGTGGTGCCCACCAGCACCCGCCCCTGCCAGGGGATGGCAAAGAGCACCCGGCCGTCGTCGGTCTGGGGCACCATGATCGCCGCCTCCCCCGGCAGGAAGGCGCGGTCCAGCACCAGGTGTACCCCCTGGCTGGGCGCCAGCAGCGGCCTGCCGGCGGGTTCGTCGAGGCGGCGCAACCCATCGGAGAAGACCCCCGTGGCGTTGACCACCACCCGCCCCTTCACCTCGTGGATGTGGCCCGACTCCCCGTCCACCACTCGCACCCCCTCCACCATCTCCCCGCCCTTGAGCAGGCCTTCCACCCGCAGGTAGTTGAGCACCACGGCACCCAGGCCGGCCGCCGTCTGCGCCAAGGCCAGGGCCATACGTGCGTCGTCGAACTGCGCGTCGTGGTACACCACCCCGCCCAGCAGGTGGTGGGTCTCCACGTTGGGGATCTGCTCCAGGGTCTGGCGCGGGTCCAGCAGGCGCGAGGGAGCGAGTTGCAGCTCGCCGGCCAGCCGGTCGTACAGCTTGAGCCCCACCCCGTAGAAGGGTCCCTCCCACCAGCGGTACCGCGGCACCACGAAAGCCAGATCCCGCACCAGGTGCGGCGCATTGCGGAAGATCAACCCCCGCTCGCGCAGCGCCTCCACCACCAGCGAGACGTTCCCCTGTTTGAGGTAACGCACCCCGCCGTGCACCAGCTTGGTGCTGCGGCTCGAGGTGCCCTGGGCAAAGTCGCCCTGTTCCACCAGCAGGGTCCGGTATCCGCGGGCCTGCGCGTCCACCGCCACCCCCAAGCCGCTGGCCCCGCCACCCACCACGATCAGATCCCAGGTCCGCTCCGCCAGTTGGGCCACCATCTTCGCGCGTTCCATCTTCATCCTCCCCAGCCCCGGCTGCGCGCCAAGGCCCGCTGCCAGCGCTCCTTCAAGGCGGTGCGGGTATCCTGAGCCATGGCAGGGGTGAAGCGCCGCTCCAGCCGCCACTGCCCCGCCAGCGCCGCCTGGTCGGGCCAGAATCCAACCCCCAGCCCGGCCAGGTACGCCGCCCCCAGCGCAGTGGTCTCGGTCTGCATTGGCCTTTCGACCGGCACCCCCAGCAGATCGGCCTGCAGCTGCATCAGCAGCTCGCTGGCCGCCGCCCCGCCGTCCACCCGCAGGGCGCGCAGCGGCTCGCCGGCATCCGCCTCCATGGCCGCCAGCAGGTCGGCCACCTGCAGGGCGATGCCCTCCAGAGTGGCGCGGGCCAGGTGCCCGGCCGTGGTGCCCCGCGTCAACCCGAAGATCGCCCCCCGCGCCTCCGGGTCCCAGTGCGGCGCCCCCAGGCCGGTGAAGGCCGGCACCATCACCACCCCGCCGCTGTCGGCCACCGTGGCAGCCAGTTCGTTGACCTGCGCGGCCGATTCGATGATCCCCAACCCGTCGCGCAGCCATTGCACCGCGGCCCCGGCGACAAAGACGCTGCCTTCCAGCGCGTACTCCGGTGGCCGTCCCTGCAGTTGCCAGGCCACCGTGGTCAGTAGCCGGTGGCGGCTGAAGACCGGCAAGGCGCCCGTATGCCGCAACAGGAAACACCCCGTGCCATAGGTGTTCTTGGCCATGCCCGGCCGGGTGCACTGCTGCCCGAAGAGTGCGGCCTGCTGGTCGCCGGCAATGCCGGCGATGGGCAGGGACCCGCCCAGGTGTTCGGGCCGGGTCCGCGCCACCACCCCGCTGCTGGGCACGATACGCGGCAAGAGCGCGGCGGGGATGCCGAAGAGGTCCAGCAGTTCCTGATCCCAGCATGCCCGCCGCAGGTCCAGCAACAAGGTGCGGCTGGCGTTGCTCAGGTCGGTGAGATGTTCCCCGCTGAGTTTCCACACCAGCCAGGAATCGACGGTGCCTACCGCCAACTCTCCCCGTTCGGCGCGCTGCCGGGCGCCGGGCACCTGGTCCAGCAACCAGGCGATCTTGGTGGACGAGAAGTACGGGTCCAGCAACAGCCCGGTTTTCGCCCGCACCTCCTCCTCATGCCCTTGCTCCCGCAGGCGGACACATTGCGGGGCCGTGCGCCGGTCCTGCCACACCAGCGCCGGGTGCAGGGGTTTGCCGGTCGCCCGGTCCCACAACACCACGGTCTCCCGCTGGTTGGCGATGCCCAGGGCCTTCACCTCGCCGATGCCGACCCCGGCGGCGGCCAATACCTGGCGAACGGCGTACCCCTGGCCCTCCCAGATCTCCTCCGGATCGTGCTCCACCCAGCCGGGTTGGGGGTAGTGCTGGGTGAGGGGTTGCTGGGCGGTGGCCACGACGGTGCCGGCGCCATCGACCAGCAATGCCCGCGAGCTGCTCGTCCCCTGGTCCATGGCCAGGACATAGGGCATGAGGGCCTCCTTTGGCGGGTATGGGTTCCTGACTATATTACTGCGGCAGACCCCCCCCGTAAACCGCTCCAGGAGCCCTGCAGATGACCGAAGCCGAGATCTACGAATTCGACCTCAACGGGTACATCATCTACCGCGACCTGATCCCCGCTGAACTGGTTCACCGCATGAACGAGCTCATCGACGCCGATCAGGCCGGCGCCTTCCCCCACAGCTTTTCCTTCCTGCACCTCGACCCCTGTTTCATGGAGCTGATGGCCCACCCGCGCACCCTCGGGATCATGCGCCACCTCATCGGCGACTGGCTGCGCCTGGACCACACCTACGGCCTGCAGATGAACAAGGACACCGAGGTGCGCGAGAACCTGCACGGCGGGCTACGGGCCGACCACGGCGAACACCAGTACCAGTGGGCGTACAACCGGATGTGGAACGGCCTGATCGTGGTGATGTACGCCCTCGAGGACGTGCCGCCCGGCGCCGGCGGCCTCATCGCCGTGCCCGGCAGCCACAAGGCGGCGATCAACAGCTACAAACCCGAGGTCTACTCCCACCTGGTGGTCAATCCGTCCTTCAAAGCCGGCGACCTGCTGATCTTCACCGAGGCCCTGGTTCACGGCACCCGGAAGTGGACCGCGCCGGGCCGGCGGCGGGCCCTGCTCTACAAGTATTCGCCGGGGTACTCCACCTGGGGCGACGCCGCCCAGCTGAAACAGTACGAGGCCCTTGCCACCACCCCCTTGCAGCGGGATCTGCTGCGCCCCCCCTTCGTGGGCGGCCGCACCCCGCTCGAATTCCCGGAGGCCTGAAACCATGCTCAAGACCGGCTCGTCCGGGGGCATCTACATCCACCCCTGGGACATCACCGAAGAAGGCATCGAGGACTGTTTCGATTTCCTCGGCGACTCCTGCGGCCTCAACGAATTGTTTATCGCCGCAGTGTACCACGCCAACACCTTCCTGCTCCCCCACAACCCCAAACGCCTGCTGCGCTGGGACGAGGGTTCGGTCTTCTTCACCCCGCAGCACTCGGCCTGGAGCCGCACCCGCATCCAGCCGGTCCTCGGCGAGTGTGTCGATAGTGCCGGGTACCTGGCCAACATCGTCGACGCGGCCCGCCAGCGCGACTGGGGGGTGCTCTTCTTCGTGGTTTTCCACTTCAGCCACAGCACCGCCCACAACCACCCCGAGGCCTGCTGCGTCGATGCCCTGGGCGAGCGCCAGCGCGCCTACCTGTGCCCGGCCAACCCCGAGGTGCGCGCCTACGACCTGGCCCTGGTAGAGGAGTTGATGGGCACCTACGGCGGCGACGGCATCCGCCACGAATCCCTCGGCTTCGGCGGCTGGAACTACGGTTTCCTCTGCGACAAGGTGGAGGTGAAACCCTGCCCCCGCGACCAGTTCCTGCTCAGCCTGTGCTTCTGCGGCCACTGCCTCGAACGGGCCCGCCGCTGCGGCGGCGACCCGCTGCCCCTGCGCCGCGCCATTCGCGACCATCTCTTCGACAGCCTGGCCCGCCCGCCCGAGGAATGGGACCAGGGCCCGGTGGACCAGGAGTGGGCCGGCAACGCCTTTGGCGGCGGGCTCTGGTCCTACCTCGAAACCCGCTGCGACACCGTCACCTCCCTCTACGAGGAGGTGCAGCAGGTCACCCAGGCCTACGGCGGGGCCTTCATGCCTTTTGGTCCGGAGCAGCACCGGGACGTGCTCGGCGGCCTCGACTACGGCCGCTTCCACCCGCATCTCAAGCGGGTCAGCTTCGGCTGCCGGGGCGCCAGCCTCGACGAACAGTACGGCAATCTGGTGGGTGACCTGCGCCAGGCCCCGGCCTGGGCCGAACCCGAGATCATGCACAACCAGCGCGCCTTCCCCTCGATGGAGGCCCTGCGCGAGCAGGTGCTGATGGTGCGCCAGGCCGGCATCCGCCACCACTCCTTCCACTACTACGGCATGAGCCGCACCAACCAGCTGGAATGGATCGGCGCCGCCCGCCAGGCCTGGGCCTGAGCCAGGTTGGGTGCGCTCCCGGCGCGGGCACGGGGGCGGCAACGAAGGATTGACCCATGGGCATCGCCGCGGACATCGCCATCATCATCGTCGCCGCCCTGCTGGGTGGACTGGTGGCGCAGAAACTGGGCCAACCCCTGATCCTGGGCTACATCCTGGCCGGGGTGCTGGTGGGCCCCCACACCGGGGGCGTCACGGTTTCAGACGTACACGGCATCGAACTCCTGGCCGAGATCGGCGTGGCCCTGCTGCTCTTCGCCATCGGCCTGGAGTTCTCCTTCAAAGAGCTGCGGCCCGTGCGCCGTATCGCCCTGCTGGGCACCCCCATCCAACTGATCCTCACCATCGCCTATGGCTGCGCCATCGGTCGATTGCTGGGCTGGCCCTGGCTGCCCTCGGTATGGCTGGGGGCACTCATCTCCCTGTCCAGCACCATGGTCCTGCTCAAGACCCTCATGGGCCAGGGCCGGCTGGGCAGCCTCTCCAGCCGGGTGATGATCGGCATGCTCATCGTGCAGGACCTGGCGGTGGTACCGCTGATGATCGTCCTACCCCAACTCGGCCAACCCACCTTCGACCTGTCCAGTCTGGCCTGGGCAGCGGCCAAAGCCGCCGGCTTCCTGGCGCTGATGGTGCTGGCCGGCACCCGCCTGATCCCCCGCCTGATGGCCCTCATCGCCAACTGGAACTCGCGGGAACTCTTTCTGCTGGCCGTCACCGCCATCGGTCTTGGCGTCGGGTACGCCACCCACCTCTTTGGCCTCTCCTTCGCCTTTGGCGCCTTTGTCGCCTGCATGGTGCTGGGCGAGTCGGACTACAGCCACCAGGCCCTCAGCGACGTGGTTCCCCTGCGCGACCTCTTTGGGCTGCTCTTTTTTGTTTCGGTCGGCATGTTGCTCGACCCCGCCTTCCTGTGGGCCAACTGGAGCGCCATCCTGCTCCTGGTGGTGCTGGTGAGCCTGGGAAAAGGCCTGATCCTGGGGGCGCTGACCCGCCTTTTCGGCTACGGCAATTCCGCCCCGCTGGCCGTTGGCCTGGGTCTCTTTCAGATCGGCGAGTTCTCCTTTGTGCTGGCGCGGGTGGGCCTGGGTAGCCAGTCCATCAGCGGCGAGCAGTTCTCCCTGGTCCTGTCGGCCACCATCGCCACCATGCTCCTGACCCCCCTGGTCAGCGGCCTTACTTCGCCCCTCTACGCCCTGTTCCGGCGATGGGTGCCCCGCGAGCCCATGCAGACTATCCAACTGCCCGACACCGGCCTGCGAGGCCATGTGGTCATCGCCGGTGCCGGCCGCGTGGGCCGGCATGTGGCGCTGGTGCTCAAAAGATTGGAGCAGGAGTTTGTGGTTATCGAACTCGACCCGAGGCGGGTCGAACAGGCCCGGGAGGCGGGTTTCCCGGTGGTCTACGGGGATGCCTCCCAGGAGGTGGTACTGCGCGCCGCCGGCGTGGACCAGGCCCAGCTGCTGCTGATCACCGCCCCGGTCATCGCCAGCGCCCGGCTCATCGTGTACCAGGCGCGCCGGCTGAACCCCGGTCTGCGTATGGTCGCCCGCGCCGAAGGCCTGGAACAGATGCGCTGGCTGCAGGATCACGGCGTCGACGAGGTGGTGCAGCCCGAGTTTGAGGCTGGTCTGGAGATCACCCGCCAGGCCCTGATCTGCCTGCACATCCCCCCACCCCAGATCCAGCGCTTCACCGATGCGGTCCGCCGTGAACTCTACGCCCCCCTGTACCAGAACAGCGGGGCCTACCTGACCCTGGCGCAACTGCAGCAGGCCGCCAGCCAACTCGAACTCACCTGGCTCGCCATTCCCGCCTCCAGCCCCGCCGTGGACCACAGCATCGCCGAGCTGGCCATCCGCACCCGCACCGGCGCCTCAGTGGTGGGGCTGCTGCGCGATGGCGTCCTGCATCCCAACCCCACCGCCGACCACCGCCTGGCCGCCGGCGACCTCGTCGGGGTGCTGGGCACCCCCGAACAACTCGCCGCTTTCCAGGCCCTGCTAGAAATACCCTAGCCTCAGACGCCCCGCCTCACCACCGATAGAACTTGTACCCCTGCCCCTGCTCCAACCCCTCGACCCACAGGCGGCACCACTCCGCATGATCCGTGAGCACACTCTGCGGCTTGGCCCGGCTGCGCACCACAAAGGAGGGGTGCACCGCCCGGCCCGAGGGGGTGCCCGTCCGCTGGTAGCGCAGATCCATGCTCCAGCGGATGGTGTCGCTGAGGTTGGGCGTCGAGTTGTGCGGCGTTTCCTTGTGCATCAGCAGCACATCGCCTTTGCGCATCGGCAGGGGCACCACCGGGGTAGCCGGCAACTCGCCCGGCTCCATCACCGCGCTCTTGGTGTGCAGGATGCCCTGGCCCACCACCCCCGGGATCACGTGCATACAGCCGTTCTCGAGGGTCGCCTCGCACATCGGGATCCACACCGTCAGCACCTCGTACGGGTCCGCCTCCTCCCGCATCACCGCCGCGTCCTGGTGCCAGCCGGCGATATGGGTGTTCTGGGCTTTGGCGGTTTTGGACGGCATCTTCGGCCGCAGGTGCTGGATGGGGTTACAGCTGATCTCCGGACCCACCAGGCCCTCGACCAGATCCATCAGCTGGTCGTTGCGCAGGAAATCGAAGATCGCCCGGCCGCGAAAGTGCATGATGTCCAGCTCGTTGTAGATGGCGCCGTCCTCCTCGCAGATCCGGGTGAGCCGGCGCTCGAAAGGCTCCTTCTCGTGCAACTGGGTGATCTTCCCTTCGGCTTTCAGTTCCCGCGCCCGTTTGTCGATATACGCCTCGTATTCGGCGATCACCGGGTCCAGATCGCCGTCCTGCAACCCGCCCCGCACCACCACGTACCCCTCGCGCTGGTACTGCTCCAGATCTTCCCTGCTCAACTGCATGCTCTCTCTCCTAGTTCCAACGGTGGCCGCGCATCGCTCGGCTGCGCTCGAGGGCCTGGGCCCAGCGCCGCGACCATTCGGCGTGGTCGGTGAGTACGCGCTGCGGGTTGGCCCGACTGCGGGCGACGAATTCGGGGTGGAAGGGCCGGCCGGTTGGTGTGCCGGTTTCCTGGTAGCGCAGGTCCATGCTCCAGCGGATGCTGTCCGAGACATTGGCCGTGGATCGGTGCGGGATTTCCTTGTGCATCAGCAGCAGATCCCCTTTGCTCATCGGCAGCGTGAGCACGGCGCTCTGCGGCATCTCCTCGTCCATGATCACCGTGCCCATGCCGGGCTTGGTGTGGTGCCGCATCAGCCCTTTGCCGTGGGTGCGCGGGATGATCTGCAGGCAGCCGTTTTCCACGGTGGCCTCACACATCGGGATCCACACCGTGAGGATGAAGTAGGGGTCGGCGTCGGCCCAGGTGACCCCGGCGTCCTGGTGCCAGGGGGCCACATGCGGATCGCCGCCCTCGGGGGTCAGGCCCGCCGGCAGCTTGGGGCGGATGTGCTGGATGGGGTTGCAGGTGATCTCCGGCCCGACAATACCCTCGACGATATCCATCAGATGATCGTTGCGCAGGAAATCGAAGGAGGCGCGGCCGCGCAGGAACATGATGTCCAGTTCCCGGTACACCGCGTTACGCTCGCGGCAGATGCAGGCCAGACGCCGTTCGAAGGGTTCGTTTTCGTATAGCTGCGAGATCTTGCCCTCGGCCTTCAGTTCCCTGGCCCGTTGGTCGATGTACGCCTCGTATTCGCGGATCACCGGGTCGAGGTCGCGGTCTTCCAGACCGCGTTTGACCACCAGGTAACCGTCCTGCCTGAACTGCTCGATCTGGGTGGCATTCAGCGTCATTGTCGCTCTCCTTTGGCGGCTGAGGCAGGGAATATAACCAGACCCCGGCCCGCCACCAACTTGCATCTGCCGGAGTCGGATCCTATGTTGGGCTCATGACCCCCTACCTGCTCATCGACTTCGGCACCACCAGCACCAAATCCGCGGTGGTGGATCTGGACACCGGCGCTTTTGCCCACCAGCGGCGGTACCCGGCCATCCCCAGCGTGGCCGGACCGCAGGGCCATTTCGAGATCCCCCTCGGGGCGCTGCGCGAGCGCTTTCTGCGGATCTGCGCCGACGGGCAGGCCCAGGCGAGCCTGCAGGGCATCCTGCTCTGCAGCGAGATGCACGGCTTCGCCCTGCTCGACCAAGCCGGGCAGCCTTTGAGCAACTACATCAGCTGGAAGGACGAGCGATCGCTGGAACCGGTGCAGGGGCAGGACACCTTCTCGCTGGTGGCCGGGCAACTGGGCCCTGCCTTCAAGGACCTGACCGGCATGCGGCCCCGGCCCGGCTTTCCGCTGATGAACGCAGCCCACCTGGGGCGCAGCACCTCCCTGCCCAGCAAGGTGCGGCTGGTCTCCCTGCCCTGTTGGCTGGCCGCCGGCCCGGCCGCAACCGCCGCCGGTATCCATCCCACCATCCTGGCCGGCCTGGGTCTGTACGACCCGCGGCGCGGCGCCGTGGCCACCCCCTTGCTCCTGCTCCTGCGCGAGCTGACCGGCGCGGCCTTTGCGGTCGGGGAAGCGGCCCCTGCCAGCCAGGCTGCCGGGTACTGGGGCCAGGACGGGGCCAGGGTCCCCATCTACGTGGGGGTGGGTGACCACCAGTGCGCCGTCCTGGGCGCCGGCAATCTGCCCGGCCAGACCCTGTCGCTGAATCTGGGCACCGGGTCCCAGGTTTCGGCCATCGACGGCAGGGGTGCTGCCGGGGAGTTGGAGACCCGGCCCTATTTCGACACCCATCTGCTGCAGACCATCACCCATATCCCGGCGGGCCGGGCCCTGGCCGCCCACCTCGATTTCCTCGCCCAGGTGCGCGGCGTCCCCACCCCCCAGGATTTCTGGTCCATGTTGGCCTGCGTCGACCAGGACCAGATAGACCGCGCCACCCTGACCTTTGGCCTGAGCCTGTTCAAAAGTGCGCGCGGGTACCGGGACGGGGGCAGTATCAACCACCTTGAGGAGGGCAGCTTCACCCTGGAGAACTACCTCGCCTCCCTCTTGAGATCCTTCCTCGACCAGTACCTCGAGGTCCGCGCCCTGCTGGACCCGGACCACCGGCTCGAACCCGCCATCCTCAGCGGCGGCCTGGCCCGCAACCTGCCCTGCCTGCACCAGCTCTTCTCCCGCCGCGCCCGCTGCCAGGCCCTGCCCGCCACCCCGGTGGACGAAACCCTGCTGGGCTTGCGCACCCTGGCCCTGGTGGCTGCCGGCCGGGCCCGGACCTGCCTGGAGGCTCAGGCCATTTTTGGCAGGACCTGCCCGGACAGCAGTTCCTGAGAGCAGCCCCCGGACCCTGCAAGGTCTGCTTGCCTCATCTACTTTACATTACAAAGTTCTTGACATTCGTGATCCCGCGGGATATTTTCTTGTCATGGCCACCGACGATCCCTTCCCCACCCCCACCCCGCAACGAGCCCTCGACGAACTCCGCCAGATTCGCCGGACCATGGAGCGCGCCGGCTCCTTCACCGCAGTGCCCGGTTGGGGCAACGTGGCCATCGGCATGGTGGGGCTCACCGCCGCGTTGGCGGCCCATGGGCAACCCCATCCCGACACCTGGCTGGGCACCTGGCTGGGCGCCGCAGCCATCGCCGTGGCGGTGGGCCTGTGGAGCATCGCCCGCAAGGCCCGCGCTGCCGGTCTGTCCATACGCAGCGGCCCGACCCGCCTCTTCCTCCTCGGGCTCGTTCCGCCCCTGGGGGCCGGGGCACTGCTCACCGCCGTCCTGTGGTCCCGGCAGCAGGCAGAGTTGCTGCCCGGCCTGTGGCTGCTGCTCTACGGCTGTGGCGTGGTGGCCGGAGGGGCGGTGTCGATCCGGGTGGTGCCGCTGATGGGAGGGTGCTTCATGGCGGTGGGCGCTGCCGCCTGTTTCGCCCCGGCGGCCTGGGGGGATCTGTTCCTGGGCCTCGGTTTCGGCGGCCTGCATCTGGGTTTTGGCCTGCTCATCGCCCGGAGGCACGGTGGCTGAGCCCTCGCCGACCCGCCGCCGGCCGGCCTCCGCCTCAGGTGGGGAGGCGGCCCTGCGGGCCATCCGGCCCCTGGGCAAAACCAGCGCCGCCGACCGCCTGATCCACGAGCGCCTGCGCCTGGCCATCGTCAGCGCCCTGGCGGTCAACGAGACCCTGAGCTTCACCCAACTGCGCGAGATCCTCGACACCACCGACGGCAATCTCAGCGTACACGCCCGCAAGCTCGAGGACGCTGGGTACGTCGAATGCACCAAATACTTCGCCGAACGGGTGCCGCGCAGCGACTACCGCCTCACCGTCAAGGGCAGAGCGGCCCTCACCGCCTACCTGAACCAGATGGAAGCCCTAGTACGCGCTATGCGCCAGTAGTAAAGTGATAGCAGAGCCAGAACGCCCGGGGCGCAACACCATATAAATGGTGTTGCGGGTACGAGCCAGGCGCCAGTAATGACGAGCTAACGGGACTCACAATGAGGAGGAACAGCGAATGAGCTGGGCGCGTATCACCGTGTTCTTGCGGCTGATCTGCCTGATGCTGGGAGCTGGCAGCATCGGTGTGGCCTGGCATTTGACCAGGATCGGTGCATCGGGTATCGAGGACGTTCCTCCGCCTTTCATCCTACTGGCAGGCCTCACGGGCCTCGGGTTCTGGGGTATCGCTGTTGTTGGGCGGTACCCCCGACGGGGTGTCTGACAAACCTCTACCGCCGACCACCTTCGGCGGCAGCTGAGGAGAAGCCGATGATCAGCCGCGATCCGTTTGAAGTACAGCGAGGAGATGCCGCCGCTCTGGAGCGGCTGTACCGCGAGGCGGTAGCCAACGCCGACGAGCCGGCCTTCCGGGAGGGCCTCAGCCGCAGCGCCGCCGCCCACCCCGGCGACGCGCTGCTGGCGGCCTGGGTCTATCGCCTGGACCTGCGCCCCCTACCCGCAGCGCCCACCCATGCAACTCGCCCCGCGTTGGCTAGCCACTGGACCACCGCTGTCGCCGGCAGCATCCTCATGGGGCTGTTGGCCCTGCTCTGCGCCGGCGGCCAGCCGCCGGTACCCAGCCCGGAGGCCGCCAACCCGCTCTTCTGGATCGCCTGGGCGCCCCTGACCGGGCTGGGCATCCTCGCCTTCCTGGCCCTGCGCGGCGCCGCGGGCAACCCGGACCAGCGCCTGGCCCGTTTCGGCCTGCCCGCCCTGGCCATGGTGCTCGTCGCCGGGTACGTAGGCCTCATCTTCTGGGGCCGCACCGACCAGATCGCCCAACTCATCGCCCTCCACCTGCCCCTGGTGGCCTGGGCCGCCCTGGGAGCCGGCCTCTGCCTCAGGCGCCCGGACACCCCCGAACAGGGCCACGCCTTCGCGGTCAAATCGGTGGAGATCGCGCTGACCGCCGGCATCTACTTCGGGGCGTGGATGCTCTTTGTGGGCCTCACGGCGGGGATCTTCTCGGTGCTGGGTTTTCAGCCCGGCGAGGCCGTTATGGTCACGGCGGCGGCCTGGGGCACGGGCGCCGTGCCCTTGCTGGCCCTGGCCACGGTCGGCGACCCCTCGCGAATCCCCACCGCCCAACCCTGGCACACCGGGCTCGCCCCGATCCTCCGCATCCTGACCCGACTCCTCCTCCCCCTGGCCCTGGCCGTGCTGGCGGTCTACCTCTGCTGGGTTGTGCCCGCCTACTTCTGGCGGCCCTTTGAGGAAAGGGAGGTGCTGGCCGTGTACAATGCGACGATCCTGGCCATATTGACGCTGATGACCGCTGCCCTGACCGACCCGGAGGAGGAGCGCTCTGCCGCCCAGGACATCAGCCTGCGTATCCAGCTTCTGGCGCTGGCAGCCCTGACCTTTGCGCTCAACCTCTACGCCCTGGCCGCCATCCTCAGCCGCACCCTCAACTACGGCCTGACCCCCAATCGCTGCACGGTGCTGGGCTGGAACATCGTCACCCTGCTCATGCTCGGGTTGGCGCTGGCCGGCCAGTGGCGCGTCCCCGGCGCCGGTTGGGCCAGCGCCCTGCGCACCGCCCTGGGCCGCGGGGCCGCGCTGGCAGCCCTCTGGGCCCTGGGGGTGCTGCTGGTCCTGCCCTGGGTGTTCTGATGAATGGGGAAACCAATATGCTCTTTTCCCGCAACTGGTCCGACCACCCGCTCAGGAACGGCCTCTGGCTTCTGGCACTCAACCTCAGCCTGATGGTGCTTTTTCTCCTGACCTTTGCTGCCACCGCCTATTTTGTTGCCAGAATGGATTACCTCGCCCCCCTCTTGCCACTGGTCATCCTGGGTTTTGGCATCCTGTCCCTGAATTGCTGGTACCAGGTGGGCCGGGGCCTCCCCCCTCGCCTTTCGGCGCGGCAGGTGGCCCTGCCCATGTTGGTCGGCTTTTCCCCGCTGGTTGTGCCTACACTCTACTTCCTGTTCGCGGACAGCGCCGACCAGCATTGCGGCGAGATCCTGCTGGCCCCAATGGGCGTCCTCGCCGGCCTCGCTGCCACCTTGGCCCTGCGGATGGGCTACTGGCGAGGCCCGGTCAGGCAGCCAACGGCTTCACCGCCTTCACCCGCACACTGACGAAGGCTGCCACGGCCGCGGCGATTTCGTCCTCGCTCAGCCCCGCGGTCTCGGCCTGGACCGTGGGATCGGCGACGATGCAGTCGGCCGAAAAACCGGTTTCGCCCAGGATCTCCACCTGCACAAAACCCGCCGCCCGCATGGCCGCCAGGTACTCTTCCCGGCGGGAGGCCCCGGAGATACACCCGGTGTACGCCGCCACCAAATCCCTGACGACCACCGGCAACTCCCCCGTCAGCACGATGTCCGAAACCATCAGCCGCCCGCCCGGCTTGAGCACCCTGAAGGCCTCGGCAAAGGCCCGCCCCTTGTCGGGCACCAGGTTGATGACGCAGTTGGACATGATCAGGTCCACCTCGCCGGCCGCCACTGGCAGGTGCTCGATCTCACCGAGCCGGAACTCGACGTTTTCGTACCCGCCCTTCCGGGCGTTGTCGCGGGCCTTGGCCACCATCTGCGGGGTCATGTCCACCCCGATCACCCTGCCCGCCGGCCCCACCTGTGCGGCGGCCAGGAAGCAGTCGAAGCCGGCCCCCGATCCCAGGTCCAACACCGTCTCACCCGGCTGCAGCCCCGCCAGCGCCACCGGGTTGCCACACCCCAGGCCCAGGTTGGCGCCCTCGGGCACGGCGGCCATCTCCGCGTCGCTGTATCCCAACTGGCCGCTGATCTGCTCTGCGCTTCCCGCGCCACAGCCACAGCTCTTCTCCGTGGCGCAGCAGGTGCTTTCCTGTTCGGCAATCGCCCCGTACCGGGAGCGCACGGCCTCTTTGGCTTGCTCGGCGTTCATGCCTTCTTTCCTCCTGTGTTTGGGTTGAGAATCTCTGCCATCATCGGTCCCAGCACCTGGCGCACCATACCGGTGAGCTGGCCGGTCTTCACCAGGGAGATACAGCACACCTCCCCGTCCTGCTCCCAGATCACCACCGCCAGCTTGTCGCCGGCGCGGATACCGGCCCGCTCCCGCAATTCCTTGGGCAGCACCATCTGCCCGCGTTCGTCCACACTCACCAGCGCCTCCACCTTGCAGCTGCAGGTGGTGTCGCAACACTCGTCGGTTTTTTTGGCCAGGGGCTCTCCTTATCAGTTTAAACTGATTATACTGATTTTACTGAATACGTCAAGCCCCGCAAAAAAAAAGACCCGGGCCGAGGCCAGGGTCCTGCTTGCCGGTGGGGGATGCCCTTGGTTCAGGAGCCCATACGTTCCCGCAGGCGGCGCGAGAGCAACCGCATCATACTGAAGGCGATGGAGGAATAACGGCGCAGGATTCGTTCGAGGTCGCGGCGCTGCAGCGAGAGCAGATGTACCTCGGATACCGCCACCACCGATGCCGAACGCGGCTCGTCGTCGAGTAGCGACATGTCGCCGAATACCTGTTTCTCCGCCAGGGCGGCGATGGGGGCCTCGGCGCCTGCCTTGCGCACCTCCAGCTGCCCACGCACCACGATATACATCTTGTCGCCGCGGCTGCCCTCCTTGATCACCGTGCCTCCCGGCCGCACACTCTCCTCCTGCATGGACAGGGCGATGTGGTAGAGTTCCTCCAGCGGCAGGGCGGCAAAGAGCGACGAACCCTTGAGAAAGGCGATCTTGTCCATGGTGGTCAGTGGCTGGTCTGCGGCGTCCATCGCCGATGCTCCTCTCTTGGCTAGAATCTGGTCGGCCAGTTCCCCGGCTTCGGCAGCCAGGTCCCGCCCCTGCCGGCGCCGGGTTTCGAGCAGCGCCTGCTGTCCCAACGCCGCCGCCGTCCACACCGCCGCCAGTTGCGTCCACCGCTCCGTTCCGGCCAGCAATTCCCCGAGCACCTCCTCCAGCACCACCTCAGCGGCCACCTGGGGGGATTGCTCCGGGGCGGCCTCGATGAGGGGCAGCAGCAGCTTGAGCAGACCCGGATCGCCGATATTTTCGAGCAACTCCACCGCCTGGTCGCGGCCCTCCTGATCGCTGCCGCCGAGGCGCTCCAACAGGTCGCTCACCACCCCGCTGTCGCTGAGGGCCCCCAGCAGCCTGATGACGCCGCTCTGGACCAGCTGCAGTTCTAACTGCAATTGGTCGATCATCAGGCTCACCGCGGGCAGCGCGGCGCTGGGCCGCAACAGTTGGATGGCTGCCAGATGGCGGTTGGCCGCCAGGAGCCGGGCCCGGCACGAGGCCATCAGGGCCGGGGCCAGTGCCGGGTCGTCCATGGAGATCAGCGCGGCCAGCAACCCCTCCCAGGCCTTGAGCGGCAGTTGCTCCAGCTGCGCCACCAACTCCAGACGCGCGGTGGCCCCGCTGATCCCCGCCAGCGCCTGTTCCGCCGCCTCGACCACGTCGGGGTCGGGGTCCTCCAGCGCCGCGATGAACTCCGCCGGCTTGCCGCTGCGTTGCGCCAGGCTGCGCACCACCGCCTCGCGCCCCGCCGGATGTGGGTGCTGCAGGTGGGCGCGCACCTGCGGGAACTCGTCCTCGGGCATCGCCTGGGCCGCGCGGATGCCGGCGCTGATCTGGTTAATATCCTCGCTCTGCAACAGGTCGCGGACCAGGGCCCGGCGCTGCCCGGCCGTGCCCTCGTCGGCAAGACCCTCGAGCACCACACAGAACTCCGCCTGCACCGCCGCGTTGCCCGCCTCTAGAACCAGGCGCGGGGCCACTGCCGCAATCACCTCCTGCCGGCGCAGCGCCGTCGCCGTGGCCCCCGTCCGCAGGGCCAGGGCCCGGGCCGCGTGCTGCCGCACCTCGGCGTCCTCGTCGGCCAGGCGCGGCAGGATGCGGCTCAGGCCCTCGTCCTCCGCGCCGCTGGGCCCCAGCGCTTCGAGCGCCGCGCTGCGGATCCGCGGATTCTGATGGTCGATCAGGGGCAGGCAGGCAGCCGCCGTCACCGGCCCGGGGCTCTGGCGCAGGATCTCGATGCCCAGTTGCCGGACCTGGTCGTCGCGATGCTGCAACAGACTGCTGGCGAACTCCCCCGAACCGGCGATCAACTGCCGCATCGACGCCAGGGCATTGGCGTCCTCGACGGCGATGTCCTGTTCGCGCACCGCGCGGATGAGCACTTCGGTGTACCGACGCCGCAGGTGCCAGCCGCCGGCCACCAGCAGCACACTCAGGCCGGCCAGGGCGAGGAACATCTGCTGGAGGGTGAGCAGTTGCTGGGCGTGCAGGGCGGTCAGCCCGGCGCCGACCAGGCCGCCCACCAGCATGAAGCCGCCCTCCATGATCATGCGCGCCCCGTCGCTGTGGCGCTGGGGCACCAGCTTGATCAACACCTGATAGGTGGGGGCCACCACACTGTCGAGCAGCAGGAAGTTGGCCAGGTTGAGGGCGAAGACGGTCCACAACTCGGCGAAGGGGCCGTGACCGCCAAAGGTGGCACTCAGCACCAGGGCCACCAACAAGTACACCCCGCAGACCCAGGTGTAGGTATTGCCCGCTCCCACCCAGCGCAGCACCAGGCGCAGCAGGAAGGTGGTGACGATCAGGGTGCCGATGCCGGTGGCCCCGTAGAAGAGCCCGAAGAAACCGGTGGTCTGGGCTTCGCTCTGGTAGTGGCTGGCGGCCACCACGTTGAAGGCGTAGTGGATGGCGGTATACAGGGCGAGGATGCCGATGGAGAGGACAAAGAGCGCCTGCAGGTACCCGGAGCGGCTGCAGAATCGCAGGTTCTCGGAGAAGGTGGCCCCCTCCTCCTCCTCACCCTGGTGGGCCACCACGAAGTAGCGCCGGACCAGGGGCAATAGCAGGGCGAGGATCAGCAGCAGATCGAGGGCGGCCAGGCCGTACAGCTGCCAGGAGGAGAGCACCGGGCCCAGCACCCGCACCAGAAAGCCGCCGCTGATATCGCCGATGGTGGCGCTGGCGGCGAAAAGGGGGAAAAACACCTTGGCCCGCGAACTGTAGCAGATGCCCCCGGCCACCACCCACACCTGAAAACCGGCCAGACTGCGCACCAGTTCCGACGAGATGAAGAGCCACGGGTAGAACGCCGCGCCCAGCGGGCTTTCGCCGGCCTGAAGCTCGCGCCAGAGCATCGCCACATTGAAGAGCAGCACCGCGGCCAAGCCCGCCATCATGCCAAAAAGCAGCCGCTGCCGAGAGCAACGGGCGCTCAACACCGAGAGCACAACCATGTTCAGGGAGAAGAGCACGGCGATGGCCGTGTACATCAGCGGCAGCTGGTCCACGCCGGCGCGGCTGTTGAATACCGCCGCGGCCACACTCTTGACGATGCCGTCGGCGATATTGGCCAGCAGGAAGATGGCTGCCGCGTGGACCAGGCGGGGCACCTCGTGACGCCGCAGATTGAAGAGTCTGAGCAGGTGGGTCATCGGCGCGCCTGTCTGCGGGTCAGACCCGCCCCAGCCGTTGATCCTCCTCGGTCAGCCACTTGCCGTAATCGCGCGACCCGGTTGTCGGCTCACCCAGGCCCGCCTCGGCCCGCCAGCGCCGCAGGGGCTGCCGCCGGTCCGCCTGGGGCAATTCCACCCGCCCCCCATCGGCGGCCGAGGCGAATATGCCCATCATGATTTCGAGCACGTGCCGGCCGGCCTGGCCGCTGCAGGCGTGTTCGCGCCCCTCGTCGAGGGCCCGCACAAACTCGTCGGCGTACGCATAGTCGGCTTCATCGGCCTGGCCGGGCACAAAACCGGGCGTGGCCGGTGTTTCCAGGGGCTGCCAGGCAACACCGCCCGGAACGAAATGGGGCGCCGGCAACCACCACAGACCGCTGCTTTTCCAGAAGAGCCGGCCTTCGGTGCCGTAGACCTCCATCGCGTAACCGGCCGAATCGACCTTGGGGAAACGGTGCTGGAGCAAGACCCCGCTGACGTTGTCGGCGTACTCCAGCACCGCGCTGAGCCGCTCCCCGGCCACCACCCCCATGCCGCCGGGGGCCACCAGCACATCCTCCGGCCCCACCCGCCGGCCAGCCACCGTGCCCAGCGCCGCCACCGAGCGGCAGGGGCCGGCCACCCCGCACATATTGGTCAACATATGGGTGCCGATATTCAGCAACCCGTACCCGGCGTAATACCCCTTGCCGCTGCCCTGCACGTGGCGCAACTGCCCGATGCGGCCCGCCGCCACCGCCTGGCACAACGCCCGCATCGGCGCCCCCACCCGGCCCTGGTGATGCACCGCCAGGCGCACCCCCTTCTCGGCGGCCCGGGCCACCATGGCGTCGGCCTGCTCCAGGTCGGTGCACATCGGTTTCTCCACGTCCACGTGTACGCCCCGCTCCAGCACCCGCATCACCAGGGGATAGTGGAACTCGGTGCCCGTGGGGATGGCCACCAGGTCCGGCTGCGCTTCGTCCAGCATCCGGTCGAGGTCGGTGTAGCGGGCGGCCAAGCCCAACTCGCCGCCGAGCTTTTCTAGCAGTTCCGGCTCCAGGTCACAGAGGGCGACCACCTCGGTGCGGGGGTGCTGGTGGTACGCCCGTGCGGCGGCACTGCCGCGGCTGCGGCAGCCCAGGATGGCGACGCGGTAGGTTTTCAGGTTGGTCCTCCTTTCACGGGTCTTGGTCCTGCCGCCAGAGGTCGATCATCTTCGGCCCGTCGGCGATGTATTCCTCGGCTTTGATGTCGGTCATGGTGCGCAGTCTTTCGGTCACCGCCGAGATGCGTTTCACCTGCGCCTCGATGGTGCGCAGCTTGGCGACCACCCCTTCGTCGAACTCGGGATGCAGGAGGCGCAGCGCCTGGGCGCTGTTGGCGATGATGTTCAGCGGGTTGTTGATCTCGTGGTTGACGGCCACCACCATCTGCCCGACCACGGCCAGCTTCTCCATGCGCAGCAGCTCCTGTTCGAGCCGGGTCTGCACCGTCAGATCCTCGCAGACGAGGATGGCGCCTACCACCTGCCCGCGGTGGTCGCGCAGGGCCGTCGCCGCCACCGCCAGCACCAGCTCGCCGGCCGGGGTGGCCAGACGCTGCGTGAGGTCGGCCTTTTCCTGCTCCTCGCGGATTACCGGCCGGCACAGATCCTGCCACTGGCTGCCCGTTCCCGGCAACAGCGCCTCGAGGGTGGTGCCGATGGTCTCGACCATGCCCTGCTGCACCCCCAGCCGCGCCAGGAAACCAAGCTGCTGCTGGTTGATGAAGGTCACCTTGAACTCGCGGTTGAGCACCGCCACCCCCAGGGAGATGCTCGCCAGGATATGCTCGAGATAATGCCGGGCGTCGAGTTGTATCTCCTCGGAGATACGCTGGTGGGTCACGTCCCCGAAGAGCACTAGGAAAGCTCCGGCAGCCGCAGGTGCGGCCCACACCCGGACCTGGTAGCAGCGTTCGCCGCGCTGCCAGGCAAAACCCTCCTCGGCCTCGGGGCCGGCCAGCCGCGCCGTGGCCAGGGCCAGTTCGTCTCCCAGCTCCTGGTCCGCGCCGATCGCCGCACTCACCAGGGCCGCCTGTGCGGCCTCGTCCCCCTTGCGCACCTCGAAGAGCGCCGAAGCCCGCCGGTTGCAGACCAGGACCTGGAGGGCCCCGTCCACCACCAGGAGGGGCAGCGGGAACTGCTGCAGCAACTGCTGGGCGGCCCTCTCCATGGCGCTCCCTACATGCGGGGGATATCGTCGAGTTCCGCGTCCATCCGCTCCATGATCCGGCGGAGGTCCTCGACACTCAGGTCGAGCAATTTGACCGCCGCCGCCTGCAGCAGCGGGATCTTGCGGTCCCCGCCGCTGCCCAGGGCCTCGGCCCGGCAGAGGATGTCGGCCAGATGCACCACCGCGGTCCATTCGGCGTGGCTGCGGTGGGCCCGGAAATCGTGGTGATCACTGACCGGCGCCACCAGTTTGACCGGCAGGGTCCATTTCTCCAGCAGCCACCCTCCCACCAGGCCGTGGTGGGCGCCGAGCACCTCGTTTTCCGCCTCGTAAAAAAGAAGGTCACCGGTCTCGACCAGCGACCGGACCTGGCGGAACTCCTCGGCAAATCCCTGGAAGAGCACCACCTTGCCCAGGTCGTGCAACAGGCCACTTACACTCAACTCCTCCACCTCGTCCATGCCGCGGTGTTCGGCGATGAAGGCGCAGGTGCGGGCGCAGGCCAGCGAGTGCTCCCACAACCCGGGCAGGGCCTCCTCCATGTCTTCGAGGGCCGAACAGCTCAGCACCAGGCCCTTCACCGCATCGAAACCCAGCATGGTCACCGCGTGGGTGATGGTGGAGATGGGCCGCGAGAAGCCGTAGAACCCCGAGTTGACCAGCTTCAGCACCTTGGCGGTGAGCACCTGGTCCTTGGCGATCTCGTCGCCCAGTTGCCGGCTGGAGGTCTGGGGGCTGTCCACCATGCCGACCACCCGGGCGATCACCACCGGCAGGGTGGGCAGGTTGTTGGCCCGTTCCAGGTGCTGGCGCACCCGCTCTTTGCGCGCTTCCAGTTCGTCCACGCGGCCTCAGCGCCGGCCCAGGTGGCGGCGGGCGGTCTGCTCGATATGGCGCATCAGCGGCTGGTCCTGCCAGTCGGCGAAGCGGTGTTCCAGGTCGTCCAGCAATTGGGCGCTGGTCTTCTCCGAGGTCCAGGCCCCCTGTCCCTCGATGTTTAGCTCAAAAACCCCCCAGCCCTGCAGGCGCGACAGCACCGCCGGCGAGAGTTTGGCCCCCTTGGGCAGCAGGGTCCGGCCCTGCCGATCGGTCACCGGCGCGGCGAGTACGTCGCCGACCTTCGCTTCCTGGACGCGGATACGGCGCATCTGGTCTCTCTCAGACGATGTCCATCAGTTCGGCCTTTTTGGCGTACCCCTTGAAATGCCCCTGCACCCAGGCCATGGGCGCGGCGCACAGGGCATTGAATCCCCCCCAGGTCCAGTTGAGCGGCCATTCGCGGTGGCCCGCCGCCCGCAGGACCTGCCGCCGCTCCCCGTCGGCCAGTTCGAGGGTGCTGTGCAACTGCCGCAACGCCCGCTCGTAGACCGAGGTGATCAGGTTGTAGATATGCCGCTCCAGCTTCTCGGGCTGGGTCACCCGCACCCGCGGGCAGAGCATGCTGCCCTCGCGGCGGGCAAAGCCCTTGAGCCAGGTCTCGGGCAGGACGTCGCGGTATTGTTCCAGGGCCTGATCGATGCGCTGGCGATCCATCACTGCATAGGTGCGGCAGATCAAGGGCCGCACCGGGTAGATGGTGCAGGCATGGTTCTCGCCCAGAAAGGGGCAGCGGCGGGGCCGCTCCTCGGTGAAGGCGAAGAGTTCCCGCTGGCGCTGGACCGGGAACTGCTCCCGCACGTACGCGGCGATATTGAGGTACTCGGCGCTGTACAGGGGGAACATGGTGGCGTACCCCTGGTCGAACTCGGTGTCGCTCAGCGCACAGCATTCCCCCGAGCTGGCGCAGCAGGTCGAGTGCACCTGGTCGTAGAGGATCTGGAGCTGGCTGGAGAGGTCTTCGGCGGGCGGGAGCTTGGCTTCCATGACCAAAAGATGCACATCGCCCCTGCCCGGCGCAACCGCTTCGCTTGACAGGGCCCGAAACCGACTTTTATAATTCGGGAAAGGGGCAGAGATGGAACAAAAGCGGAAATTTCTGGGCGTCAATTTCGACTGCTGCCGGGTCTATGCGCGCATCTACCTGAACCCCGAGGGCACCGCCTACCGCGGCATGTGTCCCCGCTGCGGCAAACGCCTGGAGATCAAGGTGGGCCCCGGCGGCACCAGCAGCCGTTTCTTCACCGCCCGTTAGCCACTTCCCCCATCAGCCTCGCCGCCGCCGCCCGGATCAGCCCCTCTGACTGGGGCCCGATCATCTGCACACTCGGGTACACCTTGTAGGCTTCGTCGACCTCATAGCCGCCGCGCGGATACTCGTCGGCGGTGGGCACATAGCCGATACAGCCGTTGGCGTACCCGCAGAGCAGCACCGGGTGGGCGCCCTGCCCGGCCTCCAGGTCCAGCTGGTACCGCACGAAGATCTCCCCTTCCATGCCCAGCAACACCATCTCGCCCAGCCTCAGGGCCTGAATCTCGAAAGGCTGCACCTGCCCGGTGGTGCCCCGGCGGGCCAACTCCAGCATGGCCTCCGCCCAGTCCAGGCGGGCCTGCGGCACCCGGCGGGCCCAGGCGTCCCCGGCGGCAGCGAGGCCATGGAGTTCGGCCTTGAGCTGCAGACCCAACTTCTCCAGCTCGGCCTGCAGGCGCGGCGGCGGGTCCATCAAGGGCAAGAGCACCTGCTCGCCGGCCCAGCCCAAGCCCTCGCCCGGCACGGGGGCAGCCGCAGCCAACCCGCCAAGGACGGCCTCGGCCAGTTCGGCGCCAGCCCGGTCCACCAGGGCAAAATCGCCATGCCCGCAACGCGGATTGATATCGCCGCAGGCGCCGTTGACAAAGAGCGCTGGCCGGCCCGTTCGCGCCTCGATCAGCCGGGCAGCGGCGCCGGGGAATTCGGCGCTGAGCTGGTGGTTGCCGTTGCCCAGGACCACCGGATGGCAGGCGTGGCTGAACACCGTGGCCACCGCTCCCACCTGCAGGACATGGGCGTAGTCGGCCACGGGTCCGGCGGGATTATTGCCGATCACCAGCTCTCCCTGGCGCTGCTCGCGGCGGTTGATCCCCAACTGGGCGGGCACCCGCCGGTAGCGCAGCTCCGCAGGCTGGAGTTGGCCGGCGGCCTGCACCCCGGCCGCCACCACCGCCTCCCGCACCTGGGCCAGGTACCCGGCGTCCAGGTCTCCCATGCCGCGGAAGGACATGGTCAGCGGCCCGGCGTGGGTATGGGAGCAGCAGACCATTGCCGCCGCGCCGGGGATGCCGGCGCGTTGCTCCAGGCCGTGGCGGATCGGCGCCACGGCGCTGGCATCGAGTCCCACCAGGTCGAGCGAAACCAGGGCAACCCGTTGGGAGCCCCTGGCCAGCACCAGCACCTTGGCCATCAGCGCATCGCGGCTGCCGACCGCCCCCGATTTGCGGCCCCAGTACCCGCCCATGTGAATCCCGGCGGGCGAGGTGATATCGATACTGGCGCATCCAGCCAGCAATCCTAGCTCGGCCATACCTTCCTCTCATTCGCGGGCAATATCCAGCAGTACCCCCAGCGTGCCCGGTTGTCCGTCTCGGGCCAGCGCCGCTTCGGCCTGCCGCAACGGGAAACAGGCCTCGACGGCTTCGCCTCCAGGTCGATCACCGGGACAGGCAGGGTCAGGCCGGGTCTTTTTTGGGCGCCGGGTCGGCGCCTCCGGGTTTGGTGCGGGGCTTTTTGGCGGGCACCTGCTGCTGCAGGTGGCGGGATTCCTGTTCCAGATTGGTCACCTGCTCGCGCAGGGGATAGAGCTGGCCGCGCTGCTCCTCGAGGACGCCACGGGTGCTGGTGATCTCCTGCTGCAGTTTGCCCTTGGCTTCGTCGAGGCGTTGGATCTTGGGTTCCAACTCCTGCCGCCGTTTGTAATAGTCCGATACCATGTGCAGGATGAACACCAGGCAACCCAGCGCCAGCAACGCCACTACCCATTCCATGACTGGCTCCTCTCAGTTCGCCGGGCAGTCAAACGCGCACCTCTTCGTCGTCGGCATCGCCATAGTCGTCGTCGGCATCGCCGGGTACCTCATAGATCCACCCGCAGGAGGAACACAGGGGGTGGTCCGGCTCGCGGGGGGCGGAACACTGGGGGCAGACCTCGGCGCGAGACCGGAAATACCAGAGGGCCACCACCACCAGCAGAAAACAGCCAAAGAGCAGAGGCCAGAACACCGCGCCCGCCGCCGCTCAGCCAGCCAGGGAGATGGAACCGATGACCACGTTCGAATGGCGCAGGCGCTGGGCCAGCACCCTGGCCAGGTTGCGCAGCACCATCACCTGGGCATCCTCGAATTCGATGAAGAAGCGCTCGAAGGCCTCGAGGGTGATGCGCAGGACCACCGCATCGGTGAGGGCCCTCACCGTGGCCGAGCGCGGACCGTGGTCCACCAGCGACACCTCGCCGAAAAACGCGCCGGGTTCATCGAGGGTGGCCAGGGGGACGATACGCCCCTTCTCCCCCATGGCGCTGACCTCGAGTTCGCCGCTGTGGAGCAGATAGAGGGAGTCGCCGGCGCTGCCCTGGGCGACGATGATGTCTCCGGGGTTGAAGTTCAATTGGCGGGAGAGATCGACGAGCCGGCGCACCTCGCGGTCTTCGAGGCCCGAGAAGAGCGGCGACTCCCACAGCAGGACGGCGAGGTGTTCCATCCTCAGCGCCCCTGGGCCCCCGCTCCGGCCTTCACCTGCCGGCTCAGCTCGACGATGCGGTCATCCGCCTCGCGCAGGCGCAGCGACAGACTGCGGGCGATATTGAGGATCAGGTTCACCTGCAGCCGCGGAAAACGGGCGAAGACCTCGGCGAGTTTCCGCTTGGGGAAAGCGAGTAAGCGCACCGGGCCTTCGGCGCAGACGTCGGCGGAACGGGGCAGGATATCGATGAGGGACATCTCCCCGAAGAAATCCCCCGCCTCCCCCATGGTGGCGATCAGCACCGCCCCGACCGGGCTGGCCTTCTCGACCCGCACCCTGCCCTCCTCAATCAGGAAGAGGCAATCACTGGGGGTGCCTTCGGCGACGATGCGGTCGTTCACAGCGTGGATGCGCAACTCCGACGCCCCCAGCAGATCGCTCAGTTCCTGTTCAGTCATCCCCATACACAGCCCCGAGGCGCGCAGAGTCTCGATGCCGTTGCTCATACCTCACCTATCTCGATAAGAGGAAAGGAGATACGGATCTACCGCCCAATATACGCACCAAGGGGGGAGCGTCAAGCTGTTTTTAGGCGCCGCTGCAGGGCAGCGGCCAGGGGCAGACCACAGACCAGACTGCCCGCCCCCTGCGCCACATTGCCCCACAGGCTGGTGAACGCCGGGACCGGGCCATAGAGCTGTACCTCCGCCAGAAAATACCCCAGCACCATCCATCCCATACCCAGCGCCGCGACCCCGGCCCTCCAGACCCAGCGCTGGCGGATCGCCGGCCGGTTGCCCAGCCAACCGATCAACAACCCTTCGCTACCTTTGATGACCAGGGTGAAGGGCGCCCAGTGGGTGTACCCGCCGTACAGGTCCGCGAGGGCAGAACCCACCCCGCCGGCCAAGCCGCCTACCCGCCCGCCGCTGAGCAGGGCGCCGGCGATGATCAGGGCATCACCGAGGTTGATGTACCCCTGGGTGGCGGGCATGGGGATCTTCAGGGCAAGGGTGGCTGCCGCCACCAGCGCGATCAACAGGGCCAGGCGGGCGAGTTGGCCGACCTGCATCTCAGGCCTCCGGGTCGGTGTGGCGGCGCAGTTTTTTCAGCGTGCGGCGGCGGCCCCAGCGGCTCTGGGGCAGGCGGCGGCGCCGGCCGAGGGGCGCGTGCATCCCCCCCTCCTCCTCCAGTTCGGCCAGGACCCGGTTGAGGCGGTCCGGGTAATTGGTGATCACCCCCTGTACCCCCATCAAGGCCAGATCGCGCATGACGATCTCGTCGTCCACGGTCCAGGTCCAGACGCCGATGCAGCGCTGCCGCATCTCCTCCAGCAGGGCCGGGGTCAGGGCCGCATGCCAGATGCCCACGGCGTTGGCCCCCGCCTCCAGAACCTCCCGCGCCAGGCGGCGCACCCGGATCCGCGCCGGGGTGGTGGGCAGGGTGCTCACCAGCAGGGCCGTGGGCAGGGCCGGGGCCATCAGCTTGACCCGCCGCACCGTCTGGGGGGCGAAGGACTGCACCACCACCTGGTCCCCGACCCCCAGGTCCTCGATCACCTGCACCACCCGTTCGGCGATGTGGCGGGCTTTTATCTCGATCAGGGTCAGGACCCGCCGGCGGGCCAACTCCAGCACCTCCTCGAGCAGGGGCACCTTCTGGTCCCGGAACCGGGACGAGCACCAGGAACCAGCGTCGCCGCGCCGGATCTCGGCCAGGCTCTTCTCAGCCACCATCCCGCTCAGGTCCGTGGTCCGGTCCAGGGTGGGGTCGTGGATGACCACCAGCCGCCCGTCGCCGGTCTGCTGTACGTCGAGCTCGATGAGATCCACGCCCAGTTCGATGGCCAGCTCGAAGGCGGCAAGGGTGTTCTCCGGCGCCAGCCCCTCCCCCGAGGCGCCGCGATGGGCGATACGCACCGGGTGGATCATCGCCGCACCTTTTCCGCCCTCATGCGCCGAATTTCTCCAGCCGCCGGGCATGGGCCAGGGCCAGGGCCATCACCGCCGTGGAGGGGATCAGGCCCAGGCTGCCGGCCCGGCAATGACGCTCCGAGAAGCCGGGCAACCCGTCGGGCATGGCCACCGGGCTGTGCACCACCAGAGGCACCGGATGCCAGCTGTGGCTGCGCATGACCGAAGGCGTCGAATGGTCGCCGGTGAGGATGAAAACCTCGGGTTTCAGCTCCAACAGCTTGGGCACGAATTGGTCCACTTCCTCGAGCAACTTCACCTTGAGGTCGAAGTTGCCGTCCTCCCCGGCGCTGTCGGTCTTCTTGACATGCAGATAGGCGAAGTCGAATTCGGCCCAGCGGGCGCGCAGCACCTCCAGTTCCTGGTCGAGGTGCCAGTCGGTCTCGACCGTCTGCATACCCACCGCCGAGGCCACGCCGCGGTACATCGGATACCCGGCCACCGCCAGGGCCTTGAGGCCGTAGACCTCGCCCATCTGCGGCAGCACCGGGTACCGGCCGAAACCGCGGATCAATACCATGTTGGCCGGCTGCTCGGCAGCCAGCAGCTGCCGGGCCTGGTCGACAAAGGCGTTGGCCACCTCCAGCATACGCGCCGATCCCTTGCCCCGCGCCTCCAGCGCATGGGGCGGCACCCCGGTCACCTGGGGATCGGAATCGCTCAGCTCATCCTCCAGCCCCTCGCCGCGGAACACCACCGCCGCCCGGTATTCCATCTCGGCGGCGATGGCGATTTCGATGCCGGGGATCCGGATGGCTTCCAGTTTGGCGCACAACTCCTGGCACTTCTCGGTGGGGATGCGGCCGGCGCGGCGGTCGGTCACCCGCCCCTGATTGTCCACGGTGCAGAAGTTCAAACGCGCCGCCACGTCGCCGGTGCGGAAATCGAGTCCCAACCCCATGGCCGAGAGCGCCCCGCGGCCGATCTGGTGTTTCCAGGGGTCGTAGCCGAAGAGCGCCAGGTGGGCCGGGCCGCTGCCCGGGGTGAAACCGGGGCCCAGCGGCGAGATCAGCCCGCAACTGCCCGAGGCCGCCAGGGCATCGAGATTGGGCAGGCGGGCGGTGTCCAGCTCCGACTTGCCGGTGCGCGGGTCGGGCAGGCCGCCGAGCCCGTCGACGACCACTAACAGGATTTTGCTGTCCCGGCCCTGGGCCAGGAGTCCTTGGGTGAAATCCGAGCTTATCATAGTCGGCTCTTCTTCAGATAGGGGATGGGGACAAATCTTTCAGGACCATTTGTACTGCGCCTTTGCCGGTATAGGTATCCTCTTCCAGTTCAAAGGCCGCGGCCAGGGGCTGGCCCACGCCCAACTTGCCGGCCACCTCGCCCTGGTTCCACCACACTGCCGTGCAGGACTGCCCGCCCACCTCGATCCCGAGTTTGAGGTGGGTGCCCTCCTTGCCGATGCGGTCGCAGCGTTTCAGCCGGCAATCGCGCAGGGCGAAAACCGGGGCCTGGTTGCCGTTGCCAAAGGGTTCGAGCCGGCCCAGGGCCTCGACGGTGTGCAGGCCCAGGTCGCGGGGCTGGATCACCAGATCCACCTGCAGCCTGGCCTGCAGGTCCTCCGGGGTGAGCTGCGCCTGCGCGTGGTCGATGAGGTCGGCCCGGAAGGCTTCGAAGGCGGCGGGAGCCAGCGAGAAGCCCGCCGCCCCGCGGTGCCCGCCATAGGTGGTCAGGTGGGCGGCGCAGGCACTGACCGCCGCGCCGATATCGTACCCGGGGATGCTGCGCGCCGAACCCACGTACAGGCCCTGCTCGCCGTTCTCGGTGCAGACCACCGCCGGCCGGGCATAGCGTTCGGCCATCTTGCCGGCGATCAGGCCGATCACCCCCAGGTCCCAGGAGTCCCCCAGCACCACGATGATGCGTTCGCTCTCCAGATCCTCGGGGCTGACCAGGGCTTCGGCCTCCTGCACCGCGGTGCGCTGCAACTGCTGCCTTTTCGCGTTGAGGGTATTGAGTTCCTCGGCCAGGACCATGGCTTCGCTGTCGGTCTTGGCCCGCAGGAGGCGCAGCGCCAGTTCGGGCGTGGCGAGGCGGCCGGCCACGTTGAGGCGGGGTGCCAGTTGGAAACCGATGGTGGAGGTGGTCAGGGGCCGGTCCCCGCAGCCGGCGGCGACCTTGAGTTGGCGCAGGCCGGGCCGGCTGGTATTGGCCAGGGTTTTCAACCCGTGGTGGATCAGCACCCGATTCTCCCCCAGCACCGGCATCACGTCGGCCACCGTGCCCAGGGCCACCAGGTCCAGCAAGCCATTCAGATAGCGGCGGCGCTGGTCGCCGGCCATGAAGGCCTGGCTGAGGGCCTGCACCACCTTGAAGGTCACCCCCACCCCGGCCAGACCTTTGAATGGATAGGCACAATCGCGGCGATTGGGATTGATCAGGCTGTGGGCCGGCGGCAACTGGTCCTGCGGTTGGTGGTGGTCGATGACCACCACATCGATGCCCAGTTGGCGGGCCCGCTCCAGCGCCTCGAAGGCCGAAACCCCGTTGTCGACCGTGGCGATCACCTGCGCCCCCTGCTGGGCAGCCACCTCCACCGAAGCGGCGCGGATGCCGTACCCGTCGCGGTGGCGGTCGGGCAACATGAACCCGCAGTTGGCCCCGGCTTCCTCGAGGAAGTCCAACAGGAGCGCGGTGCTGGTGACCCCGTCGGCATCGTAGTCGCCAAACACCACGATGCGTTCGCCCTTGCGGATGGCCTGCTCCAGGCGGCCGGCCCCCTGCTCCAGGTCGGCCAGCAGCTCCGGGGCGTGCAGATGCTCGGGGTTGATGGCCAAGGCGGCCCAGTTCAGGCCGCGGCTGGAAAGCAGGGCCTCCAGGAGCGATTCGTAGGGCTGGTCACAACGGATGTCCCAGACTGGATAACGGCGCATGGGCAGGCACTCTGGAGTTCGGCTGGTTGGGCTGCGGGGGGGATGGTGCTCAAGTATAGCCCCCCCCTCCAGGCCCGTCAAGACAGGTTCCGCCCTTGCTTGCCGGGTGTAAACCGACCTAAATTAGTGGCCATCCCTTAACCGCCAAACTATGAAATCCAGCGACCCAGCCCGGGCCCTAGCCCTGCGCCTGCTCTGCAATTTCGAAAGCACCGGCGCGCCGCTCGATCAGTGCTTCGAGGGCCTGGACCAGGGGTTGCGTGAACCCCGAGACCGGCGCTTCGCCCGGCACCTGGTGCTGGGGGTGACCCGCTGGCAGGCACAACTGGACTATATCCTCGACACCTTCACCCGCCGGCCACTGGCCAGCTGCGACCCAGTGACCCGCCAGATCCTGCGGCTGGGCGCCTTCCAGCTCCTGCATCTCGACAAGGTGCCCGAACGGGCGGCGGTGCACACCTCGGTGGAGCTGGCCAAAGGCCACGCCCAGCGCGGGGTTCCCGAATTGGTCAACGCCGTGCTGCGGCGGGTGGCTGCCACCGCCGGGGCCCCCCCTATGCCCGACCGCGGCGCGGATCTGGCCGGCCATCTGGCCGTTTGCCACTCCCATCCGCGTTGGCTGGTGGAGCGCTGGCTGGCCCGCTGGGGGGCCGACGACGCCGAGGCCCTGCTGCAGGCCGACAACCAGCAACCTCCCCTGTACGTGCGCCAGACCAGGGCCGGAACCGAACCGCCGCCGGCAGCCAGACCCGCCGGCCCCGTGCCCGGCTTCTTTGCCCTGGACGACAGCGAGGCCTTCTTCCAGTCGCCAGGGTTCCGCGGCGGCGACTACCAGGTGCAGGACATCAACGCCGGCCTGCCGGTCTGCCTGCTCCAACCCCAGCCCGGCGAGCGGGTGCTCGACGCCTGCAGCGCACCTGGAGGCAAGACCACCCAGATGGCGGCCCAGATGCAGGACCGGGGCCTGGTGGTGGCCGCCGACCTCTCGGCCCGCCGGCTGGTGCGCCTGCGCGAGAACCAGACCCGGCTGGGCCTGTGCAGCCTGCGCCTGGTGGTGGAGGATGCCCGCAGCGGCCAGAGCGGCCCCTACGACCGGGTCCTGGTCGACGCCCCCTGCAGCGCCACTGGCACCCTGGCCCGCCACCCCGACGTGCGCTGGCGCAAACAACCCGATCAGTTGCCCGGCCTCAGCGCCACCCAGCACGCCATGCTCTGCCATTCCTTCGACCGCCTGCGCCCGGGCGGGGTGCTGGTCTACAGCACCTGCAGCCTCGAAGCAGAGGAGAACACCCAGGTGGTCGAGCGTTTCCTCGGCGCCACCCCCGCTGCCCGGCTCGAAGCGGCTGCGGGTTTCTTCCCCGGCCAGCCCTGGGCCGGCGCCTACGTGCAGACCCTGCCGGGCCGCGAGCCGGGGGACGGCTGCTTCGCCGCCCGCATCCGCCGAGGCGCGCCATGAACCCCTCCCTGCGTTCGGCCGCCATCCTCAGCGGGGTGGTGCTGGCGACCCTGGTGGTCTATCTGACCGCCGTCGACAAATTCCTCATGCCCTACGTGGTCGACGTGGGCAAGGTCCACGTGCCCAAACTGGACGGACTCACCGTCGAGCAGGCCCGCAGGCAACTGCGCCAGCGCGACCTGCGCCTGGGCATCCGCGACAGCGTACACCACGCCACCATCGCCGCCGGCCTGATCGTCGACCAGACCCCCTCCGAAAAACAGCTGGTCAAGAAGGGCCGGCGGGTCTCGGTGGATATCAGCCTCGGCTCGCGGCTCTACCCGGTGCCCGACGTCACCGGCGGCAGCCCCCGCGACGCCCGCCTCCGGCTGGAGAACAGCCACCTGCGCCTGGGTGAGGTGGCCTATCTCTCCTCGGACCGCTTTCCGGAGGGGGCGGTCATCCTCCAGCAACCCAAGGCCGGCACCCGCCTGCCCATCGAAGGCAGGGTGGACCTCAAGGTCAGCAGCGGCCCGGCCTCGCAACCCAAATGGGTGCCCGACCTGCGCGGCCTGCGCATCGACGCCGTCGAGGATTCCCTGAAGAAGTACGAGATGGTCATGGGCCAGATCCAGGACCAGGTCGACAACAGCGTGCCCGCCGGCACCGTGCTCTCCCAGAGTATCGCCCCGCCCCGCCGCGCGCTGCGCGGCACCCCCATCGACCTGGTCCTGAGCGTGCAGCAGGCTGCCGTCGACACCACCCGGACCGACACCGAGGCTCCCCCGGAGGAATGATCCATGTCTAGCGCCCTGGTCGCCCCCTCGCTCCTGGCCGCCGATTTCGCCCGCCTGGCCGACGAAATCGCCCGCGTCGAGGCTGCCGGCGCCGATCTCCTGCACCTCGACGTGATGGACGGCCATTTCGTGCCCAACCTCAGCTTCGGCATCCCGGTTATCGAATCGGTGCGCAAGGTCACCCGCCTCAAGCTGGACACCCATCTGATGATCTCGGAGCCCGGCCGCTACCTCCAGGCCTTCAAGGACGCCGGCGCCGACGCCCTCACCGTCCATCTCGAAACCTGCCCGGAACCGGCCCCTGTACTCGCCCAGATCCGCGACCTGGGCCTGGAGTGCGGCCTGACCATCAACCCCGGCACCCCGGTAGAGGGCCTTTTTCCGTACCTCGGGCAGGTCGACCTCCTCCTGATCATGTCGGTCCAGCCCGGTTTCGGCGGCCAGCGCTTCCAGCCCGCGGCGCTGGAGAAGGTCCGCGCCCTGCGTTCCCGCCTCGATCAGCAGGGGCTGCGGGTGCCCATCGAGATCGACGGAGGCGTGAATCCCCAGAATGCGCCGGACTGCCGCCAGGCCGGCGTGGGCATCCTCGTCGCCGGCTCCGCGGTTTTTGGCGCTGCCGACCCCGCCGCCGCCATACGCAGCATCGCCGGGCGCTGACCCGCTCACTATTGCCCCTTTTCCCTTTAAAATCTATATTATTATTTTTCGATTTAACTGGTATTGAGCTATGTTTGATCGCCTCTCCGAGCGTTTCGAGGAAGTCTTCCGGAAACTCCGGGGCCAGGGCCGCCTCACCGAGAAGGATATCGACGAGGCCCTGCGCGAGATCCGGCGGACCCTGCTGGAAGCCGACGTCAACTTCAAAGTCGCCAAGGATTTCCTCCAGCGGGTCAAAGAGCGCGCCAATGGGCAGGACGTCCTCAAGAGCCTGACGCCCGGCCAGCAGGTGATCAAGGTTGTCTACGAGGAGTTGGTGACCCTGCTCGGTGGGTCGGCCAGCCCGCTCCGGCTTTCGGACCACCCGCCCACCGTGATCATGATGGTGGGCCTGCAGGGCTGCGGCAAGACCACCGCCGCCGGCAAACTCGCCCTCCGCTTCAAGGGCCAGGGCCGCCCTCCCCTGCTGGTGGCCGCCGACATGTACCGCCCCGCCGCCGTGGATCAGCTCCAGACCCTGGGCCAGAGCATCGGGGTGCCAGTCTACACCCAGCCGGCGGGCGCCGATCCGGTGGCCATCTGCCGCGAAGGGGTGGAAGAGGGCCGGCGCACCAATCGCAGCGTGGTGATCCTCGACACCGCCGGGCGACTGAGCATCGACGAGCAGATGATGGCGGAGTTGGCGCAGATCCAGCGCCAGACCAACCCCCGCGAGATCCTCTTCGTCGTCGATAGCATGCTGGGCCAGGACGCGGTGGAGACGGCCAGCCGTTTTTACGAGCGCCTCTCCTTTACGGGCTGCCTGCTGACCAAGATGGACAGCGACGCCCGCGGTGGCGCGGCCCTCTCGATCCGCCAGGTGACCGGGCAGCCGATCAAGTTCATTGGCACCGGCGAGAAGCTCGATGGTCTCGAGCCCTTCCACCCGGACCGGATGGCCTCGCGCATCCTCGGCATGGGCGATATCCTCTCGCTGGTCGAAAAGGCCGAGCAGGCCTTTGAGCGCGAGCAGGCCCAGAAGATGGAGGCCCGCCTGCGCAAGGAGGCCTTCACCTTCGAGGATTTTCTCGAGCAGTTGCAGGCGATCAAAAAGATGGGGCCCCTCGACCAGTTGCTGGGCATGATCCCCGGGGTCGGCAAGGCCTTCCAGGGCGCCCAGGTCGATGACCGGGCCTTTGTGCACGTCGAGGCCATCATCAAGTCCATGACCATGGCCGAACGGCGCAGCCCGCAGATCCTCAATGGCAGCCGCCGCCGGCGCATCGCCCGCGGCAGCGGCACCACCATCCAGGACGTCTACCGGCTGGTGAAGCAGTTCGAGGCGATGCAGAAGATGATGAAGCAGATGAACCGCTTCAAACCAGGCAGAACGAAATTGCGCTTGCCTTTTCCCCAGTGACACTCTAGAAAGGAGTTCCTCCGTGATCAAAATGCGTCTGAAGCGAATGGGCCGCACCAAGCGCCCCTTCTACCGTCTGGTGGTGGTCAAGGCCGATGCCCCGCGCGATGGCCAGACCCTCGCCCAAATGGGCACCTACGACCCGCTCTACGCCAAGGTGGCCATCGACGAGGAAGCGGCGGTGATGTGGATCAAACGCGGCGCCCAGATGACCGACACCGTCGAATCCCTGTTGCGCAGCCAGGGCATCTTGGCCCGCATGAAGGGCCTCGAAGGCAAGGTGGATACCGAGGCTTTCTCGCACCAGAAGCCGGCGAGGCTCCGGAAACTGAAGGGCAAACCTGCCGCCGCCGAAGGCGCCGAGCAGGCCTGATCCGCCCGAACTGAACCCGCCATGGAGCCCCGCCCCCCCCAGCGCATCGCCGTCGGGTACGTCAGCCGCGTCAAAGGGGTGCGAGGCCAGGTCAAGGTCGAGCCGCTGACCCACGACCTTTCGCGTTTCACCGGGCTGAAGGCGGTCGTGCTGACCCGCGAGGGCAGCCCCGACCTCCCCCTGCGCCTCGATGACTGGCGCGTGGAGGGGCCGTCGCTGGTGATGAAGTTCGCCGGCATCGACACCTGCGAAGCGGCCCGCGAAGAGCTGGTCAAAGGGTACCTGACCGTAGCCCCCGAGGAAGCGGCTCCCCTACCCCCCGACACCTTTTACGTGGCGGATCTGGTCGGGTGCCGGGTCGAAACCGAGGCCGGCGTGGTGTTGGGCCAACTCACCGAGGTGATGTCCCTGCCCACCACGGATGCTTATGTGGTGCGCCCCGAGCAGGGCGGCGAGGAGTTCCTGATCCCGGCCGTAGGGGATTTCGTGGTGGAGGTCAAGCCGGCCGAACGCCGGGTGGTGGTCCGCGGGGTCGAGGACCTGCTCCCGTGAAGATCGAGGTGGTCACCCTCTTCCCGGGGTTCTTCACCTCGCCTCTGGGAACCAGCATGGTCGCCCGGGCACAGAGCCAAGGGTTGGCCCAGATCGCGGTACACGACCTGCGGGCCTTTTCCGCCGACCAGCATCACACCGTCGACGATTCCCCCTACGGCGGGGGAGGCGGTATGGTGATCAAACCGGAGCCCGTGGCCAGGGCCTGGGAGGCCCTGGAACTGGGCAAGGGCCGGTGCATCTATCTGAGTGCCGACGGGGTGCCTTTCGACCAGCGCCTGGCGATCGAGTTGTCGCTGGCCCCCCATCTGGTGCTTTTGTGCGGCCATTACAAAGGCGTGGACGAACGCATCCGCCAGCGGCACATCGACCAGGAGGTCTCGGTCGGCGACTACGTACTTACCGGCGGTGAACCTGCCGCCCTGATCCTGATCGACGCGGTGGTCAGGCTCATACCGGGAGTCCTGGGGAATTTCTCCTCTGCTCTTGAAGACTCCTTTCAGGAGGATCTGCTGGATTGCCCCTGGTACACGCGACCGGCGGTTTTTGCCGGGCAGGCCGTGCCCGAGGTGCTCCTGAGCGGCGACCATCAGCAAGTGCGCGCCTGGCGCCGGCGCGAGGCCCTGCGCCGGACCTTCGAAAGACGCCCGGACCTGCTGGCCCGGGCAACCCTCGACGAGGAGGAACAACGCCTCGTCGCGCAGTGGCGGCGGGCCCAACCCGGCCCTACAGAAAAATCTTGATTGCCCTTTGTAGACCAACCAACCCAGAGAGGTAGAACATGGACGCCAGTATCCTTCGCGAAGTCACTTCGCACCAGTTGAAAACCGACCGGCCGGATTTCCGGTCCGGCGACACCCTGCGCATCCACGTGCGCGTGATCGAGGGCGACAAGGAACGCATCCAGATCTTCGAAGGCGATGTCATCCAGCGCAAAGGCAGCGGCATCCAAGAGACCTTCACCGTGCGCAAGGTGACCCAGGGCGTGGCGGTCGAGCGTATCTTCCCCCTGCACTCGCCGCGTATCGCCCGCATCGAGAACATCCGCCGCGGCAAGGTGCGCCGCGCCCGCCTCTTCTATCTGCGCACCCGCAAAGGCAAGGCCGCCCGCATCAAGGAAAAGAGGTAGGCCCCCATGGCGGCGCTGCGCGACCTGCCCTTTGCCCGCCGGAACTGGACGCTCTTTGGCATCGGCCTGGCGGCCATCGCGCTGGGTTATGTGGCCCTGGGTGTTCCGCCCGCCGACGGTTTTGTGTCCCTTACCCTAGCCCCGCTCCTGCTGGTTGGCGGTTATTGTGTCCTGATCCCCCTGGCGATCCTGGCCAGGGAGGACCAGGCCGAGGACCCGCCGGCGACCCGCAAACGCCCCTGAGCGGCCCGCCGGCACCGGAGATCCTGCCTTGCACGTGCTGATCGCCGAAGACGACGTCGCCTCTCGCCTGTTGCTGACAGCCAACCTGCGCCAGTGGGGCTACGAGGTGATCGCCGCCACCAACGGCCAGGAGGCCCTGGAGGTGCTGGAGCGGCCCGATCCGCCGATGCTGGCGGTCCTCGACTGGATGATGCCCCTCCTCGACGGGGTCGAGGTTTGCCGCCGGGTGCGGGCCAATCCGGCGCTGAAATCGACCTACCTGATCCTGCTCACCGCCAAGGACACCGAGGAAAGTGTGGTCGAGGGCCTCGATGCCGGGGCCAACGACTACGTGGTGAAGCCCTTCAAACGCCGCGAGTTGCAGGCCCGGATCCAGGTGGGCACCCGGGTGGTCCAGCTCCAATCCGAGCTGGTACGCCATGTGGCCCAGCTCGAGACGGCGCTCCGGCAGGTCAAGGAACTCCAGGGCCTACTGCCCATCTGCTCGTACTGCAAACGCGTCCGCGACGACCACGACTACTGGGAGCAGATCGACACCTACGTGGCTGAACACTCGAAGGCCGAGTTCAGCCACGGCATCTGCCCCGACTGCTACGAGAAGGTCGTCAAGCCGGAGTTGGAGCGTTTCCTCGAACAGGGCAACGAGGGCGAAAAGCCAACCGCCCCCTGACCCCCTCGAGTCCCGCGGCTCCGCCCTACCCCCCCATTTTAGCGAACTACCATTACTTGTAGACCGCGACCTCTGCAAAACCACAATAGATTGTGTTGGTATCATCCCGCGCATCGCCCCGATCTACTCATAACGTCATATTTATCAATATCTTAAAATCACTTCAATTTTTGCTTGACATTTGGGTGGAAAATTCTATTATTAAAAAAGTTTGCGCCCTTGAGGCGGGGCGCGACAGGACAATTCCACCAACACCTTCTGCTGCAGTCTGATCGCATCGATTCCACCGCGAGGAGCAATCCTATGTTCGCTCTGTGTCTCCACCCCGCACACCGCCATGGGTACACTCTTCATTTTCTTTCCTATGGAGGGCTCTAGTTGCCGATGGACGATCTCGATAGTATTCCCGCCCCAAAAAAACTGCTGTTCATCCACAGCGGTGCGCGCAAAAAGCGGCTGACCGGCGACGCCGCGGCGGCCCGCGGCCTCGAGATCGCTCTCGTCACGCCCGCC
>JADZBP010000050.1 GCA_020852055.1 Candidatus Latescibacterota bacterium
TCGTCGAAAGGGTGAGTGGCAAACGCCTGCGCGACTTCGAGCAGGAGGAACTCTTCGCGCCCCTGGGCATGAAGCAGAGCGCCCTGGGATTGGGGTCCTTCAAGATTCCCGAGACGGTGTGGTGCGGCAACTCGATGCAGGAATCGGCCGACAACCAGCGCTTCGGGGCCAACAGCCGCTACTGGCGCGACATGGGCCATCCCTGGGGCGGCATGCACAGCACCGGCCCGGATCTGGCCATCCTCCTGCAGACCTTTTTGAACGGGGGCGAGTACGAGGGCCGGCGCCTCTTCAGCCCGGCCACGGTGCGGGCGATGACCACCGATCAGAACCAGGGCCTGCAGGCGCCCTGGGGCCTGGGCTGGGGCCTGCGCGACTCGCGGGTGTGGAGCTTTTTCGGCGAGTTGTGTTCACCCGCCACCTTTGGCCATGTCGGCGCCACCGGTACGGTGGCCTGGGCCGACCCGGAACAGGAACTGATCTGCGTGGTGCTCACCAATCAGATGGTGGCCGGCGGCAGTCTGCTGCGGCGGGTCGGCAACGCGGTGAGCGCGGCGGTGATGGAGTAATCAGCGGTCGCACCGCTCCCGCGCGATGACCGGCAACACGATATGCGAGGGCCGCAGCAGGTCGTGCAGCACGGTGTTGATGGCCACCAGGCCGGCGGCCTCTTTGTTGATGGGCCCCCCGGTATTCAGATTGCGATCGAAGCGGGGGAAGGAACTGCTGGTGACCACCACCCGCAGGCGGTGGCCGGGCAGGAAGACATTGCTGGTGGCCCACAGGTCCACCTCGAAACGGTAGACCTTGCCGGGGTCCAGCAGTTCGGGGTGAGCGAAGGAATTGCGGTACCGGGCCCGCAGGATGCCGTCGCACAGGTTGCGCGAGTACCCGTCGGGGTGGATGTCTTCGAGGCGCACCACCCAGTCGGTGTCCGGGGCCGAGGACAGGGCATAGATCGCCGCCTTCACCGGGCCGGTGACCTCCAACTCCTCGTCGAGGGGCTCGCTGGTATAGGTGAGGCAGAGGGCGTCGGCCGGGCGCTGGTCGCGCACCCCGTCGGGGATACCCAGGGTATTGCCGCCCAGGGTGGGGACGGGATGGTCGGGGTCGTAGACAAAACTATCGGGGTGTTCGCTGCCGGTGGGCGGTTGGGGCGAGAGGGTGCCGTCGTTGAGCGAGGCGATGGAGCCGCTCTGGCCCTCGTGCAGATAGTAGTTGGTATAGCGGGTGTCGGGCAGGGGCCAGTCGGCCTCGCTACGCCACTCGTTGCGGCCCATGACAAAGATCCGCACCGGCGCTTCTTCCATTACCCCGTTGTCCTTCCCCTTGAGCCAGTGGTCGAACCAGGGCAGGCGCATCTGGTTGAAGTCCTGGGCCGCCTCTGGGCCAAAGTCCCACTCCCCTGCCTTTGACACCCCGATATTGCTCGAGCCATGTACCCAGGGCCCGATGACCAGGCGCTGGCTCCGGCGGGCCTCTTCGGTGCGGGCGCGGCGCTTCATGCCCATGTAATTCCTCAGGGTGCCGGCCAGGAAGATGTCGTACCAGCCGCCCTGGTGGTAGGTGGGGGTCTCGATCTGGTCGTGGTACTTCTCGACGTTGAACTGCCACCAGTACGGCCCATCCTCCGGTTGCTCCAGCCAGGTATTGTGCCAGTCGCTCAGGCCCACCAGGAAGGGGCAGGGATGCAGGGGCAGCCGCGCGTACCAGTCGTTCATGTCGAGTTTGGCCTGGTCGAGCAGGCGGCGATGGCGGGCGAACTCCTCCCCTTTGGCCAGGTTGTGCAGATTGATGCTGGTCACGGTGTGGGCCCAGTACAGGCTGAAGCCCAGCTCAAAGGCCCCGTCGCGGTACACCCACTCCCGCTGGTAGTCGGCCGAGGACTCGCGCACGAAGAGGGCCCGCAGATGGGGCGGCCGGCTGAGGGCGGCCCGGTACTGGGTGGCTCCCGAATACGAACCCCCGAACATACCCACCTGGCCGTTGCACCAGGGCTGGGCGGCCATCCACTCGACGGTGTCGTGCCCGTCGCGGTTCACCCCGGCCCCGTCGTCGCGGAAGGGGTAGAACTCGCCGTCCGAGGCGAACATGCCGCGCACGTCCTGGATGACGACGGCGTACCCTCTTGTGGCGAAGAACTCGGGCGCGCCGATGGCGTTTTCGGAGCCGCCCTCCTTGTTGTAGGGGGTGCGCTCGACGATGGCCGGGAAGCTGCCCTCGGCCTTGGGCCGGGTGATGTTGGCGCGCAGGAGGGTGCCATCCCGCATGGGGATCTCGATGTTCTTCTCGTGGATCAACTCTGGATACAACTCGTCCTGGGCCATGGCGCAGTCCTCAGCTGAGTGCCGCCAGCAGGCGGTCGATGTCTTCGTGGTTGTTGTACACCGAGGGGGAGAGGCGCAGCTTGTTGCCGTAGCGCATGGCCACGTGTACCCCGGCGGCGCGGGTGCGGGCCATCGTTTCTTCGGGGTTCGGAGAGATAAAGGCCAGGATCGAACTCTCGTTGCCCCGCGGGGTGATGGAGGCATAGCCGATGGCCGGCAATTCCTCCTGCAATCGTTCGGCCAGGCCGCGCACGTGGGCGCGGATAGTGGGCACCCCTAGGCGCAGGATATAGCGCAGGCTCTCCTGGGCGCAGACCGCTCCCTCGTAGGAGGGATAGCTGACCTCGTAGCAGCCCGGCCCGGGCACCGGGGTGTGGGTGATCTCGGGAATGGCCGGGTCTGGGGCGGCGGTCCAGGGCGCGTAATTCTGCCGCACCCCGCCCGAGTGCTGGGTCGGCTTCACCACGGTGTTCTGCAGATCCGCCCGAACATAGAGGAAACCGAAACCCTTGACCCCCATCAGCCACTTGAAGGTGGAGCAGGCGGCCATGTCGATGCCCATGGCCTTTACGTCGATGGGCACCGCCCCGGCGGCCTGGATGATGTCGGCGTAGAGCAGGGCCCCATGGGCGTGGGCCAGCTCGCCGATCTCCTTCACCTGGGCCAGCAGGCCATTGACGTTGGAGACCAGGGAGATGGAGACCAACCGGGTGTGCTGGTCGATGGCTTTGGCCATGTCCTCCAGCTCGATGCGCCAGTTGCGGTTCTTCACCACCCGCAGCTCCAAACCGTCCTGTTGCCGCATCTGATAGTTGTAGAGGGCCGCCCCGTAGTGCAGGTCGTTGGTCACCACGTTGCCGCCAGCCAGGTATTCGCCCATGCCGTTGAGCAGGTTGCTCTCGCTCTCCACGGTGCTGCGGGCAAAGGCAATCTCGCCAGGATCGGCGTTGATGAGCCGGGCGAAGAGATTCTTGGATTCGTCGCGGGTGGCGGCCCACTGCGGCCACCAGGGGTCGCCCACCTCGTCGGTCAGCCAGCCGATGTAGCGGTGCAGAGCGGCGGCCGAATGCACGCTGAGCGGGTGGGAGGAGGCATTGTCGAAGTAGGCAGCGGTGCGGGCGCGCGGAAAGTCGGCGCGTACGGCGGCAAAATCGGGTGTTTCCACACTCATGGGCAGGGCCTCCTCAAGCCGGCGCTCAGCCGGGCAGGGTGCTGATCTGACGCTGAAAGATACGCCGGCCCGTCGGTCGCAACCACCCCGGCAGCGGTGGCCTGTGCCGCCAGGGAGAGGGGGCCTATATTTGGCCCGGCCACAACCATCCCTTTGCGGGCGAATCGATATGAGTGGAAAGCGGATTCAGATCGGCATCTGGCAGAGCATCCCCCAGCCCATGGTCTCGCGCTACCTGGCGCAGATGGGCTGGGACTGGATCATCCTCGACCTGCAGCACGGCCCCATGAACTGGGAGACGGCGTACGAGTGTATCCACACCATCCGCACCTGCGGGGCCCGGCCCCTGGTGCGCACGGCCATCGGCATTCCTTCAGAAGTGGAAAAGGCCCTGGATCTGGGGGCCGGCGGGGTGGTGGTGCCCATGGTCAACACGGTCGAGGCCGCCCGCGCCCTGGCCCGCGCCGCCAAGTACCCGCCCCTGGGGGGCCGCTCGCTGGGAGGAGATGCTTTTCTCCACTACGGGGCCGACTACCCCGAGAAGGCCAATACCGATACCCTGCTCTTGGTGCAGATGGAACACATCGAGGCGGTGAACAGCGCCGAGGCAATCATGGCCCTGCCCGGCGTGGACGGCTGTTTTGTCGGGCCGGTGGACCTGGCCCTGTCCATGGGCATAGCCCGCCACACCTACGAGCAGCACCCCGACCACCGGGTGGCGATGCGGCGCATCGTCGAGGCAACCCTGGCGGCCGGTAAGCTGCCCTGCTGTAACACCTATACCCCCGAAGATTTCGCCGCCAAGCAGGAAGCCGGCTTCCGGGCCATCACCCTGCGCTCGGACATGGACCTGCTGGTGGGCGGGGGCCGGGAGTTGCTGGGCCGGCTCGAAAGGATTGCCGCCGGCCCTTGAGGGGCCGCTGCTCAAGGCAGCAGCTTTTCCAGGCTGTCCAGCGGCGCCAGCGTGAAGGTTTCTTCGTTGATCGAGACGAAGTCCTGGCCGAAGATGAGCACCTGCGAATAGACTTCCGGATCCTGGGGCACCATCTGCCCGGTGCGAAAACTCCAGCCCGCGCCGTCCTGGCGTTCGAAGACGTACAAGGCATGCCGGCCCTCGGTGCTGTCCAGCCAGTACTGCCCGGTGGCCCAATACAGGACACTGCGGTCAGGCGGCACCTGGGAACCGGGGTGCGATCCGATCTGGCGCTGGTAGCGCCATTGCCCCTTGTCGAAAGACCAGATCGCCAGTTCGTCTACAACTAGGGGGTTACCTTCCA
>JADZBP010000051.1 GCA_020852055.1 Candidatus Latescibacterota bacterium
ACGGCCATCGCCCGGAGCATCCGCGCGTGCTGCGGGACCCCGGCGCTGCTCAAATGGCCCAATGACGTGCTGATCAACGGCCTCAAGGTGGCCGGCATCCTCTGCGAAAAGGGCCGGGGCGGACTGGTCGCCGGCTTCGGCATCAACGTCAACCAGGAACAATTCCCGCCCGAATTACCCAGCGCCACCTCCATCCTCCTGCAACGCGGCCAGGCCACCGACCGCGCCCTCTTGCTCCGGGCGGTGCTCGAGGAGGCGGAGCGGCTCTACCTCGAAACCAGCGCCGCCGGACCAGCGCCCCTGATCGCCACTGCCCTGCCCCTGCTCTCCACCCTGGGCCGGCAGGTGGAGGTGCAGCTCGAGGGCGCCACGATGTGCGGCCGGGCCTGCGGCCTGGAGCCGGATGGGGCCCTGGAGCTGGAACTGGCGGACGGCAGCCGACGCCTGATCCGCGCCGGCGACGTGCATCACCTGGGCCAGGAGCCGCGCCCTTGACGGCATCGGCTCACCCCTTCTAGTTTAGACGTTCCCTTAACCGAAAGAGTCTGCCCTTGGTACCGGCCAAACTGATCATCGCCGAACTCAAAAACGCCCGTATCACCCATGTGGTGGGGGTGCCCGACAACGGCTCGCGCGCCCTCTTCGAGCAACTGCTCGCCGATCCCGAACTCGAGTTGATCCTGGTCAGCCGCGAAGGCGAGGCCTTCGCCGTGGCCGCCGGGCTGTGGCTAGGCGGCGCCCGCCCGCTGGTGCTCATCCAGAATACCGGATTCCTCGAAGCCGGCGACGCCTTCCGCGGCACCGTGTACAATATGGCCATCCCGCTGGTCGTGCTCATCGGCTACCGGGGCTACAAGACCCTGCAGCCGGGTGCCCCGCGCATCGACACCGCGGCCAGCTTCTTCGAGCCCACCCTCAAGGCCTGGGACCTGCCCTATAGCCTGCTCTTCAACGAGGAAGACCTGGACCAGATCCCCGCCGCCTTCGCCAAGGCAGAAGCCACCTCGATGCCCGCCGCCGTGGTGCTGGTAGAGGAGACCACCTGAGATGCTGGACAAATACACCTGCCTGCAGAAACTGGCCGCCCGCCGTACCGACGAACTCTTCGTCACCACCATGAGTGTGTCGGTGCCCTGGTCGCGGCTTTCCGACGGCCCCTTCGATTTCGGCGCCGTCGACAGCGCCATGGGCCACGGCGCGGCCATCGCCCACGGCCTTGCCCTGGCCCAGCCCCGGCGCCGGGTCATCGCCCTCAACGGCGACGGCAGCACCCTGATGGGCCTGGGCGGCCTGGTGACCATCGCCCAGTACCCCGCACCCAACCTCACCCTGGTGATCACCGAAAACGGCACCTACGAGGTGACCGGCAGCCAGCCCGTGCCCGGAGCCGGCATCGTCGACTACGCCGCCATCGCCCGCGGCGCCGGCATCGCGGAGGTGTACACCATCGAGACCGAGGCCCAGTTCGACGAACTGCTGCCCCGGCACTTCAGCGGCCCGGGCCCCACGGTGATGGTGTGGAAAATCGCCCGCAGCAACGAGCCGGTGCCCAAGTTCGAGCAATCCGTTCGCGACCGTGGCCGCCGCATGCGCCAGGCCCTCGTCGTCTGAGTTTTCCCCGGCACCTCGCCAAGGAGGTCCCCATGCAGTTGCCCCTGATGACCGCGGTCCGCCAGCACTTCCCCGGCGCGGCCCTGTCCGATCCCCTCCAGACCCTGCGCGAGGCCTGGGCCGGCGCCGCGCTGCAGCTGCCGCCCGGAGCGCGCATCGCCGTGGCCGCCGGCAGCCGCGGCATCGCCAATGTCGCCGCCCTCACCCGCGGGGTGGTGGATCTGCTCGTGCAGGCCGGGGCCCGGCCCTTTGTCTTGCCGGCCATGGGCAGCCACGGGGGCGCCACCGCCGAGGGGCAGATCGGGGTGCTGGCCGGGTACGGCATCACCCCCCAGAGTATGGGGGTGCCGGTGGAATCCACCATGGAGGTGGTGCAGGTTGGGGAATTGGCCGACGGCACCCCGGTGCTGATCAACAAACTCGCCCTCGAGGCCGACGGCATCGTGCTGATCAACCGGGTCAAGCCGCACACCTCCTTCCGCGGCCCCTTCGAAAGCGGGCTGATGAAGATGCTCACCATCGGCCTGGGCTCCCATAAGGGCGCCACCCTCGCCCATTCGCAGGGGGCGCAGGGCCTGGCCCGCCTCATCCCGGCCTGGGGCGAGGTCATCTTGAAGAAGGCGCCGGTGTTGCTGGGGGTGGCCCTGGTCGAGGACGCCTACGAACACACGGCCCTGCTCGAGGTGCTGCGCCCCGAGCAGTTCACCAGCCGCGAGCCGCAGTTGCTGGTGCAGGCCCGCGAAAACATGCCCCGCCTGCTGGTGCGCAACCTCGACCTGCTCATCGTCGAGGAGATGGGCAAGGACATCAGCGGCACCGGCATGGACACCAACGTGCTGGGAAGGATGATGCTGCCCGGCATCAAGGAGCCCGAGGAGCCGGGTGTGGCCCGCATCGTGGTCCTGGGTCTCAGCGAGCGCACCCACGGCAACGCCAATGGCATGGGCATGGCCGATATCATCACCCGCCGGCTCTTCGACGCCGTGGACTTCAAGGCCACCTATGCCAACGTCTTCACCACCACCTTCCTCAACCGCGCCTACGTGCCGGTAATCATGGACACCGACCGCCAGGCCATCGAGGCCGCCCTCGAAGTCCAGCGCCTCGCCAACCCGGCCCAGGCCCGCGTCGCCCGCATCCGCAACACCCTGGAACTGGGCAATATCCAGCTCTCCGAAGCCCTGTACCGCGAGTTCCAGACCCACCCACAGCTGGAGCAGGTCGGCGCCTTCCAGCCGATGGCGTTCAGCGAGGATGGGAGGTTGATCTGAAACGCGGGGTATCCTGTCTGCGGACAGTACCTGGCCAAGTCAGCATGGGAAACGGCCTGGTTCTTTCCCTTGCCGGGCCTCATGTCGAAGGGCACCAGAATCCAGCGTTTTCGGAACAGCAGAGGAAAGAGAGTATCTAACGTCTTCGGGTTGCCGAACCCGCTGGGATGGCGCGTCCTTTGCCCTGCAAACGGCGTGGCGAACCAAGGGTTGGGCGGGCCCAACTAACCGAGCTCCCCCAAACCCGGTACGATTCAGTGGGCTGGTGGCAGCGGCCCCAGGAGTCGAGGGTATCCTATCGCTTCCACCCAACGACGATGGAATGCTCGGTGTCGACCTGGCGGATCTCCATGTCCCTGAAGCCCACTTCTGCCATCAGGGAGATGATCTCGCCGCCGGTGCGCTGATCTCCGGGGGTG
>JADZBP010000052.1 GCA_020852055.1 Candidatus Latescibacterota bacterium
ACTCTTTCTGGTGTTCCAGGACCATCCGAACGGCGCGCTCACGTACCTCGGGCGAATACCTCACTGGTTTTGTCATGACTCCATTCTCGCAAGAAATGGAGCCTCCGGAAATCCCGGTACGATTCACCCGAAGACGGCTCCACGAACAAAAAGAGCGCCAGGGGTGGTTGCGTAACCCCTGGCGCTCTTTGTTTCCGGTCTGCCTTCCTGGGCTTTTCCTATGCGGGCATCGTATTCAGCCCGCAGTTCCAGCGCCTCGTACAGGCGCAGGGTGTTGCTCGGTGCCATGTTCCTTCCTCCGTGTTGCTTCCCATTCCGAGGGCAGAGCGAGGAGTTTTCGAAGCTCCCCTGACGGTTTCACCATGTCAAGAGGGGGTAGCCGAAAAAAGAGTCCCCGCCACTGCGATGGCCTTGCCCGATGGGCGGCTGGCCGTGTGTGGATCGTCCACGTGCGAGATGAGATGGTCCTGTAGCTGGGCCATGGTCCACCGGCCATCCCCCGCCCACCGCGCGAAGAGCACGGCCTGCTCGGGTGCAGCGGGGAAAAAGTGGCCGAAAAAACGCCGGGCCTGGTCCGGGGTGACAAAACCCAGATGCTCCTGCAGATCGATGCGGCCGGGCCGGATGAGCGCCGGATCGAGCTGGGGGAGGTGGTTGGTGGTCAGGAACACGATCCGCCCTTCCTGAGCCACCACCCCGTCCAGCACACTGAGCAGTCCGGCCATGGTCACCTCGTTGCCGGGATGCCCGATCACCCGGTCGATATCCTCGAACAAAAAGAGCGCCGGGGGGGTGCGAGATGACCCCTGGCGCTCTTCGTTTACCCCCTTCGCTAAGCGATGCCGTTGATGAGCTGCCGATAGTAGCGGTAGTTCTCGAAGGGAACGTCCTCTGGGATGTTGTGGTCGCAGCCGGGGACGTACCCCCCTTCGCGGACCACGTCCCCCACCCGGCTGACCATCGCCTCGATATCGCGCTTGCTGCCAGTGGCGAGCACCCGCTTGTCCATCCCGCCGAACATGCGCAACGATCTGCCGAACCGGGTCCTCAACCTGGACACGTCCATGCCGGCGGCCACCTCCATCGGCAGGATGGCGTCGATCCCCATGTCCAGCCAGATGGGGATGAGTTCGTCCAGGTTGCCGTCGCTATCCAGCACCAACACCGTCTGATCCTCCGGGGCATACTTCCGGATGAGTTCGATCAAGCGGAGGTAGTGCGGCACGAAGATCCGCTGGTAGATCTCCGGGCTGATGAGGCTGCCGGTCTTGTAGGCCATGTCCTCCCAGAACTCGATCCAGTCGGGTTGCACCCCCTGCAGCATCCTCTCCAGAATCCTGCCCTGGTACTCCGCCATATCGGCGGCGCATTCCTCGATGAACGCCGGAGCATCGTATAACATCAGGGCGATATTCTCCACCCCGATCCAGTTCCGCAGCAGGCCGAAGAGCGTGACGTAAGCGGAGCGCAGTGGATAGGTCCGGGTGCGCCATTCGCCGCATTTCTCCGCAAAAAAGTAATCGAAGCGCGTCGGGGCGTCGGGGTCGAGCCGATCCTTTTTGAACTGCCGCCAACTCGTCCGGTCCCGTACTGGGAACGATACATACCTGGGCATGGCCGGGTAACTGCTGCCGGCGCCGGCCTCGTTCTTCTTCTCCTTGATCACCCCGTCGTAGTCCTGGTAGACGGTGTGTTCGGCGGTCTCCTCGATCATCGTGATCTCGAAATTCGGGTCCAGCCAGAAGTTCACCCCGACATGCTCGAGGCGGTCGTATCGCCCCACGTGGGCCACATCGGCCCGGCTGCGCAGGCCTTCCTTGAGCCACCGGTCTACCGTTGCCCCGTAGGGGCCCATCTCCCAGCGCCAGGGCCGGTCGACTGCCTGGTACCGCATGGTCGCGTGGAATCGTTCTCGCGAATTCATCTCGACGCCTCCATGGAATGGCCGCCCGCCCCTGCCCCGAGCCGCCGGTACTCCACCAGCACCGACCCGGGCTGTTCCGGGATCTGCAGCTCAAGCCCCTCAAGCGCAGCGCCCGGCAATACCGCCGGCGCTTCGGCATCGTAGGTGTGGTAGGTGGTGACCTCATATTCGGCCTGCGGGTCGAGTTGGCGCAGGTGGCAGGCATACCCGGTGTACGGCGACTGGTGGCGGCGGAAGGCGAGCACGATCCCATCCTGATGCTCGGGGCGATGGTACTGCAGCACACACCAGTCCTCCGGGTTGCCGGTGGCCGCGCTGAGCAGGTAAAAGTCGCCCAGCCAATAGGGGCGGATACGTTTACCCTCGGCGATGGCCTGGCGCAGCAAATCCCGCGGGTAGTCGGCCGGGCGCACGTCCTGGGCAAAGGCGATGCCGCCGTTGAAACCGCTGCGGAACAGGTAGGGCGAAGCGCCCATCTGGCCGACGGTGCTGAAGGGCAGGTAACGGTTGAGCCCGGCGCTCATCAGCTGGTTCTTGATCGCCGCCGCCAGGATCACCTCGGGGTCGTCGCCGACCATATCGCAGGTGTTGTCGCTGCGCCACAGGGGAACCGCACGACAACTGGTCTCCAGGTCGATGCGGCGTCCCCCCGAAGCGCAGTTGTCGATGCGCAGTCCCGGATTGGCCGCCCTCAGGTCGTCCCACAGGCGGTAGAATCCTTCGACGTAGCGGATCTCGCTCAGGCCGACCCGCTCGGGATCCAGGCGGTCTCCGTGCCGCCAGAACTCCAGGGGATCGATGTTGTAGTCGATGCGCAGCCAACTCAGTTGGTACTGCCGGATGGCCGCGTTGAGATAGGCGGTGATCGCCTCGCGGGCCGCCGGCAGACCCAGGTCGAGCAGGCCGCTGCCATCGCCCCTGGTGGAGAGCACCCACTCGGGATGCTCCCTGGCGATGCGCGTGCCCGGAGCTACGCGCTCGGGCTCGAACCACATCAGGAATTCCAGCCCGGCCTGCCGCACCGCCTTCCCGATGCTGGCCAGGCCGTGCGGGAAACGATCCGCGGGCTCGACACTCTCCACCGGCAGGCCGTAGTTGCCCATACTTGCGGGGAAACCACCGGGGCCGGTCCAATATGCGTCGAGCCAGAACACCTCGAACCCCAGGCCCTCGACCGACCGCAGGTGCGAGAGCACATTCTGCTCGTCGGTGCGATTCAGCTCGTAAAAGGAGGTGCTCAGGTGGGCGATGGGTGGCATCACCGGACGCCCCTCAAGGTGGGGCACCAGGTGGGCCACCAGGGTCCGCCGGAACAGGTTCCACGCCTGCTCGCAGCCAATCCCGGACCAGTAGAGCTGCAGGATGCGCGGGGTGCGGATCGTCTCGCCGGGACGCAGGCGCAGGTGCAACTCGTGTATACCGGCCTGCGTCCGCAGCACCCCGTCGGCCCGATCCACCGCGGCGGTCCACTGGCCGGACCAGCCGATGGCGGTGACCACCCCGCCGCTGCCCCAGTCGAGGGTGAAAAAGGGCGAGATATTCGCCGAGCGGCCGTTGACAGCGGTCATCTCGACCCGCTCCCCCCCGGCGAGGGGCTGGTCGAAAGGCTGCCAGTCATCTGCCCGGCAGGGCGAGCCATTGAGGCGGCGCAGGACCACCCCATCGCCGACCGGCAGGGACACGGCCGTGTCCAGGGCCCGGACCTGCTCCAGCACCGGGGTATCGGTCCCGCCGGTATTGGTGAAGTGCAGGGTCCAGTCCACCCCCGGCGTATCGGTGTAGACCGTGCAGGCGGCCCGCACCTCCAACCCGGTTTCGGGGTCGCTCAGGGTCAGGGTCCTGAGGAAAGCATGCTCGCCCACAACCTGGGTGGTTTCCGTGCGCGGCCAGGCGCCCAGGAAGGCCGAGGAGGGCCGGCCGCCGTACACGAAGGAGAAGGGCGGCTCTCCGTCCAGGGAAAATACCTCCTCGGTCCAGCGGCGGTTCAGCGCCACCTGGACCTGCGCTTCGGTGGGGACCCGATCCTCAGCCATGGCTTCGCCCTCCCTCGTGGCAACCCGTGGAACTGCCCGTTATTTCGTATATTGCGCCAGACCTCACCGCCGGCCTGATCATCACCCGCCCCCGGCTGGCGGCACCGCGCCGCGCGCCAGTTCCCCGACCCATCCCAACACACAGAACTCGAGCCACCGGCGCCCTTCCTCGGCATCCGCCGCCGTGGCGTCCTCGAGCCACTGGGGCAATCGCTCCAGGGTATCCAGGGCCTCCAGGCGCACGGTGTCGGGCAGCGCCGCCATGATCAACTGCGTCTCTCCCTTGCCGGCGTGGCCGATGGGGATCTGCCCGGGATAGGGTCCAGGGTATCGGGAAAAGGAGTCGATGTAGGCGACCTGAATCCAGCCGAAGATATTCGGGATGGGCAACTCCTCGGGGGGCCTTCTGCCCCATCCCGCCCCCCACTGGTGCACCGTCTCGCGCACCACCTCGCCGGCGGCCCGTTTCAGGCACAACACCTCCAACCCGTCTGGTCCCTGGTGGTGCTGCAGCAGGTAGATCCGACGAAACCCCATCGCCGCGAGCCGCCGCAGGGTTTCGCGCGCGTAGACAAAGAAGGCCTCGGGGTCGAAATCCACCTCCCCCTCCTCCGGTCCGGCGGCCCAGGCCATGGTCGGCGCCAGGGCAAGGGGCGGGGCGACCACACACTCGACCCGTTTCTCCGCCTCGACGCAGACGCTGTTGGCGATGAGGAAATCGGTGCCGATGGGCAGGTGGGGCCCGTGGTACTCGACACATCCGGCCGGAATGACCACCGGCACATTGCGGCGGACCGCGTCCTGCACTTGTTCCGGGCGCATATAGATCAGGTACACGGCACTACCCTCGTCGATGGGTTTGGGGGCATCGGCCCCGGGAGAAAGGCAATCGCGACCAATATATCGGGGGGAGCAGTGCAGTGCAACGAGGGAAAGGGCCGGCAACAAGCGGCCCTTGGCGGGCCAGGGCTGGCCCCCCCGCCGCGAGAAGGGTACTGGATGCGGTCGCCTCAGGCAGCGGCCGGCACCTGCGGGGCCGCGTGCTCCGCCCTGAGCCTGAAGCGGGCCACCAGCGCCGCCAGCTTCTGGTTCTGGCCCTCCAGATCCCCGGCTGCCGCAGCCAGTTTCTCGGCGTTGGCGGCGTTTTGCTGGATGACGCGCTGGATCTTGCCCACCGACTCGTTCACCACCTCGACCCCGCGCTCCTGATCCTGGCTGGAGGTGGCGATCTCCTCCACCAGGCGCGTCACCTCGCTGACCCCGGCCACCACATCGCGCAGGTTCTTGCCGATGTCTCCCGAGAGGGTTTCGCCGCTCTTGGCCTGTTCCACGGAGCGCTGGACCAGGCCCTCGGTCTTGTGCGCCGCGTCCTTGGAGCGCGTCGAGAGCCGGCGCACCTCCTCGGTTACCGCCTCGAAGCCCCGGCTGGCATCCTCCACATGGGCGGCCTCGATGGCGGCGTTCAGGGCCAGGAAATTGGTCTGGAAGGCGATGCGGCCGATATCGTGCACAATCTCCAGCACCTTCTTATTGCCGCCAGCGGTCGCCGCGCCCTCTTTGCCGGCCCCCCCCTCCGCAGGAGGCTGGGACAACTCCGCCATCTTGTCGGCGGCCGCTTTGGACCGGGCCGCGAGTTTGCGCACCTCCTCGGCCACCACCGCAAAACCCCGACCCGAGGCCCCGACCTTGGCCGCCTGCACGGCGGCGTTTGCCGCCAGGTCGTCGGTCTGCCGGGCGATTTCGTTGATCTCGTGGATGATCGTCACCACACTCTCGGCGGAGGAGCGGATCTCCCCCATGGCGCCGATCATCTTTTCGGTGGTCCCGCGGGCGGTGTTCACCCGGTCGAGCGCCTGTTGGTAGATGGTCCGGGCCTGCTCGGTTTTCTCGGCATTCTGGGCGCTGTTGAGGGCGATCTGTTCCACCTCGTCCGAGGTCTCCTCGATGGACCGGGCCTGCTCCGAGACCCCCTGGCTGACCTCCTGGCTGCTGGTGGAGACCTGTTTGCCCGAGGCCGACACCTTGACCACCGAATCCGAGACCTGCGCCAGAGCGCCGTGTAAGGCCTCCCCCGTGGTGTTGATGGCGCGCTTGATCTGGCTGTGCTCACCCTTGTACTGCCCCTCCATGCGGGCGCAGAGGTCGTAGGCGGCGAGTTTTTGCAGCACCCCGCGGGCTTCGTCCACCGGTTCCATCACCGCGTCCAGGGTGCCGTTGACCCCGTCGATCAGGGTCCGCCAATTGCCTTCGAAGTCCCAGGCATTGCCGCGGGTCTGGAGTTTGCCGGCCTTGATGGAGTCGATCAGGTTCGCCGTCTCGTGGTGCATGCCGTACATGACGGCCAGGAAGGTGTTGAGGTTCTTCTTGATGCTGTTGAACTCTCCGGGGTACTCGTCGATGATGAACTCGGGGATGACGCCGTGGGCGATCTGCTCGATGGAGCGCGAGGCCACCCGCAGGGGTTTGACCAGCGTGTCGAGCATCTGGTTGAGCAGGACGATCACCTCCTGCTGGGATTCGGGGAGGAGTTCGGCCCGGCCTCGCTCGTCGAGGCGGCCCTTGACCATCGCTTCGGCCAGCCGCAGGATCTCGGCGGTGAGCGGAAGGGTGGTGGCCTCCCCGTTCTCGGGTTCGGCCAGCGCCGCCCGAAGCGCGGACCCTTTTTCGACCTCAGGAGGATTGCCGTTCAGCTGCTCCGATTTTTTTTTCATGGTCATACCGTTGCCGACGATGGAATTGGCTGGTTGCCCAAGCGCGAAACGATCTGCCTCTTCACCTCCGCCGCGGCGATGGCCACCGCGCCGGCTACCTCGGGCCCCATGCCCAGACCCAGTTCGCGGAAACGCCTGCCTTCGATCCCGATCAGCAGGACCTGGCGCGGCATCAACTCCGGGTGGAGCAGGCTGCCCACCTCGAGCGCCTCGCGCAGACCAATGCCGTGGGCGGAAACCGCCTGGCCGGCGGCCTGGGGGATGTCGCCCCATTCGAGGACGTGCAGGCTGCCCGGCTCGCTGCCGAAACACACCGCATCCACCACCAGGAGCAACTCCTCCCCCGCCAACTGCTCCAGGAGGGCGATGCCCGCCACCCCCAGTTCGCAGAGACGGGTTCCCGGCGGCAGCACCTCCCCCTGCAGGTGATCGTACACCGCCCCGCCCACCGCGTCGTCCTCCACCAGCCGGTTGCCCAGGCAGACGACAAGGACCCAGGCGCCAGATTCGGGGTTCATCGGATCTCCAGTTGCGCCGTACATTGCTCGCCCATCGCGGTCATCTCGGACCGGACGGGGCGGAAGAGGATCTCATTGACGATGCCATCGGTGTAATAGTGGAAGAGCTTGCATAGAGCGCCGCCCTGCTCCAGGTTGCGCGCCGCACAGACCTCGCGGATGGCGCAACGGGCGAAGTGGACCTCGGCCCCGCCCTCTTCACCGCACTGGTAGCTGATCTCGAAACCCTTGCGCAGGTTTTCCGCCAGGGTCTTCAACGCCCCGTCCAGATCCGGAGTGGCCAGATGCACCGGCAGCTTCTTGGCCATGTTGCGGCCGGCGATGCGCCCAACCGAGGCCGTGGCCCCGCCCATCAGGTCGTTGATGGTCTCGGCAAAGATGTCCAGCAGGAAGGACACCTCGACGGTGGCCTGCTGGTGGTCTGCAAGCGTCAACTCCCGTTCGGCCCTGCCGCTCATAGGAACTTCTCCAGGCGAGTACAGAACTCCAGGTCGCGATAGAAATTCTTTACCAAGTGGATATCGAAATGCCGGATGGCCCCGGCGGGACAGGCGTGCGAACAGCTCAGGCAGGCGAGGCAGTCGCTCTGCTCGCCGATCCTGGCCTTGGCCGCCACCGCGTCGAAGGTGAAAACGTCGGTGGGGCAGATATCGACACAGATCTGGCAGCCGCGGCAGGCCGCCTCGTGGATCTCGATACTCAACATCAGCCATCCCTCCGCACCTGGCGAACCACCTCGCCCTGGCGCCTGAAAACCAGGTCCAAGGGCATGCGCCCCACCGCGTGGGTGGCGCACGAGAGGCAGGGATCGTAGCAGCGGATGGCAAACTCCACCGCGTTGAGCAGTTGCTCGTCCTGCTTGCCGATGACGTGGGTCTGGGCGGCCTGGGCGATGGACTGGTTGATCGACTCGTAGTTCTGCTGGGTCGCCACCACCAGGTTGGCCGAGCGCACGATGCCCTTTTCGTCGATCTCGTAATCGTGGAAGAGGCAGCCGCGGGGGGCCTCCACGTGGCCCACGGCCCGCCCCGGCCGGAACTGCACCGGCACCCGGGTTTCGCCGGTGATCCGGGGATCGGTGATCAGTTCCTTGGCCTTCTCGCAGGCGTAGATCAGCTCGATGATCCGGGCGTAGATGTGCATGATGGTGGCGTGGCAGGGGTTGCCGAAGTTCTGGTGGAAGGCCCTGAACTCCTGGTCGGCCAGCGGGGTCTCCATGCCGGCGGCCACGTTGAGGCGGCCCAGCGGATTGACCCGGTACGCGTGTTTCTCCCCCTGGTGGCGGATGAAGGTGGGTTTCATATAGGACCAGTTGAGCGCCGATTCGACCAGGTGATCGCGGTACTCAGCGGCCGGGAACTCCAACTGGATCTTGCCGGTGTCGTCGATGACCCGCAACTGGCCGTCGTAGAGGTTGACCTTGTTGTCCTTCACCGTGCCCATGTACCAGGTGGGCAGCACCCACTGCTCCAGCAACTCAGGGTCGGCCTCCACCCGTTTCAGGAGCAGGTCCCTGGCGGTGGCGCCCAGCTCCACCCCCAGGACCACACACTCGTCGATCCACTCCCCGAGGATGCGCTGCTTCTCCGCATCGAGGCGGAAGCTGATCCCCCCGGCCACGGCAGTGACCGGATGGGTGCCGCGCCCGCCGACCAGCTCGTTGATCTTCTGGCCCAGGGAGCGGAGCCGGATCGCCTTTTTGGCCACCTCGGGCACCGCCTTGACCAGGCCGACGATATTGCGCACCGCCGGGTCGGCGTCGAGGCCGAGGACCAGGTCCGGCCCCTGGAGCACAAAGAGGGACAGGGCGTGGGAGTGGATGAAATGTCCCATGTAGAGCAATTCGCGCAGGAGCTTGCCGGCGGGCGGGGGCTCTACCCCGGCAGCGGCGTCGAGGGCCTTGACGGCCGCCAGGTGGTGGGCCGAGGGACAGACCCCGCAGATCCGCGAGGTGATCAGGGGCATGCGGTCGGCCTCCATGCCCACCAGGATGCGCTCGAAACCCCGCAGCTCATTGACCACCAGGCCCGCCGATTCCAGGCTGCCGTTTTCGGCCAGGTTCAGGAATACCGTGGCGTGCCCTTCGATGCGGGTGACCGGGTCGATGGAGATGGTCTGGCTCATGTCTGATTCTCCTCCTCCACTTCGGCGATCCATTTCTCCAGCAGGAAGGTGGGCTTCTTGCCGATCATACGGCTGGCCATGGCGTAGGAATAATGTGTTTTGGCGCCCCGCTCGATGGTGGCGACGACCTGTTCCCGGTCCAGGGCGGTGAGGCGGACCATGCGGTCGGCGATCTCGGTGCGGATATCGCGGTTGGGCTCGGTGAGGATCTGCATGGTGGGGCCGGCGCAGCCGGTGCACATCACCCCGTTGTTGGGGCAGGGGGCCAGACAGCGGTCCAAGGTGACCGAACCCAGGCAGATATACCCCTGGCTCAGCAGGCAGGTCTCGGCGTCTGGCACCCCTTCGTGGTTGCTCTTGAGGTGGTCCACCCCGGTCTTCACCATGGTCCGCTCGCAGCGGGCGCAGATGCTCTCGTCTTTGGCCTTGGGCGGGCGGCCCTCGATCAGGGCCAGCAGGGCGTCGAAGATAAAGGCGGGATGGGGCGGGCAGCCCGGCAGATAGAGATCGACGTCGATCACCTCGTCGAGCGGGGTCACCAGCTTCTCCAGGGGGGGAATCCGGTGGTCGGGCGGCAACTGGGTGTCGGTGGTGGGGTTGTGCACAAAAGCCCGGTCGAGGATCTCCTCCCGCGAATGCACAATGCCCGCGCCGGGAATGCCGCCGTATACGGCGCAGGTGCCAAAGCTGATGAGCAGTTTGCAGCTTTCGCGCATCTTGTGGGCCACCTCGCGGTCGTGTTCGTTGCGGATGGCCCCGGTGAGGATGCCCACGTCCGCCGGCGGATAGTCCTTGATGTCGGTCAGTACCGGGCAGTGCTGGATCTCCACCTCCCCCAGCACCGCGAGGATCTTCTCGTGCAGGTCCACGATGGACACGTGGCACCCGCCGCAGACGCTCAGCCAATCGGTGTTCAATCTTACCTTGGGTTTGCTCTCCGCCACCGCATCCTCCTCCTGGTTCGTCATGTTGGTTGGGCCGCCGGCAGCGCTGCGGCGGCTACCTGGGCCGCGCCGGCGCCGCTCTGCACGGTGAGCCGTTTATAACAGGCGTTCTCGCCGGCGTGTACGATCTCCAGCCGGGATTCCCGCCCCATGATGTTCTTCAGTGCCCCGGAGAAAAAACCGAACATCATATTGCAGAGCGATCCCCGCTGGTGGTGCCCGAACATGAACAGGGATTGGCGGATCATACAATCGCGAAAGACCAGCATGATCTCGTCCCCGTTTTCGCGGTGCTGCACCAGGTTGGGGCAGCCCTTGGTCTGGAAGGGCTCGAAGTCCCAGTGGCACTGGTTCTCGCCGAGTATCCGGTTCACCTCGATCATCGCTTTCTCGATATCGTCGGTCTTCTCCGCGTTTTCGGAGAAGCGCATGCCCAGTTTCTCCCCGGCGAGGTACGAGATGGTTTTGGCTGGTTCCCCCACGGCCGCCTCGATGCCGCTGGCCAGCGCGCCCAGGAAATTCATGGTTTCCTGGAGGGTCAGTCGCTGCTGATGGAGTTCGTCCACCATTGCTCTCCTGGTTGCGGTGGTGCGCCGACTGCACCCCGAAGTGCCGGCCCGGAAGCGGAACGCGATCCGCGGGGAGCTTGGGCGCAGGGTGCTTCCCTTCCCCCGGTGGCCAGAGCAAATAACGCGCCCGCAACCAAGCACAAGCCAAGATGTTATTTTTATAGATGATTACACGAAGGGTGTCGCAGCAGGGCAACGAAACCCTGTGGAATGTCGCGCAGTCGGTGCGCGTCTGCGCGCAGCGCTGTCCGCTTCGGCTTTGCACAGCGGACAGCGCGGCCCTGGTGATGCGACCCCGCAGGGGCGGGGCAGTTGGTCAGGGCCTCTCCCTCACCTGAGGGCAGCAGTCACGGCGAGCACCGCGATGGTCAGGGGTGGGTCGATGCCGATGAGATCGAGGCTGGTGATCACCTGGTCGGGGCGCGGGTTCTCCCACCGGTAGGCCGACAGACCTACATAGGCCCCACCGGCGTCGGTGCCGCTCCAGACCCCCGTGGCCTGCGCCGGCGGCAGCCCGTCGTTCCAGTCGGTGAGGGTCTGGCGGTATTCGATGGGCACCTCGGCGGTGCCCCCGTCCTCGTAGCTGATCTGCCAATAACCCAGACGCCGGGGATACTGGCTGCTGCGTTCGTAGAGGTCGGCGGTGCGTTCCGCCGGGACTGCGCAGGTCTGGAGCAGGTAGAGGGCTGTGGCCCGCGTGCCCACCGGAATGCCGCGCACCGCCCCCGGCCCGCTCTCGCCCCCCACCATCACCGCCTCCGAGGCCTGGCCGGTGAGACGGTAGGGCACCCCCTCCCACCACTGCAGCCCCTGGGGCAGCTTGGCCAGCCCCCGCGCCAGCCCCCTCCCCGCCGCCTCGCTGCCCTCCTTGCCGGGGACCGGGGTGCGGAAAGGGGCCAGGTCGATGGGGACAAAGCGGGTTTCGGCGGCCGGCTGCTCCCAACCTGCCAGGCGGCGCCAGACCGTGGCCGGACGGTACCCCAGCGAGTCGATGGCCGGGTGGCGGTTGCTCCAGGCATTCTCGGCGGCCAGGACGAAGGCGGTCTGGTGTTCGGGGGACTGCGGAAAACGCCCCAGGTCCCACCAGCTGGTGCCGGAGAAACCGAGGATCTGCTGGTCCACCGCGGCGTTGGCGAAGTGCCACAGATTCAGCGGCTCCCACCAGCCGCAGGCCAGCACCGGAAAACCGCGCTCGCGGAAATAGGCCACACTCGGATAGGTCTCGGCGGCGTTGTAGTGCCAGTCGGCGATGAGGATGTCCCTGGGGATCTGGTCCACGGCCGGGGCGGTGAAATAGGGCGCCCCGCCGTTGTGTTCGGGCAGGAACTGGTCGCCCCACATCATCACCTTCAGCTTCCGGGCCGAGAGCCAGTCGTAGAGATGGTTCACCTCCTCGGCCAGCAGCTCGGCGGGAGCCACGTCGCGGGTCATGGCGTTTACGCCGATGGGCTGGAAGGTGATCTCGTCGTGGCCGATATGGAAGGTGGCCGGCGCAAAGACCTCGATCACCTCGGCAAAGAGGTCGAAGACCAGCGGGTAGTAGCGCGGGTCGCGCACGTTGGCGACCCACCGGCCCCAGGTGCCGCCGGCAGCGGGGTCCTCGGCCAGGTCGGCCCAGCCGGGTTTGTCCAGCACCCAGCCGAAGTGGCCAAAAACCGCCACCTGGGGAATCACCTCGAAGCCGCGCTGGCGGGCGTACTGGACCCAGGCGCGGACCTGCTCCTTGGCGGGGGCGTCGGGCCGGCCGATCTCCGGGTGTGACTCGTAGCGGAAGTTGTCGTTCACCTCGATGATCAGGGTGTTGTACTTGAGGCGGGCCAGGGCGTCGACCCAACTGTGGAAGAGCGCCTCGTCCTCCGCTCCGGGCAGGCCCACATGCCAGGCCCGCACCGCGCAGTCGGGCCAGTCGCGGATCTGCACCAGCGGGGCGGTATATCCCGTCGCGGCGGGCTGGACCAGTTGCGAGAGGGTCATCAAGCCGTCGCGCACCCCCCGGGTGTCGGCGCCGACCAGCGCGGCCCCCTCCTCGGTCAGCAGCAACTGGTAGCCGCCGGCCCGAACCACGGGGTTGAGGCGCCGCCGCCGGCCGGGCAGGTCCGGCAACGCATCTTGCCCGCCCAGGGTGATCACCTGTACGGCGCGAGGCTGATGCGGCAGGCCCACCGGCAGCACCTCGGCGTCCCCCAGCAGCGGGGCGCAGCCGGCCACCACCCGAGCCGCCATCTCGTCGCGGGGCTGAAGCTGCAAACGCGACCCGAAGGCATAGACGCCGTGCCCGCTGACCTGCTCTCGGGGTTGCGGCACCAGGGGCAGCGGGCCAGGGGCCTGGGCGGCGGTGCGGGTGAGTATTTCGGGCGAGGTGGTGGCCTGGCCGCGGAAGGTCAACCGGCCAAAGGCCTGGGGTTGGAGGAAGGTCTTGCCGGCCAGCGGCGCCCAGGTCGATAACTCGGGCCGGGGGTAGCGCTGGCGGCAGAAATTCGCCCCCCAGGTATCGCCCGGCTGCGGGGTCCGTCCCAGACTGGCGAAGGGGATGGCCATCTCCGCGGTCCACCGGCCCTCCTCCACGTGGGTCTGCGCCGTCCAGGCCGGTTGCCAGTCCACCGGAGAAGCCCCGGCCACCTGGTACCAGGCCGTGAGCAGGCGCTGGCCGCGCTGCCGGCTGTCGAAGCGCACCCCGAGACTGTTGACGTCGAGCTGGGCAAAGCCGGCTCCCTCCCCTTCCGGGTCGAGGAAGATCTCCACGCAGTCGTCGTTGTACACCGGGCCGTCGTCGCGGGTCACGGCCGCCCGGAGCTGGTCGGTGAAGGGCTCGTCCGCCGCGATGGCGAGGTAGAGGGTGGTCGGGGTCCAGACCGCCTTGGTCCAGGTGGCCCCCGCGGGCCTTTCGCCCCCCTGCCCGAGCAGGAAGTACGGGCCCAGCGCGGGCGCCGCCTGCCAGGCGGCATCGTCGAGCCGGCCATCGATCACCGGGGCCTGGTCGACGGCCTGGGCGTCGCCGTTGGGCGCGCCCCCGACCCGCACCAGCTGCACCTCGTCGAACCAGGCGGTGCCCTGGCCCTGCACCAGGCAGGAGATCCGGAAGGTGCGCGCTCCCGCGTCGGTGGTGAAGGTGGCCCCCACCGCCTGCCACTGCCCGTCCTGCCCGCCCTCGATGAGGTGGGTGAGGTACTGGCGCTGGGGATCGCCGGGAGTGAATTCATAGACGACGAAGGCCGCCGGCCCGGTGGCGCGGATACGGCCGTCGAAGCGGTAGGTCGATCCGGGCCGGGCGGGAATACCGTCCTGGTTGGCGCGCACCCAGGTGTTGTTGTCGGCCGGGTGGTCGAGGCGCAGGGCCTGCTGCCCGGCGGTGGCCAGCGCCGTGTCGAGCCCCGGCGCCCCGGCGCCGGGCTGGTGCACCTCCACGGTCCAGCCCCGCGGCAAGCCCTGGCGCTCGGCCGGGCCCTCGAAACCGCCGTTGAGCACCAGGTTCCCCTGGGCCAAACAGGAACCGGCAAGCAGCAACACCGCCGCGACCAAAATACGCATGGCCGTTCTCCCTTCAGGAAGGGCGCCAGCCCCGCTGGCCCGCCTCGACAAGAATCCTGGCGCAGGCCTCGGCATCCGAAGCCGCGTCGTGGTGTTTGAGTCCGATCGACAGCGCCCGGCAGACATCGGGCAGGCGGGTGGGGCGGATATTCCACACCCGCCGCGCCACCTGCACCGTGCAGACGAAGGGCAGGGCCGGCACCGCGAGGCCGGCGCTCTCGCAGCAGGCCCGCAGCACCCGTTTGTCGAAACTGGCGTTGTGGGCCGCCAGATGCCGCGCCCCCGCGACGATGTCCTGCACCGCTGCCCACACCTCGGCGAAGGGACGCTCGGCGCGCACCTGCGCCCAGGTGATGCCGTGGATGCCGGTGAAGGTGAAGCGCTCGCTGCCGGGGCGGATCAGGCAGACCTCCTTGCGCACGATCTGTCCTTCCTCGACCCGCACCAGGGCCACGGCGCAGGCACTGTCCGGGCGTTCGTTGGCCGTCTCGAAATCGATGGCCACAAAGGGATCGAGGACCGCGCTCACGGCCCGCTCCGGCGATAGCCCAGAGCGTCGGGCCGGAAGAGTTCCGGATGCAGCCGCGCCCCCAGGCCAGGCCCCGTGGGCAACGCCAGGCTGCCGCCCTCGATCTTCACCTCCAGGTCGATCAGATCGCGGTAGGTGGTCTGGATCGAGGCGCGCATGGTCTCCTGGTACAGGCCGTTGCCGGAGGCGGCCAGCACATGTACCCCGGCCAGCATGGTCAAGGGCCCGGTGGCGTCGTGCATACTCACCGGCAGGTTGTAGATCTGGGCCAGCCGCGCGATGCGCACCGTCTCGGAGATGCCCCCCACCCAGGTGGGATCGATCATGATATAGTCGGCGGCGCGTTTCTCCATCAGCGCCGCGTAGTCGGGGGCGCAGAGCAGCATCTCGCTGGCCGAGATCGGCATCTGGCTCTGGCGGCGGAAATCGGCCAGGGTGTCGAGGTTGTCCATCTTGAGTATATCCTCCAGCCACAAAGGCCGCAGCGGGCGCAGGGCCTCGGCGATACGCAGGGCCGCCGGCAACTGGAAATGGGCGTGGCCGTCGATCATCACCTCGATGTCCATACCCACGGCCTCGCGGATCTTTTCGAGCGGCCGCAGGGCCTGGCGGATATCCGCGTCGCGGATGTACATGGGGCCGTGTTCGATGGCCGGCAGGTCGAAGGGCCAGATCTTCATCGCCGGGTAGCCCAGGTCGATCAGCTCCCTGGCCAGCTCGACGGGATGGTGGAAATAATTGAACGAGTCGGAGATCGGTCCGGGCCGGCCCACCGAGCCCATGCCGGGCCAGCCCTGCCAGCCGGTCCGCACCTGGGGCGCCGGCTCGGCCTGGATGCCGTAGCTGGGATTGCCGCAGCTGTTGTACACCGCGACGCGGTCCCGGACCGGCCCGCCCAGCAGGCGGTACACCGGCTGGTTGCAGACCTGCCCCAGGATATCCCACAGCGCCAGGTCGATGGCCGAGATGGCGCGCAACTCCGTGCCGCGCACCCCGATATTGGCCATGCGCTCGTAGAGGAAACGCCAGTGCGATTCGATGGCCAGGGCGTCGGCCCCCAGCAGGCGGCCGGCGAAATAGTCGTGGATCATGCCGGTGACCGCCTGGCCACAGAAATAGGTCTCGCCGCAACCGATGATGCCCGCGTCGGTGTGGATACGCAGGGCCACCAGGTGCGGGGCAAAGGCCGGGGGCAGCACGGTCTCGATGGCGGTGATATGGATGCCGCTGTCCGCCAGGGGCTGGGCGGGCAGGTGGCAGCGGGCGGGTACATTGGGGCGGCCGGGGATCTGGTCGGCGTCGATGCTGAAGGGGGGTCTGGACATGGGAACCTCGTGGGTTGGGAAACGGGTTAGGGCGGATCGGGCGTGCGCCACACCGGCGCGGTCACCCCGTCGTGGGGCCGGCCCAGGATCTCGCGGTACAGCTCGGGCCGGCGGGCCCGCCGGTAGCGGCGGCCGCCGGCCAACTCCAGCTTGTCGGCGGTGAAGGTGGCGGCGACCACCTCCTCGTCGAAGCTGCGGCATTCGGCCAGGATCTCCCCGTACGGGTCGAGCAGCATCGACAGGCCGGGTTTGAGCTGGTCGCCGTCGAAGCCGATGGGGTTGCTGAAGGCGTAATACACCCCGTTATCGTAGGCCCGCGCCGGCAGCCAGCGCAGCAGCCACTCGCGCCCTTTGGGCCCGTCGAATTCCCGCCGCAGCGCCTCGGGGTCGGCCAGACGCTGCTCCCATAACCGGGGATCGACGTAACCCCGGCCCGGCATGGGCGAGGGGGTGCAGCCGGTGACGTGCGGGGCGAAGATGATCTGGGCTCCCAGCAGGGCGATGGCCCGCACGTTTTCGATGACGTTGTTGTCGTAGCAGATGAGGATGCCGCACTGCCAGCCGCCCAGCTCAAAAACGGTGTACTCGTCGCCGGGGCTGAAAGAGCGGCTGATGAAGGGATGCAGTTTGCGGAAGCGCGCCCGGAGCCCCTGCCCGTCCACACACACATAGGTGTTGTAGAGTCGGCCCTCCCCGTCCCGCTCCACCAGGCCGGCCAGCACCGCCAGGCCGTGGCGGCGGGCAATCTCGATCAATCTCTGCGTGCTGGGGCCCTCGGGCACCGCCTCGGCCAAGGCCTCGACCTGGGCGCGGTCGAGATCCTTGAAGAAGGTGTAGGCCGTCACACACAATTCATGGAAGGCCACCGCCTGCGCCCCCTTGACCCGCGCCGCGCCGGCCAGCCGGTCGATGGCCGCAAGGTTGGCCTGCTTGTCCCCATCCAGGCTCTGGAACTGCGCGGTGGCGATGGTGAGCGGTTCCATAGGAGCCCTTCAGATGGTGGGCATCACGTTGCCGCCGCACACCGGCACATAGGCCCCGGTGATGAAGCTGGCCAGGTCCGAGGCGAGGAAGGCCACCACATTGGCGATCTCCTGGTCGGTGCCGCGCCGCCGGAGCGGCACCGTGGCCTCGTACGCCTCGTGGCGCTCGGTGCCCTGCTCGCGGTCCCGGTCGCTGATGGTCCAGCCCGGCGCCACCTGGTTGATGGTGATCTGGTGCTCGCCCACCTCGCGGGCCAGCACCCGCAGGACGCCGTCCATGCCGCGTTTGGCCGAGGCATACGCCGACTGGTTGGGTTTTAGCTGCATGGTGCACTCGGGATTGATGCCGATGAAACGCCCCTGCCCCCGCGCGATCATGGCCGGGACAAAGGCCTTGGCCAGGTGCACGTTCTGCAACACGCAGGTGCGAAACTGGTCTTCATAGGTGGCCGGGTCGGTCTCGAGCACCGTATTCCACGCCACCTGCGACACCGCGTTGGTCACCACGATCCCGGGGTCACCCAGGCTTTGGCGGATGGTATCGCGCATGGCCAACACCGCCGGCAGGTCGGCCACCTCGGCCTGCACCGCCAGGGCCCGCCGCCCCAGGGCCTCGACCTCGGCGCACAGTCCGGCGGCACCCTGCTGGTTCTGTTTGTAATGGATGGCCAGGTCAGCGCCGGCCGCAGCGAGGGTGCGCACCATCACCCGCCCCAGCTGGCTGGTGCCGCCGGTGACCAGGGCCACGCGGCCGCTCAGGTCTATAGGTATAGCCAAGGGTCTCTCTCCTGCTCTAGGGGTGGATTGGTCAGCCGCTCTGGATCACCAGCTGCCGCTCGGCCCCGCTGAGGGGCAGCTCGACCCAGGCCGAATTGCGGGCGTGGGAGAGATGGAACGCGACGACGATCTCCAGCGCGTGCAGGGACTCGGCCGCCGGATAGGAGAAGGGGCCGCCCCGGTCCAGCCAGCTCACGATCTCCTGCACCCCGCGGTCCATGGAGCTGACCTCGGTCACGGCACTGGGCCAGCACTCGCGCCGGCCATCCCAGTACTCGAGCCGAAACTCGTTCCCCCCCACCAGCGCCCGGCCCTCGCTGCCGTTGAAGGCGATGACAAAGGGCGCCCGGCTGTAGTCGGGGGCGTCGATCACCACCATCGGGCCGCCCTGCAGGCGCACCGTGCCCCAGCCCCCCGGATCGCTGAAGTCCGCGCCGCGGCAGTCGGGTTTGCCCGCCAGGTCGAGGGTGCCGGCCACCGCCTCGGCGCGGCAGCCGGTCACCATGCCGATGGCGTCGAAGATATGGGTGCCCACGTTGCCCAGCCGGCCGCTGCCCCACTGCGCGTTGACGGAGGTCAACGCGCCCAACCCGCCGCCGGCCACCAGGTCGCGCAACCGCTGGTAATTGGGGTTGAAACGCCGCTGGTGGTTGAAGACCAGCAGGGCGCCGGCTTCCTCGCAGGCCCGCAGCATCCGGTCGCCGGCCTCCAGGGTGGGCGCCACCGGTTTCTCGCAGTACACCGCCCGCACCCCGGCTGCGGCGCAGGCCAGGGTGATCGGCTCGTGGGTGGGGGTGTAGGTGGCCACGCTGACGATATCGAGGCGCTCGGATTCGAGCATCTCCTGCCAACTCGCGTAGGTCTCGGCCCCGGTGCGCTGCGCAAACCGTTGCCGCCGGCCCGCGTCGCGGCTGCTGCCAGCCACCACCCGCACCTGCGGATGGCGGTCGAGGGCCACCAGGTGGGTGCCGTCCAGATCCTCCACCCGCTGCCCCAGCGCGTCGCCCGAGACCTGGTCCGCCGCGCCGATGAAACCCAGGCCGATGATGCCTGCCCTGTATTCTGCCATTTGCTTACCTTTCCCTGGAGTTCGCCGCCCAAATATCGCCTTTTTCCGCCCCCGCACCACCCGCCGATGGAGGCCCCCATGTTCTGCCGCCGCCTGTTACGCCCCTGCCTGCTCATCCTGCTCTGGGCCGCCGCCGTCGCCGCCCAGCCGGCTCCCGTCGACAGCACCGCCCCCCGGCCGCTGGAAAAACGCTGGCTCTTCGTCTGGCGGGACATGAGCGACCCCGCCGAGGTGGACCGTATGATCGCCCGCTTCCCCGCCGCCGCGGCCGCTGGGTACAATGGCGTGGCCTTCTCCTACAACATCCCCGCCGACCGAGCCGCCGCCCTCCGGCAGGCCGCCGCCGAACACCATCTCGACCTGGTCGCCATCGTCATGGGCGGTGTGCGCGACCGCAACTATATGGAAGGGGTGCCGGTGCAGGATGCCCTCTTCCTCGCCGGCCAGGGTCAGGCCCTCTTTGCGGCGGACAACCCCACCCAGGTGCTCAACCGCGGCTTCGAGGAGGTGGAGGGCAACCACTTCGCCGGCTGGACCCTGCAGGACGACGAAGGCCTGACCACCTTCGCCGACCACGAGGTGGTGCACGGGGGCAAGACCTCGCTGCGCATGGAGAGTGTGGGCAGGAACCAGTATCGGCACTGCCGCCTGGCCCAGCCCCTCAAACTCGCCCCCCACCGCCAGTACCATATCTCCTGCTGGGTGCGCTCCGAGAATCTGGCCCCGGCCGACCCGGAGATCAAGATCCTCACCGCCGATTCCGAACACGCCATCAGCTTTCAGACCGTACACACCCAGGCCAGCCAGGATTGGACCCGCTGGGACCTGATCTTCAACAGCCTCGAAAACCAGGACGCCATGCTCTACCTGGGATCGTGGGGCGGCAAGGAGGGGAAGATCTGGTGGGACGATCTGAGCATCGAGGAGGTGGGGCTGGTCAACGTACTGCGCCGGCCCGGCTGCCCGGTGACGGTGCGCGGCGAGGACGGCACCCTCTTCGAGGAGGGCCGCGACTACGCCCCTGTCATCGACCCGCTGCTGCACCCCTGGCGCGGATACCACCAGGCCCCGCCCATCCAGCTCACCCCCGAAACCCGCATCCGCGAGGGCCAGCGCCTGCGCGTCAGCTTCTACCATTCGCTCATCGTGTACGAGGACCGGGTCACCCACTGCCTCAGCGAACCCAGGATCTTCGCCGACTGGCGCGCCGAGGTGCAACACGCCGACTCCCTCTTCCACCCCGCCGCTTTCCTGATGTCCCACGACGAATTGCGGGTGGTCAACCAGTGCGCCCTCTGCCGGAGCAGAAACCTCACCCCCGGCCAGCTGCTGGCCTGGAACGTACACCAGTCGGCCCAGATCATCCGCGACCTGCGCCCCGACGCCGAGGTCTGGGTGTGGAGCGACATGTTCGACCCCCAGCACAACGCCGTCGATCGCTACTACGCGGTCAACGGCTCGCTGGCCGGTTCGTGGGAGGGCCTCGATCCGGGCATCGGCATGGTCAACTGGCACGGCGGCCTGCAGGGCAAGAACTGCCAGTTCTTCGCCGACCGGGGCCTGAAGCAGATCCTCTCGGGCTATTACGACAGCGACGAGGACGGCGCCGCCATCGCCGAATGGCTGGCCAACACCCGCACCGTGCCCGGCATCGTCGGCGCCATGTACACCACCTGGGAGGATCGCTACGGCGCGATGGAGGTCTGGGCGAGGAAGGCGTGGGGGCCACCAGTGCCATAGCGTTCTATCGCGGGCAGGCTACCGGCGGCGGGGAGATGACCCTGGAGACCTTTCGCGGGGGGCCGTGGGGAAGGGAAGTCCGCGGGAGGTGTGGAGGGGAGAGCGGAGCTTCGCGAGCAGGGTGGGAAGGACGCGCCTTGCGAAAGGTCGGAATGGGTCGCTCACCACCGCCCAACTAGGCCTGGGTATACCCCTGCCCAGGCGCGAAGCGCGGGGGGATCGGGTCGATGAGGGTGCGCTGCTCCTCGTCGAGGCTGTCCCACAAGGCTTGGCTGGGCACGTAGTGAAACCGACTCCGCAGCCACCGCGGTGAGTAGCGGTACAGGGTGGTGCGGCGATAACCCGGATTGGTGCGCGCCGCCGAACCGTGGGTGATGGCGTCGGTGAACATCAGCACGTCCCCCGCCTCCAGGTACAGCTCCTCCATGCCCATCTGGTTGCCGGCCGCATCGTCGCTGCGGTAGTACTGTTCGGTGAGTTTGGGGTGTTTGATCGCCGACTTGTGGCTGCCCGGGATCAGGGTGGTCGGCCCGTCGCCCGGCCCCACATCCCCCAGCGCGCCGATCACGTTGATCTGCCCCACCATCCATTCCCCGGTGTTTTCCTGGCGGAAGGTGAGATAACACAGGGGAATGGCCCCGCCCCCATGGATGCCGATATAACCGCCCTGCCCGCGCACGTTGAGCAGATTCTCGTGGATCGAGGCCCCGTTGAGCGGGTTGATCCAGCGCCGGCAGTGCCCGATCCAGGCCGGATGGTTGATCAGTTGGCGGAACACCGGCCCGCCCTCGACGATATTCTGGAAGTTGCAGCCGTCCGCGCCGCTGTAGGTGTGGGTCTCCACCCCGCCGATCCAGGCGCCCTCGGCCTGGCCCTGGCTGCGGCGTTTGCCCTCCACGTATTGCCAGTGATCCTCGACCCACTGGTTCATCGCCGCCAACTCGTCTTTGGCGAGCGCGTTTTTCAGGATGAGGTACCCGTTGAGATCGAAGAGATAGTCGATCAGGTACTCGTCCTTCTCCCTGGCGTCGACCCGGTCCTGTCGCGGCATCGGTCCCTCCCCTTGGCGGCCAACCCTCGGCGCGGCCGGCGCCGGGGGTGTCAATTATCCAGCAAAGGGCGCCGGTGTGTCAACCTCCCCCCGCCTGCCAGGGCTGGTCGTAGGTGGGCGATTGCACAAAACAGCGGGTATCCAGCTCCAGGCGGATGGCGGTGGAGGGGGGCAACTCGACCTGCAGATGGCTGCCCCCGACCTGGGCGCTGCCGCCTTCCCAGCGCACCTCGCCGAAGCAGTGCTCGCGGTACCCGCCGGCCTGCACCATCAACTGCCTTCCCTCCAGGGCGCTGGTGTTGACCAGCTGCACCACGGTGCGGGTGGCCTCGAGCTTTTCGACCAGGGCCGCCACGTCCGGGGGCAAACCAGGTCGCCGCCGCGCCGCGTCGAAGTACCGCACCCGGGCCATCACCAGGCCGCCGTTGTAGCAGGGGAAGGGCGCCCCCAGGGTCATCTGCCCCAGACCGCTGGCAAAAACCGGGTTCTGGGCCATGAGGGTCTGGCTCTGCCATTCGTGCTGGTAGGTGTCGCCGCGCAGCCGTTCGATGTTGCGCTGCACCTGGACCAGGTTGGCGTCGAGCACCGCCTCGGGCCAGCCGGGGTTGTCCCCGCCGAGGAAGGTGAGGTGGGCCGCCTCGTTCTCGACGATCTTGTTGCCGTACAGATCGCTCTCGACCCGGCGCCAGTCGGCGGCCCCCTCCGGCCGCCACTCCTCGGCCCCCGGCGCCGGCGGCAGGGGCGACTCGGCGTACGCATAGGCATGGGGGCCGTGGGCGGCGCCCCGGCGCAGCCGATCCAGCCGCGCCCAGTCCCGCGCCTCCATCGAGGCGTGCCACAGATGCCCCGGGGCGTAGGGGTCCATGGGCCGGAAATCGTGCCAGCCCTCTGCCCCCATCTTGTAGGGCACCAGCAGATCCCCGTCGCGCTCGATGGCCCGCTCCAGCAGCATGTCGAGTTGCGAGCGCAGCAGGTCCAGATAACCCGCGTCCCCGCTGAGCAGGTGCGCCGACTCGGCGGCGGTGATCAGGGCGTGGCAGATCATCCACACCGAGTAGCGGCCGGTCCAGCCGTAGAATCCGCCCCACCACTGCCCCTGGCGGCGCTCGCCGATCTCCCCGGACAGTCCCACGTTGTCGGGGATGATGCCGCCGTTGCGGCGGATCCGCTCCATCCAGGCCTCCACGTAATCGAGCACCCAGCGCCGGTACCGCTCCTCGCCGGTGAGCATGAAGGCGTGGCTGAAGAGGCCGGTGATGGCGAGGTTCATCGGCACATCGCCGCAGACCACGATCTCGTCGTAGAGTTGCTGGATCTGGGCGTGGCGCGCCGGGTCCTTCTCCCAGCCCGGCTCCAGAGACGCGACCACCGGGTACAGGCTGGCATGGCCGTAGATCAGGTTGTAGTCCGGGTTGGAGGTGAAGAGCGGACCGCCGCTGCCGGTGAGGGGCGAGCGGATGAGCCGGCGCTGGGGGTCGTAGTTGGGCGCCTCAGGGTCCTCGCCCAGGTAGAACCCGGCGAAGCGCCGCGCCCGGTCGGTGTTTTCGGGGATGGCCGGATCGGCCAGGCCGAAGTTCTGGAAACCGGTGTACGCCTCGCTCAGGTGCAGCATGTCGTAATGGCGCACGAACTCGCGGTGCACGGTCTGCTGGTGCTGGTAGGTCCACTGCCGGGTGATGCCGTTCCAGGCGGCCAGGCTCCACTCGAGCAGGCGCTCGTCGCCGCCCATGGCGTAACAGAGCGGCCAACTGGCAAAACATTCGTAGTCGTCGTCGAGTTTGCCGTGGGCCCGCAGGCTGCCGCCGCGGTGTACGTACTTCTCCATGAAGAGCGGTGCCGCCCCGTTGATGGCGGCAAAGAGCTGGCGCTGTTTGACTGCCCAGGCGGGCGGGGCTCCGGTGCGGGTCGCCTGCACGGTGACCATAGTTGACCTCCAGCGAAAAAGCGGTTTGAATCCTGCCCTTCCTTGATGATATTTCCCCTTGTCCCCCTAACGCGGGAGCCGGCTCATGCTCACCCAGTTCCCCCTCTTCACCGCCGGCCAGGGCCGGTACCACACCTACCGCATCCCCGCGCTGGTCCGCGCCGGCCAGACCCTCCTGGCCTTCTGCGAGGGCCGCAAAGGCGGGCGCGGTGACACCGGCGACATCGACCTGCTCCTGCGGCGCTCTGCCGACGGGGG
>JADZBP010000053.1 GCA_020852055.1 Candidatus Latescibacterota bacterium
GCCGGCGGCGGCGGGGACTTCGCTGAACTTGCTGTAGGTGTGCCGCACCTTGTACTGCGCATAGAGCGCCAGGATCATCGGCGGGATGAGCAGGATGAAGGTGGGGCTGAAACCAAAGGGCATCAAGGCGTACTCTCCGCGAATGGCTAGGTGAAGATGGGCCGCGGGGCGGCCGGTATCCAAAATCAGCTTAAATATAACAACCGCCGATGATCGGTAAAGCCCGCGGATACAAAGGCCGCAGGACGCACGCGGCGCCCTGCGGCCAGGAGAGATCGGGGCGGGGCAGTTACTCGGCCTTCACCGGAATCTTGCGGGCCAGCGCCTCTTTGACCTTGGGCAGGCGCAGTTGCAGTACGCCGTTCTTCAGATTCGCGGCAATGCCGTTGCGGTCGATACTGTCGGCCAGGACGAAGCGGCGCTCGTAGTTGCCCTCCCCATATTCGCTGTAGATCAGGCGGTAGCCCTCCGGAGTGGTGGCGGCCGTGGTGCCGCGGATGGTCAACTCGCGCTGCTCCAGGGTGATGTCCAGCGACTCCTCGCTGACGCCGGGCAGTTCGGCGACGACCACGATCTCCTCCGGGGTTTCGTACACGTCGGCCCGCGGGGAGAAGACCCGCCGCGCGGCGGGGCGTTCGGGAGTGGCGAGGGCCGCGGGGGCTTTTTTCTCGAGTGCCTGGGTCTGGGTGCTCATGGTCTGGTCCTCCTCAAAGTAGGTCGGTTAGTTGGTGTGGATGGCGATCTTCTGGGGGCGGTGGGCCTCGGCGCGCGGCAGGACGATGGTGAGCACGCCGCTCTTGAACCTGGCCTCAACCTTGGTGCTGTCGACCTCGAAGGGCAGGGCCAGGGAGCGGGTGAACTTGCCGTGCCAGCGCTCGCGACGGTGATAGGTTTCGCCTTCTTTGGGCGCGGGGGCCCGGCGTTCACCGCGCAGGGTAAGGACATTCTGCACCACCGAGACCTCGATATCGCCGGGGGCGAAACCAGGCAGTTCGACCACCGCCAGGGCGCCCTCGCCGTTGTTCCACAGATTGACGGCCGGGTACTCGTCGGCCGGCTGCCATACCCCTTCGAAGAGGCGGTCGAAGTCCTGACGGAGCTGCTGCAAACTGCCCGAGGGGCCGCTCATGGTGTAGGGGCTGACGCTGGAGAAGAATGGTCTGGCAAACATGACGTGCCTCCTTTGATTGAGATGTTGTGGCTGGGTGTTCGCTGCGCCGTAGAGAACTGCAATCGCTGTGCCAGCACTGCGGGAGCGGGAGGGGGATCAGCGCTAAGTGGTTGTCGAAGCTCGCTGTAAGAAGGATGAGGGCAGAGGGGCAGGTGCGGCGGGCAGTCCGGGGGTTGGCACGGCACTGCCATTTCAGCAGGGCGCAATCCCCGGGGGTGGCAGTGGTCCTGCATTTTTGACAGGCATGGGGGCCGGTCGCGGTCAGCCGGGAACTTACCCCTGCCGGTGGTTTGCAGTATAATTGAAACACATGCCATCCACAGAAAGGAAGATCATGCACGAGCGGGCGCACACGGTGAATCTGGGGGATCCCTGGAAGTGGCATCACAACCTGACCACCTCCATGCTTTACGAGGAGATCGTCCGGCGCGGCGAAGGCACCATCGCCCACCTGGGTCCGCTGGTGGTACACACCGGCAAGTATACCGGCCGCTCCCCGGGGGACAAGTTCGTGGTGCAGGAGCCCGGTTCCGAAAAGGCGGTCTGGTGGGGCAAGGTCAATCATCCCATGACTCCCGAGCGCTTCGAGCAACTGCTGGAACGGGTGCAGGAGTACCTGCGCGGGCGGGATATTTTTGTTCAGGATTGTTATGCCGGCGCCGACCCGCAGTGCCGGGTTCCGCTGCGGGTCTTCACCGAGCGGGCCTGGCACAGCCTCTTTGCCCGCAACATGTTCATCCGCGAGATGGACCACGAGCACCTGGCCCGCTTCCTGCCCGACTGGCAGCTGATCTACGCCCCCGGCTTTGCGGCGGTGCCCGAGCGGGATCACACCCGCTCCGAGGTCTTCGTGGTCATCAACCTGGCCCGCCGGCTCATCGTCATTGGCGGCACCAGTTACGCCGGGGAGATGAAGAAGGCGGTGTTCACCGTGCTCAACTACCTCTATCCCATCCAGGGGATGATGAGTATGCACTGTTCGGCCAACAAGAACAGCCGCGGCGAGACGGCGCTCTTCTTCGGGCTCTCGGGCACGGGCAAGACCACCCTGTCGGCCAACGCCAACTACATGCTGATCGGCGACGACGAACACGGCTGGAACGAGCGGGGGGTCTTCAATTTCGAGGGCGGCTGTTACGCCAAGGTCATCCGCCTCAACGCCCAGGCCGAACCCGAGATCCACGCCGCTGTCCACCGCTTTGGCGCCGTGCTCGAGAACGTGACCATCGATCCCCATACCCGGCGGGTGAATCTGGACGACGAGAGCCTGACCGAAAACACCCGGGGTTCCTATCCGCTCAACTACATCCCCAACGCTTCCTTCGAAGGCATGGGCAACCATCCGACCAATATCATCATGCTCACCTGCGACGCCTTCGGGGTGCTGCCGCCGGTGGCCCGCCTCAGTCCCGAGCAGGCCATGTACCATTTTATATCCGGGTACACCGCCAAGGTGGCCGGCACCGAGCGGGGCGTGGCCGAACCCTCTGCCACCTTCTCGCCCTGTTTCGGGGGGCCTTTCCTGGTGCTGCACCCCACCGAGTACGCCCGCCTGCTGGGCGAGCGCATCCGCCGCCATCAGGCCCGCTGCTGGCTGGTGAACACCGGCTGGAACGGGGGCCCCTACGGCGAGGGCAAACGCATCCGCATCGACTATACCCGCGCCATTGTCGCCGCCATCCTCGACCGCCGGCTGGACCGGGTGGCCCGCAGCCGCGACGCGCTCTTTGGCCTGGAGATGCCCACCGAATGCCCGGGCGTGCCCGGCGAGGTGCTCGACCCGCGCAGTTCCTGGAAGGACCCTTTGGCCTACGACCTCAAGGCCCGGCACTTGGTAGGGCTCTTCAACGAGCACTTTGCCGAATACGAATCCCTGGTGCCCGATCTGCGCGCCGTGGCGCCCACTGCGGGGTAAGGTCATGCGGGCGCTCAAACACTGGCAGACGCTGGGCGAGGAGCTCTTCGTTTTTGCCGACACCTGCAATGTGTACCTGCTGCGCTGCGGGGACCGCGCCTTGGCCATCGACTTCGGCGCGGGCCGCTGGCTGGAGTATCTGGAGGAGATCGGGGTGCGGCAGGTGGAGCATGTGGTGCTCACCCACGCCCACCGCGACCAGTGCTCCGGGTTGTACCGGGGGAAGTCAGGTCCCTGGACCCTGCACGTGCCCCAGGGCGAGGCGGCCCTGTTGCAGGACGTGGCGCCTTTCTGGCGCACCTACCAGAACGCCGGTTGCCCCTCCTCCTATGCGGCGCCCTGCCTGCCGGTGGGTGGCATTGCTCCCGACCTGGCCGGGGACACCGAGCGGGTGCTGGGCCCGGTGCGGCTGTGCTGCGTGGCCACCCCCGGCCACGGCCAGGGGGCGCTGAGTTATCTGGTCGAGTGGCAGGGCCGGCACCTGGCCTTCTGCGGTGACGCGGCGCATGCCGGTGGCAAGATCCACCAGCCCTATCATCTGGAGTGGGACCACTGGACCCCCGGCGGGGCGCTGGCTGCCTGGCAGGGGTTGGCACGGCTGGGTTATTGTCACTTCGACTGGCTGCTGCCCGCCCACGGGCCGCCGGTCTTGCGCCGGGCCCGCGCCTGTGTGCGCCAGGTGCAGCGCCGGCTCATGGATCTGATCCGCGCCAAAGGCTCGGTGTGCGCCGGCGAGCCCAACCGCTGGCACGACCTGGAGCCTATGGTCTGCGGGGCCTGGCGGGTGTCGCCCCATCTCTATCAGTTCGGGGCCAACAGCTTTTTGCTGGTCAGCGAGAAAGGCGCGGGCTTGGTGGTCGATCCCACTCTGGCCGACATCGAGCGCCTGCGGCCGCTGCTGGCCGAACTCGGGCTGGAGCGCATCGAGGTGACCACGGCTTCGCATTATCACCTGGACCACAGCGACGGCCTGGACTGGATGCGGCAGCAGTACGGGGCGAAGGTCTGGCTGCACCCCTGGGTGGAGGCGCCCCTGCGGCGGCGCGACCAGTGGGACGTGCCCTGGCTGCCGGCCCGGGACGTGGTAGCCGACCGGCGCTGGCCCGAGCAAGGTCGCTGGCGCTGGCATGAGTACGGGTTCGAGATCCATGCCTTCCCCGGCCAGACCCGCTGGCACTGCGCCTTCGCCACTCAGGTGGATGGGCACCGGGTGCTTTTTTCGGGGGACAACTTCCAGCCGCCCAGCCGCTGGAACGGCACCGGCGGGTTCTGTTCCTACAACGGCAGCCGCTTCGGCGAGGGCTTTGCCCGCTCGGCGCAGCTGGTCCTCGATCTGGCCCCCGAACTGATCTGCAACGGGCACGGCTGTGTGTACCGCTTTGCCCCTTCCCACTACCGCCGCATCCTCAAGTGGAGCGCGCAGGCCGAAAAGGCGGTGCAGGCCCTCTGCCCCTCGCCCGACTGGCTGGCCGACTACGACTGCCGGGCCACGGTGTGGGAGCCCTTTGTCAGCCGGGGTGCGCCGGGACAGCGGCTGAGCCTGAGTCTGGTGCACCACAACCACCGCCGGCAGGCCGTGGAACTGAAGGTGGCGGCGGTGCCGCCGCCGGGGTGGAAGGGGGCGCCGGCGCCGCGGCAGCTCCGGGTGAAAGGTGGGGCGAGTGGCCGGCTGCGTTTTGCCGTGCAGATCCCCGCCAGTGCCGCGGCCGGGCGGTACCTGGTCGCGGCCGAGGTGGATAGCGGCGGCCGGTCGCTGGGTGAGGTCGGTGTGGCCATCGTCGAGGTGAGCTGAAAGGAGCGCAGGATGAAATTCATTGTCGCCGTGGATTGCGAAGGAGTGGCCGGGGTGGCGGGTGCGCCGGGAGGATCGCTCAACGAGTCGCGGGACCTGGAGTTCGCCCGGCTGCAGGCCACCCGCGAGGCGGATGCCGCGGCGCGGGGATTCTTTGCCGCCGGCGCCAGCCAGGTAATCGTCTGGGACAACCACGGGGGCAGCCTCAACCTGCACTACGATCAACTGGACGAGCGCTGCGACATCGCCCTGGGCGTGGGGTTCCCGCATCGCTGGCCCGGCCTCGAAAAGGACTTCGCCGGGGTGGCCCTCATCGGGTACCACGCCATGGACAACACCATCGACGGGGTGATCTGCCACAGCTTCAGTTCGGTCTCTTATCAATACATGAAGGTGAACGGCCGCGAGGTGGGGGAGATGGGCATCGACGGGGCCATGGCCGGCCGCCTGGGGGTGCCGGTGGTGCTGGTGGCCAGCGACGACAAGGGGGTGGCCGAGGCCGGCGCGTTTTTCCCCTGGGCCGAGACGGCGACCACCAAACAGGGGCTGGGCTGGAACGGGGCCTTGAGCAAACACCCGCGGCGGGCGGTGGCCGAGATCCAGGCCGCGGCGCAGCGGGCCGCCGGGCGGCTGGGACAGATGAAAGCCTTCACCTTTGCCGAGCCGCTCGACTTCGAGATCCGCTACAAGCGTATCGAGGCAGCCCAGGCGGCGAGCCGGGGGTATAAGCGGGGGGAGCGGCTGGACCCGTACACGGTGCGCTGGACCCTGGAGCGATTGGAGGACTATTGGTGATCGCGATGAGTGGCAAGGTCCTGGCCGGGGAGACCGAGACATGACCCAGACTACCCAGCGCTGGGCCCCGCGCGGCGACCATCGCCTCCTTTTTGTGAGTGACCCTTCGAGTATCGCCGTGAACCTGTTGCCCGATCCCACCGGGCCCGAGGATCTGCGCCGCTGGGTGGACATGGTCGCCGACGGTGGCGCGGATACCCTGGTGCAGGAGGTCTACAATCAGGGGTACTCGGTGTACTGGCAATCCGAACAGCTCCAGTACGACCAGCGCCCGCAGCACCGGCGCTTCCTCCCCATGCTGGAGGCAGGGGACCAGCCCTTGTCGGTGCTGATCGACCAGAGTCACCGGCGTGGCCTGCGCTGCCTGGCCGGTTTTCGTATCAACGACGACCACAATTTCCCCGCGTACGCCGAGTTCTACGAGGCCCACCCCGAGTTCGCGCTGGTGCTGCCGGAAGGGGAGTACTACCGGTACGGCAAGCCGCTGGATTTCACCTTCGACGCAGTCCGGGAGTACCTGTACGCGCCGATGCAGGAGGTGGCTTCCCGCTTCGAGGTGGATGGCCTGGAACTCTGTTTCCGCGATCACGGCTACTTCCCACGGGAAAGCGGCCGGGAGCGGGCCCATCTCATGACCGACCTGTTGCGGCGGGTCCGGGTGATGCTCGACGAGGAGGGAAGGAAGAAAGGCCGCCGGATGATCCTTGGGGCGCGGGTCTTCTCCACCCTGGAGGAGTGCGCCGAGTTGGGGCTGGACGTGGAGAGCTGGATCGGGGCGGGGTTGCTAGACTACCTGAGCCCCGGCGACGTGATGTTCACCGATTTCAGTCTGCCCCTCGACGAGTTTGCAGCCCTCACGCGCCCCTCGACCTGTATGCTCTACCCGGGCATGTACCCGTGGACCAGCTCGCGGGCCCGCAGTCGGCTCGACCAGTTGCCGCTCAGCCCGGCGACCTGCCGGGCCTTTGCGCAGACAGTGTACGGCAGCGGCGGCGACGGCCTCAGCGTGTACAACCACTTCTGCACCATCTGGCACGCGCCCTTCTATCCTCAGTCCCTGGGCACCCTGCGGCAGTTGCGCGATCCGTCCAGGGTGCTGGCCGCCGAGCGGCATTATCTCTTCGACCCCACCTGGGCCGGGCAGACCGGCTTCGGCGGGGAGGGCCGGGGGCCGACGGGCGCGGTCAGGGCCAACCAGCTGGTCCTGAGCCGGGAGGTGCAGGGTGCAGCCGGGGAGTACCGGTTCCCCCTCTTTGAGGAGATGGCCGAATTGGCGGGGGGCACCCTGCTTTTCCGGGGTTTCGGGTTGACCGAGGACGACGAGCTGGAGGTGCGCCTCAACGGCCAGGTGATTGCCGACGGGCTGATTGGCCGCACCCGCGCTGCCGATGCCCCGGTGGACTGGGGGCATGTCCGGCAGGTTGGCGAGCGCAGGCTCAAGTGTATCCCCGAACAGGGCCGCATCGATTTCCGCGCGCAGAAGGAGCCGGCCTTCTCCACGCGGTGGTTCGCCCTGAAGGATTGCCTGGTGGCGTGGGGATGGAATAGGCTGGAGATTCACCTGGCCCGCAGCGACCCGCAGGCATCCGGGCTGGTGGTCATCGATGAGGTGGAGGTTTTTGTTGCCCCGCAGTGAAACCGGTTTGAACCAGGAGAGGTGACGCCGATGAAAATCACCCGCATGGAAATCCTCGCCGCCCAGCAGGGGCGGATCATCGTCTTTGTGAAGCTGCACACCGACGAGGGCATCGTCGGATTTGGCGAACCCTCCTGTGTGGGCAAGGAACAGGCGGTGATGGGGGCGCTGCGGGATCTGGAGGGGTACCTGATCGGCGCCGACCCCTTCCAAATCGAGCGGCTGTGGGGCTATATGTACCGCACGGTGATCTGGCGGGGTGGGCCGGTGCTGATGGCCGCCCTCAGCGGCGTGGAGCATGCCCTGTGGGACATCAAAGCCAAGGCGCTGGGGGTGCCGGTCTGGGAGTTGTTGGGGGGCCGGGTGCGCGACCGGGTGGAGGTCTACGCCTGGATCCACGGGAACACCCCCGAGAGCTACGCCGAGGATGCGCAGCGGCGGCTGGAGGAGGGGTTCCGCACCGTGAAGTTCACCCCCTTCGAGTTCACCGGGCTGGGGTATAACCTGGCCGAGGGCAAACGGGCCGAGGCGCGGGTGCGGGCGGTGCGCGAGGCGGTGGGCGATGAGGTGGGCGTGGCCATCGACGGGCACGGGGTGCTCAACCCGGTCAATGCGGTGGAGATGGCCAAACGCATCGAGCCGTACGGCATCCTCTTCTACGAGGAACCCATCCTGCCCGAATACAGCGACGCCCTGGCCGAGGTGCGGCGGCAGTGCCGCATCCCGGTGGCCACCGGCGAGCGGCTCTTTGGCCGCCATGCCTTCCGCGAGTTGCTGGTGAAGCAAGCGGTGGATGTGATCCAGGCCGACGTGGGCAATGCCGGGGGTATCCTCGAGGTGTACAAGATCGCGGCCATGGCCGAGGCCTTCTACGTCAGCATGGCGCCGCACAACCCGTGGAGTCCGCTGACCACGGCCATCTCTCTGCACCTCGACGCCGTGGTGCAGAACTTCCTCATCCAGGAGATCCCCACTGCCGGCGCCCACCCGGACCGGGGGCGCATCCTCAAACAGCAGATCGAGAAACCCCGCGACGGTTTTCTCGAGATCCCCACCGGACCAGGGTGGGGGGTGGATCTGGACGAGGACTACCTCCGCAGCATCCCGTGGCAGCCCGGCGCGCCGCCGCGCCAGCCCTGGATTCCGCTGCGGCCCGACGGCGGGCTAGTGCATACCTGAAACCCGAGGTGAGGGCATGAACTCCAAGGAACGCGTCAAGATCACCTTTGCCCGCCAGGCGCCCGACCGGGTGCCGCTCGACTATCTGGCCAACCCCGGCATCGACCGCCGCCTCAAGGACCACTACGGCCTGGCGGCGGGGGACGACGAGGGGCTGCGCCAGGCCCTGGGCATCGACTTCCGCCACCTCAACGCCCCCTATGTGGGGCCCAAGTTACACGCCGACGTGCCCGACCGGCAGGTGGACATCTGGGGCATCCACCGCCGCTGGATCGAACACGAGAGCGGCGGGTACTGGGATTTCTGCGACTGTCCCCTGCGCGAGGCCACCCTCGAAGAGGTGGAGGCCTGGCCCCTGCCCTCGCCGGACCACTTCGACTACAGCGCGGTGAAGGAGATGTGCCAGCGCTACGCCCAGTACTGCTGCGTGGCCGGCAGCCCGGGCCTGGCCGACATCATCAACAGCACCGGCATGATCCGCAGCATGGAGCAGGTGCTGGTCGATCTGCTGACCGACGAGGCGGCCTGCCTGCGCTTCATCGAGCGCAAGACCGACATCCAGTTGGAGGTGATCAGCCGGGTGCTGGAGGCCGCCCAGGGTGGCATCGACGTGTTGTGGATCGGCGAGGACCTGGGCACCCAGCGCGGGCCGCTGATCAGCCTGGAGCTGTTCCGCCGCCACCTGCGGCCCTGCCACCAGCGCTTCATCGACCTGGGTAAGGCCTATAAGATTCCGGTGATGCTGCATTCGTGTGGTTCGAGCAGCTGGTCCTTCGACGACTTCGCCGAGATGGGGGTGGGGGTGGTGGACACCCTGCAGCCCGAGGCCCACGACATGGGGCCGGCCTATCTCAAGCAACGCTACGGGGACCGGCTGGCCTTCCACGGCTGCGTCTCCACCGCCGGGCCGGTGGCGTACGGCACCAGGGCCGAGGCCGTGGCCGACGTGCGCCAGACCCTGGAGATCATGATGCCCGGCGGCGGCTATGCCCTGGCGCCCACCCACCAGCTGCAGGACAACTCGCCGACCTAAAACGTGGTGGCCATGTACGATACGGCCAAGGAGCTGGGTCGTTACCGCTGAGCCGCACCCATCAGGTGGTTCCAGCACGCCTGGCGGATACTGCGCTCCTTGTAGTGGTCGCTCTGCGAGACCCGCAAAGGATTGGCGAAGGTGAGGATATTGTTGACATCCTCGGCCTGGCCGCGCTGGTTCCAGTCGTGGGGCCGGTTGAGGGTGGCCGGGTCGTGGTTCCAGGTGGGGGCAATGTTGTCCTGGGTGCGGCGGAAGAGGAACTTGATCATGTGGCGTTTGACCGAGGAGCGGTTGGCCCCGGTGCCGTGCCACAGGTCGTAGTGGGTGAAGGCCACAGTGCCGCCCTTGACCACCAGGGGAACCTGGCCGCGTATATTGGTGTAGGTGGCCATGCGGTCGGTGGGCGCGTTGCGGAACTGGGTGCCCGGCACGATGATGGTGGGGCCCATGTCGGCGCTGACGGTGCGCGGGTAATAGAGGCCCAGGAAATGGTTGATGAACAGGTCGCGGTTGTTGAGGCCGTCCTGGTGCCAGTTCATGTGCGGGGAGCCGGGCGGCTTGCAGTGCCAGTGGCGGTGGGACTGCACCTCGTAGCCCGGGCCCAGCAGGCTGGTGAGCACCCCCTTGACCTGCGGGTGGTCGAGCACCTGCCACAGTTCGGGCACCGCCTCGGTGATGGCGTCGCCGGGGTTGTGGCCGAGGGCGTCTAGCTTTTGGGCAATGGACTCGTTGAGGCCCGTCGGCAGGTCGGGTTCGAGCAGGTGATAGCCGTTGACCACGAAGCGCGCCACCTCGGCGTCGCTGAGCAGGTGCGGGGACGGGCTCACTGGACCACCTCCATTTTCTGCAAGATGAATTCGTAGCCGATCACGTCGAGGTCGCGGTCGTCGAAGGGGGCCTGCAGGTGGGGAAATTGGACCACCTGCCAGCCCGCGACGATGGCGTCGTGTACGGTTTGGTACGGCCACTGCGGTTCCTCGGCGCTGATCTCGACCTTGAAGCCGGCCACTGGCTCGATGAGGGTGAGGCCGAGGATCTCGGAGAAGACGCTGGGGGTGCGCGCGTGCAGGTAGAGCAGGCGCTGGCGGGGCTGGGAGTCGCTCATGGGCGATGGTCGCGGTTTTGGGTTGAGTGGGTGTTGATGGGCGGGCAAATATAAGACGAGGCAGCGGGAATGGAAAAGACGAAAGAGGGCGCGGTGCTGCTGCTCAGCGGCGGCATGGATTCGGCCACCTGCCTGTGGTGGATGAGGCGGGAGGTGGCGGGGCCCATCCATGCCCTGAGTATCGACTACGGGCAGCGGCACCGGGTGGAGTTGGAATGCGCCGCGCACCTGGCCGGGCGGGCCGGGGTGCCGCACAAGGTGGTGGGCCTGGACCTGGCGGCCATCGGCGGCAGCCCGCTCACCGACGCGGGCCTGGCGGTGCCGGCAGCGCGGGAGGACCGGCAACTGGCCACGGTGGTGCCCTTCCGCAACCTGCTCTTCGCCACCCTGGCGGCGGCCTGGGCCGAGACCCTGGGGTTGGCCGCGGTGTACCTAGCCCCGGTCAAGGACGACTACCGTTCCTACCGCGACTGCCGCCGGCCTTTCTACGACAGTCTGGAGGGGACGCTGGGTCTGGGGGCCACCCGCGAGGGGCGTTGGACTCTGCACACCCCCTTTGTGGATCAGTGGAAGACTGAGGTGGTGAAGCTAGGGCTGGAGTTGGGGGTGCCCTACGAATTGACCCACACCTGTTACGAGGGGAAGAGGCCGGCCTGCGGACAGTGCGACGCCTGCGCCGAGCGCCTGGCCGCCTTTGCCGCCAACGGGGTGCCCGATCCGCTGGCGTACGCAGCTGCTTGACGCGGCCACCCGCAGGGCTGATTTTCTGGCAGCCCGCCAGGTGAAAACCGATGAACCCAGCCCTTCCCGAGCATCCCGAAATCCCCGACGAAGCCCCCCAGCGTCTGCCCGAGTGGCGCGCCGACGGCCAGGTGCTGCAGGTCAACGAGATCTTTTATTCGATTGAGGGCGAAGGCAGCCGGGTGGGCCAGCCCACCACCTTTGTGCGCCTGGCCAAGTGCAACCTGCGCTGCCGTTTCTGCGACACCGAATTCGACAGCTTCACCGAGATGGATCTGGATCGTATCGCCGCCGAGGTGGGGCGGCACCAGGCGGTCTGGGTCTGTTTCACCGGCGGAGAGCCGCTGGGCCAGCACCTCGAACCGCTGGCCCGCCGCCTCAAGGAAGCCGGCTATCACCTCCATATCGAGACCAACGGCACCCTCTCCCCCGACCCGCGCCTCTTCGACCTCATCGACCACTGGACCGTCTCTCCCAAACGCTACCCGGTGGTGACGGGTTTCCGGCGCATCACCGAATTGAAGTACGTGGTGGGCAAGTCCTTCCGGGAAGACCGGGTGCAGGAGGAGTTGGCCGGGCAGATCTACCTGCAGCCCGAGTCCTCGGAACCGCGCCATGTGCAGAAGGCCCTGGAGGTGCTGGGCCGGCACCCCCACTGGCGGCTCTCCTGCCGCGTCCACAAGATCCTCGGCCTGCCCTGAAGGGGAACCCCGTGAAGATCAGCCGCGTCGAAGCGCTGCACCTGCGCCTGCCCCAGGTAAAAGAAGTGGCCGACGGCACCCAGGACTGCCTGCTGGTGCGCCTGCACACCGACGAGGGCCTCTGCGGGCTGGGGGAGGTGGTCTCGTGCTCCTACGTGGCCCGCGCCGTGATCGAGGCCCCGCGTTCGGCGCCTTTCCGCCACGGGCTGGGGGCCATCCTCACCGGCCTCGATCCCTTTGACCTGGAGGGCATAGAACGGGCCCTGCTGCACGGCACCGGTTGGTACGGGCCGGGCGGGGTGACCCGCCACGCCATGAGCGGGGTGGATATGGCCCTGTGGGACCTGCGCGGCCAGGCCCAGGGCCAGCCAGTGCGCCGGCTGCTGCGCCCCGACGCGGTGGACCAGGTGCCCTGTTATGCCAGTGTGTTGTGGCCGGACCGTCCCGAGCAGGTGTGCGAGTCGGCCCAGGCTTTTTTGGCGCAGGGGTACCGGGCGGTGAAATACGGCTGGGGGCTGATGGGCAAGGACGCCGGGCTGGATGAGGAGTTGGTGGCTGCCGCCCGCCAGGCGTTGGGGCCGCAGGTGGAGTTGATGGTGGATGCGGGCCGTGCCTGGGACGCGGAGACAGCGCTGCAACGGGCTGAGTCGTTCGCCCGTTACCACATCGCCTGGCTGGAGGAGCCGCTGCACCCTTACGACTACGCGGGGTACGGCCGGCTGGCCGCCGCCTCGCCGGTGCCCATCGCCGGGGGGGAATTCCTCACCCTGCTGGAGGAGTACGAGCGTTTGCTGGGGGAGGGCGGCATTCAGGTGGTGCAGCCGGACCTGGGACGGGTGGGCGGCATCAGCTGGGGACAGCGCCTGGCCGCGCTGGCAGAACAGCAGGGGTGCCGGCCGGTGCCCCACGCCTACGGCACCGGGGTGTTGCTGGCGGCCTCGGCGCAGTGGGCCGCGGCCCTGGCGCAACCGCTGACCGAATACACCCGCGCCCCTTCGCCCCTGGCCCGCGACTTGGTGCGCCACACCCTGCGCTTCGAGGAGGGGGTGCTGAAATTGAGCGACGTGCCGGGGCTGGGGGTGGAGCTGGACGAAGAGGTCGTGGCAAGGTATCGTGTGAGCCAATGATCTGGGTTGGGTCAGTGCAGCGTCGGGGAGCGGTCCCTTCGCTCATTCTCGCCGGCCATCCCTGGCCGGCTCCGAGGTCTGTCCTCCGGGGCGCAATCCTGCGCCCCTTGGAGGACCGAAATCCGCTCAGGGACTCACTCCCCGCCGCTGCTGTGTCCCTGGACAATTAACCGGGAGGCAACCATGCCCTCAGTCAAAGAGATCTACAAGTTCGACGAGCTGACCTGGCCCGAGATCAACGAGGCCGTGGCCCTGGGCAAGATCCCCATCCTGCCCACCGGTTCGGTGGAACAGCACGGCCCCCATCTGGCCCTCAACGTCGACCACCTCTGCGCCAACGCGGTGGCCACCGAGGCGGCCCGGCGCCGGCCCGAGTTGAGCCTGGTGATGCCGCCGGTGACCTACGGGTACGTGCACCATGTGATGGATTTCCCCGGCTCGATCAACATCCACTACGAACATTTCATCCAGTACGTGCTCGACATCTGCAAGAGCCTGGCGTACCACGGCTTCAAGAAGATGATCCTCATCAACGGCCACGGTTCCAACCACAACCTGGTGGACATGGTGGCCCGGAGAGTGATCGTCGAGACCGATGCCAGTTGTGTCTTCTGCAGCTGGTGGCAGTTGCTCAAGGTGAACCCCGACTTCGACAAGCAGTGGCGGGAAAGCGTGTACCCGGGGGGCTGTTCACACGCCTGCGAACTGGAGACCTCGATGCTGCTGCACCTGGCCCCCCAGCACGTGCGCCAGGACCGCATCAAGAGCGAGCTGGCCAAGTTCAACAAGACCGGTTCCAAGTTCATCTGGGGGGATCTCTTTGGCAAAGGGGCGATGGGCCTGATCGAGTGGACCAGCCAGTACAGCGATACCGGGGTGATCGGCGAGGCGGAGAAGGCCACCGCCGAGAAGGGCCGCATCGTCTTCGAGGAGGCCAGCGCCAACCTGGCGCAGTTCATCGGCGAGTACCACGCCCAGCAGATCGAGCCGCGCCAGCGCCACCAGGCCCAGGCGCCCACCTTCCCGCTTTCCTTTCCCACCGACTGAGCCGCGGCCCGGACCGCGCAGAAAGGCAAAGCAGCACCTATGAACGACAACCAGCGCCCCCACCCCCTCGGCCTGGGCAGCAGCTTCCACAGCTATTTCCTGCTCTTGCTGCTGGCCGGGGTGGCGGTGGTGATCTTCAAGATGGTGAAGGTGTTCCTGGTGCCGGTGATGCTGGCCGCGGTTTTCGCCGGGATCTTCTACCCGCTCTATACCTGGCTCATGGCGAGCACCGGCCAGCGCGAGAACGTCAGCGCCATGATCTGTTGCGTGTTACTGCTGGCCTGCCTGGTGGCCCCCATCTACCTCATCGCCAACCTGGTGGCCCGCGAGGCGGGGGACTTCTACCAGACCCTCGAGGGGCTGCTGGTGCCGCTGATGCAACAGGACACCACCCAGTTGAAGGCCGAGTTCCAGAAACTGCCCTGGTACCAGGCCCTCGAGTACCTGCACATCGACTGGGAGGAAACCCTGCTCAACAGCGCCAAGAGCGCCGGCACGGCCATGGCGGCGGTGATCAACAAGACCACCGAGGGCACGGTGCAGCTGCTGACCAGCCTGGTGGTCACCTTCTTCACCATGTTCTACTTCTTCCGCGACGGGGAGCAGTTGGTGGCGCGGCTCAAATACCTCAGCCCCCTGGACGAGCGCTACGAGACGGCGCTCATCGAGCGTTTTGCCTCCGTCTCCCGCGCCACCCTCAAGGGCACCCTCTTCATCGGCCTGACCCAGGGGTTGCTGGGCGGGATCACCCTGTGGGCCTTTGGTTTCCCCTCGCCCGTGCTCTGGAGCACGGTGATGGCGTTGGCCTCCATCCTGCCCCTGCTGGGGGCCGGCATGGTGCTCTACCCGGCGGCCATCTACTCCCTGGTCACCGGCGACTACACCACCGGCATCGCCATTATCGCCATCACCGCGGTAATCATCTCCAGCATCGACAATGTCATGCGTCCCTGGTTGGTGGGGCGCGAGACCGGCCTGCACGACCTGATCATCTTCTTCTCCACCCTGGGCGGTATCGGCATGTTCGGGGTGATGGGTTTTATCTTGGGGCCCATCCTGGCAGCCCTCTTTCTGACCATTCTCGATTTCTACGCCATCGAGTTCAAGGACCAGCTCGATCCCGGGGAGCATCCGTTGCCATGAAGATCACCGCGATCAAACTCTACGTGCTCGAACACCCCCAGCGCCAAGGACGGGGTCTCAAGATCGTGCCGGTGCCCGGCCTGCGCCGCATCCAGTACACCCATGCTGCCGGCCCGGTCGAGACCCCGGCCCGCCAGCACTTCCTCGAGGTGCAGACCGACGAAGGCGTCAGCGGCCGTTGCACCACGGGCATGTCTCCGGACCAGGCGCAGATCCTGCGCACCCAAGTGCTGGGCGAGAATCCGCGGGACCGCGAGAAGCTCTGTCAGATGTTGCACAAGGGCACCCGCTGGGTGTACCAGCCGGCCGGCTGGTTCGGGGACTTCGACAACTGCCTGTGGGATATCGCCGGCAAGGTTGCCGGCCTGCCGGTCTGGGCCCTGGTGGGGCGGGTGCGCCCGCGTTTCCCGGTGTACCTCACCGGGGGCGACACCACCCTGGAGGGGTACCTGCGCGCCATCGAGGCGGGCAAGGCTATCGGCATCCAGGCCTACAAGTTCCACTCCTACAAGGGAGGCAAGAACGATATCCCCATCTTCTACCAGGTGCGCGAGGAGGTGGGTGGCCTGTACACCCTGATCAATGACCCAGTGTGCTCCTACGACCTGCGCGAGGCCATCGAGGTGGGGCATGTGATGGAGGAACTGGACTTCCTCTGGCTGGAAGAGCCCTTCCACGAGCAGAAGATGCACCTGTACCAGGAGCTGTGCCGCGAGCTGGAGATGCCGGTGATGGCCAACGAGATGCTGATGCACGACCTGGGGCTATCGACCCAGTGGCTCATACACGGGGCCACCGACCGGCTGCGGGCCAATGCCCGCCACGGCACCACCCAGGTGCTGAAGATGGCCCACTTCGCCGAGATGTACGGGGCCAATATAGAGATGAACCACCAGGGTGGGCTCTTCGGGCTGGTACACGCCCACCTGGGCTGCTGCATCGACAACACCGACTACTACGAGTATTTCATGAGCACAGCCGACGGGCAGCGGCGCGACGGGCAGGAGTGGGGCATGCTCAACGCCCCGCTGATCGAGGAGGGGCACCTGGCCCCGCCCGAGGGGCCGGGTTGGGGCGCCGAATGGGACGAGGCCCGGTTCCGGGCGTTGGTGCAGGCGGAGTACTGAGCAGGTCCAATCGCGTTTTTCGGGGAGCTAAGATCATGGAGAAGGGCACCACCCTCACCCGTTTCATCATCGAGCAGCACCGCGACCGTCCGGATCTGGAGTTCACCGAGCTGCTGACCGAACTGAGCCTCGCCGGCAAAATCATCGCCCGCGAGGTGAACAAGGCCGGGTTGGCGGTGACCATGGGGCTGACCGGGCGCACCAACGTGCACGGCGAAGAGGTGCAGAAACTCGACGATTTCGCCAACACCACCATCCTCAAGACCACCGACCACACCGGGCACCTGGCGGGCATGGCCTCCGAGGAGATGGAGGATATCTACCACATCCCGGACAAACACCCGCGCGGCGACTATATCCTGGTCTTCGATCCGGTGGACGGCTCCTCGAACATCGACGTCAATGTCAGCATCGGCACCATCTTCTCCATCTATCGCCGACAGAGCAGCGGCTCCCACGCCACCCTCGAGGATTTCCTGCGCCAGGGCCGCGAGCAGGTCTGCGCCGGGTACATCATCTACGGGTCGAGCACCATGCTGGTCTACACCTCGGGCCTGGGGGTGCACGGCTTCACCCTCGACCCGACCCTGGGTGAATTCCTGCTCTCTCAGGAAGACATCGCCATTCCCCGGCGGGGTCGCTATTACAGCGCCAACGAGAGCAACTATCCCGCCTGGGAGCCGGGGGTGCGGCGCTACATCGACCATCTCCGGCAGCCGGATGCGGCCACTGGGCGGCCCTATTCGTCCCGCTACATCGGCTCGCTGGTTGCCGATTTTCACCGCAATCTGCTCAAGGGGGGGATCTTTCTCTATCCGGGTGACACCAAATCGCCCCAGGGCAAGCTGCGGCTGATCTACGAGGCCTCGCCCCTGGCCTTCATCATCGAGCAGGCCGGCGGCCGCGCCTCCACGGGCCGGCAGCCCATCCTCGAGATCCAGCCCGAGGCCCTGCACCAGCGGGTGCCGCTGATCATCGGCAGCCCCGACGATGTGCTGGAGGCAGAGGGGTTCATCCAGGGCAGCAGCGTCCCCTAGCCGACCGGGTCCGCGTTTGAGCCACCTGGCCCTCCTCCTGTCCCTGAGTCTGCTCCTGGCCTCGCCGGCCCGCTCCCAGAACCGCGTCCTGGAGCTGGATGGCAAAGGCAGCTATGTCGAACTGCCGCCCCAGGTCTTCGACCAGCTCGAAGAGGCCACCGTGGAGGCCTGGGTGCAGTGGGGCGATTTCCCCTACTATGCCCAATGGTACGGGTACGGCTCGGGGGGCGACTGGCAGGTTCTGGGGATCAACCAGTGGGACAACACCTCGGCGCTGCAGTTCTTCATCTATGACCGCGAGCACCGCCTGCACCTGATCCGCGTTCCTACCACCCTGACCCCGGACCAGTGGTGCCACATGGCTACGGTTTCCGGCAGGGGGGGCATGAAACTCTACCTCAACGGGATGCTGGTAGCCGCCGACCCCTATGAGGGCAGCTTTGCCGCGGTGGGCCGCGGGACCGAGCACTACCTGGGCAAGGCGAACTGGCAGGATAATACCTACTTCCGGGGCCGGCTGGACGAGGTGCGCGTCTGGGGTCAGGCCCGCAGCGAGGAGCAGATCCGGGCCGCCATGTACGTCAGGCTGAAGGGGGACGAGCCGGGGCTGGCGGCCCTGTGGAATTTTGACCAGGGGGATGCCACCGACCAGTCGGGGCAGGGCCATCACGGTCGGCTGATGGGCGGCGCCCGCTGCGCCGAGGTCGATCTGCCCCGACCGGAGGAGGCGCCCCGGCCGGCGCTGCTCTCGGGTAAGGTGCTCGACGCGGACGGGGCCCTGCGCTCGCAGGTGGACCTGCAAGTGGTCCGGGACTCCACCCAACTCAGTTGGGCAACGGCGGTGGTGCCGGGTTTCTATCAGGTGGTGGTGTTCGGCGAGGGGCAGTACGACCTGAACCTCAACCAGGGGGAGCAGGGCATCTGGGTCACGGGACTGCGGCTGCGCGCCGGGGAGGAGCGCCGGCTCGACCTGCGCCTGCGCGAGGCCACCAGCCTCGCGGGCACGGTGACAGCCCTGGACGGCGCCCCGCTCAACACCATCGCGGTCCAGGCGCTCTACACCCCTGCCTCGGGGCCGGCCAGGGTGGTTGCCTCGACCTTCAGTGACGAGCGCGGGCACTATCGCTTCCTCCACCTGCGGCCGGGCTCGTACCAGGTGCGCTGCCAGGTGCCGGGTGCTCCAGTGTACTATCACCCCGAGGGGCAGCGCTCCTCCAGAGGGGCGGTGCTGGCAGTGGTCCAGGGCAGACCCCTGAGCGGTATCGATTTCCGCGTACTGCCACCCAAGAAGGGGGTGTGGAAGACCTACACCTCCTTCGACGGCCTGTCCGTGGACCAGATCACCAATATCTACCAGGATGTCGATGGCCTGCTGTGGCTGGCCACCCAGGGCGGGGTGTGGAGCTTCGACGGGGAGATCTTCGCCGACTACTCGGTGGCGGAGGGTTTGCCGGACAACCGGGTCCGGGCCGTGTGCCGGGATCACCAGGGGCGGCTGTGGGTGTCCACCGACAAGGGGGTCGCGCGCTTGGAGGGCCGTGGCTTCAAGACCGTGGATACCGGGCTGCCCGAGGGCCAGGGCGGGGACATTCTGGAGGACCGCGCCGGGCGGCTCTGGTTTACCAATAGCGCAGGGGTATCCCGGTACGACGGGCAGCAGTTTGTCACCTTCACCATGCGCGATGGCCTGGCCCACAACATGGTCGGAGATATTTTTGAGGACCGCGAGGGCGCCCTCTGGTTCGCCAATATCGGCGGTGCGTCCCGCTACGACGGGCAGCGCTTCACCACCTTCACCACGCGCGATGGCCTGGCCCACAACCGCGTGCGGCAGATCCTTCAGGGGCGGGACGGGGTTTTCTGGTTTGCCACCGAAGACGGGCTTTCCCGTTACGACGGACAGCACTTCACCACCTTCACCACGCGCGAGGGCCTGGTCTCCAGCGACGTCCAGGGTGTCCACCAGAGCGCCGACGGCGCCTTGTGGTTGACCAGCCCGGAGGGGGTCTCCCGGTACGACGGCCAGGGCTTCCTCGGCTTCAACCTGCACGACGGGCTGGCTTTCGACAATACCTATGCGATCCACGAAAGCCCCGATGGCCTGTTTTGGTTCGCCACCCTGGGCGGGCTCTCCCGGTACGACAACGGGCAACTGGCCACCTTCACCCGGGCCGACGGCCTGACCTCCGACCGGGTGCTGTGCCTCTATCTGCAGCAGGACGGGCCCCTGTGGGTGGGTATGGACCAGGGGATACAGCGCTACGACGGCAAGGACTTCCGCACCCTGGAGCAGGAGTCCAGCCTGAGGCAGTACAATATCCTCGGCATCCGCCCCGGCCTGCAGGACAGCCTGTGGCTGCTGACCAACAGCGGCGCCTGGCGCTACGACGGCCACCAGCTCTCCAGCTTCTTTCTGGAGCCCACTGGTTTTTTGTGGAGCTGGGGGCTGCTCCAGGAGGGGGACGGCACCCTCTGGCTGTCCAGTATCGGCAAGCAGGCCCTGACCCGGCACGACGGCCAGGGGTTCACCACCTTCACTGTCCACGATGGCCTGGTCAGCGCCGATATCACCGATATACGCCGGGACCGCCGGGGGGCGCTGTGGGTGGGCACTTATGCCGGGCTTTCCCGGTACGAGGGCGGGCGTTTTGTCTCCTTCACCACCGGCGACGGCCTGGTGGACGACCGGGTGAGCGTGTTGTGCGAGGCGCCGGACGGGGCGCTGTGGATCGGCACCCGGGGCGGGCTCTCCCGGTACGACGGCAAAGGATTCACCAATTTCACTGCCCGCGACGGCCTGGCCCACAACTACGTTCAGGCCCTGGGTTTTGCTCCGGACAGCACCCTGTGGGTGGGTACGCGTGGCGGGGTCTCCCGCTTCGACGGGGCCAACTGGTCCACCCTGGACAGCCGCGACGGCCTGCCCGACAACAAGGTTTATGCCCTGGCCTTTGGCAAGGAGGGCGTGGTATGGCTGGGCACGGAGAAAGGGCTGGTGCGCTACCGGCCCGGCACCACCCCGCCGCGGGTGCAGATCGCCGCAGTGCAGGGTGACAAACTCTATCCCCACCCTAGCGCCCCTCCGCCGCTCGCTGCGGGTATGCGCCCCACCGCTCAGCCTGGTGCCCTGCCTTCGATCACGGCGGGCACCCGCCTCACCTTCCAGTGCCGCGCCATCGACTTTGCCACCCTGCCCCAGAAACGCCAGTACCGCTACCGCATCGAGGGGGTGGACGCCGACTGGCGGCCCGCCACCCGCAGCGCCCAGTTCGAGTGGACGCCCGAGTCGGCCGGCACCTACACTTTTGAGGTGCAGGCCATCGACCGGGACCTCAACTATTCGGCGCCGGCCCGCCTGAGCCTGAGCGTGTTGCCGCCCTGGTATCTGGACGCCTGGATCGCCCTGCCCGGCAGCAGGGCCCTGCTGGCCATGAGCCTGACCGCCCTGGTTTTTGGCCGGCGCTACCGCCGCCACCGCCGCGAGGCCGGGCTCCTGCGCGGGCAGATGCTGGAGCAGGAGCGTCGGGACCGGCTGCGCCTGGAGGAGAGCAATACCCAGTTGCAACAGGCCCGCGTCGCCGCCGACCAGGCCAACCAGGCCAAGAGTGTCTTTCTGGCCAATATGAGCCACGAGATCCGCACCCCGCTCAACGCCATTCTCGGGTATGCGCAAATCCTGAGAAGAAAGGTCGGCGTCAACGCCGAATTGAATCAGGGCCTGGAGACCATCCAGCACAGCGGCGCGCACCTGTTATCCCTGATCAGCGATATCCTTGATCTCTCCAAGATCGAGGCGGGGCGGCTGGAACGACAGGACGTGGACTTCGACCTGGTGGTGCTGGTCGGGGGCCTGGCCTCGATGTTCAGGCTCGGCTGCGAGCGCAAAGCGCTCACCTGGAGGGTGGAGTGGTCCACTGTAGCGGGGGGGGAAGTGGCGCCCCCGGCCCCGCTGGGGGTACACGGTGACGAGGGCAAACTGCGCCAGGTGCTGATCAATCTCCTGTCCAATGCCGTGAAGTTCACCGAGCGGGGGGAAGTGCGCCTGAGGGTAGGTTTACCCGCAAGCAGCGCGCCGGCAGCATCCCACTATACCTTTGAGGTGATCGACACCGGCCGGGGGATCACCACCGAGGCGCGGGAGCAGATCTTCGAGCCCTTTGCCCAGGAGAAGGCCAACACCCACACCGAGGGGACCGGGCTGGGGCTGGCCATCGCCCGCCGGCACGTCGAATTGATGGGCGGAAGACTGGAGGTGGAGTCTGTGCCGGGCCGGGGGTCGCGCTTCTTCTTTGCGCTGCCCTTGCCGCCGGCCACCCAGCCCGTGCCGCCCACCCTGGATCAGAACGCCGGGCGGGTGGTGGGCATGGTCCCGGGCCAGCGCGTGTATGCGCTGGTGGTGGACGACGTGATGGAGAACCGGCAGGTCCTGGCCGAGATGCTGCGGGCCATCGGCTTGGAGGTGGAGACGGTGGAGAACGGCCGCCTGGCCGTCGAGCAGGTGCGGGTGGTGCGCCCCGACATCGTGTTTATGGATATCCAGATGTGGGTGATGGACGGGGTGGAGGCCATGCGCCAGATCCGCGCCGCCCGGGGGCCGGAGAGCCCCAAGCTGGTGGCGGTGACCGCCTCGGTGCTGGACCACGAGCGGCAGACCTACCTGAAGGCGGGTTTCGACGATTTTATCGCCAAACCCGTGCGCGAGGAGGCGGTGTACGAGTGTCTGGCGAGGCTGCTGCAGGTGCAGTTCGAGTACGAGGCGCGCGAGGATGCGGCGCTGGATTTCTCCGGGCTGCGCCTGCCTGCCGAACTGCTGGCGCGCCTGCGGCAGGCCGCCGAAGCCGGCGAGGTGACCGAATTGGAGGAATATCTGGACGAGGTGGGCCAGCGCGGAGAAGCGGGTCAGCTCCTGGCCGAGCGCCTGCGGATCCTGAGTCGCAATATCGACCTGAAAGCCATTCTCGACCTGCTGGAGGCGGTGCGACATGAGTAGCGCGAGCGATGCTGGCCAGGCCAAGATCCTGGTGGTGGACGACGTGTCGGCCAATATCGGCCTGCTGCGCGACATCCTGGAGGAGCAGGGGTACCGGATCGCCGTGGCTACCAATGGCAAGGGCGCCCTGCACGCGGCGGTCAGCGCCGCGCCCGATCTAATCTTATTAGACGTGATGATGCCCGAGATGGACGGGTACGAGACCTGCCGGCGGTTGAAGGCCGAGGCGGACACGCAGGAGATCCCGGTCATCTTCATCACCGCCCGCGACGAGCAGGAGAGTCTGCTGGCCGGGTTCAGGGCCGGCGGGGTGGACTATATCGTCAAACCCTTCAAAAAGGAGGAGGTGCTGATCCGGGTCCAGACCCACTTGGAGATCAGCCGCCTCAACCGCGAATTGCGCCAGAAGAACCAGGAGCTGGCACGGGCCAACGAAGACCTCAGGCAGGAGATGGCCCGGCGCCAGGAGGCGGAAATCGCCCGGCAACGGGCCGACGAGCGGCTCGAAATGCTCTCGCAACAGGAAGCACAGCGCTGGGGCATCGAGGGGTTCGTCGGCCAGAGCCCCTCCATCCAGAAGATCCTGGAAGAGGTGCGCCAGCTCCAGGGGGCAGGGGCCACCGGGGTGCTGATCAGCGGCGAGAGCGGCACCGGCAAGGAGCTGATCGCCCGGGCCCTGCATTTTGGCGGGCCCCGCGCCAAAGGCCCCTTTGTGCCGGTCAACTGCGCCGCCATCCCCCGCGAACTGGTCGAGTCTTCTTTCTTCGGCCATGTCAAAGGCTCTTTTACCGGGGCCACGGCCGATCGCAAGGGCTACTTCGAGCTGGCCGACGGCGGCACCCTCTTCCTCGACGAAATCGGGGATATGCCCCTCGAGTTGCAGGCCAAGCTCCTGCGGGTGCTGGAGGAAGGGCGGGTCACCCCGGTGGGCGGGGTGCAGGAAAAACAGGTGGAGGTGCGGGTGGTAGCCGCTACCAACGCCGATCTGGCCGGCGGCATCACCCAGGGGCGTTTTCGCCAGGACCTCTATTTCCGCCTGGCGCGTTTCACCGTGAAGGTGCCGCCGCTGCGCCAGCGGCCCGAGGATCTGCCGGTGCTGGCGGCGCACTTTCTGGAGTTGTTCGCCGTGGAGATGGGGCTGCCCACCCCGGAGTTGAGCCCGGTGGCCTTGGCCCTCTTGCAGGACTATGCCTTTCCCGGCAATGTGCGCGAACTCAAGAATATCATCGAGTACGCCCTGATCAAGAGCGCCGGGGCCACCATCGAGCCCCAGCACCTGCACCTGCTCGAACTCCCCGCAGCGCCCGGAGCGCCCCCGGCACAGGCCCCGGTCCAACCCAGCGACGAGGAGCTGATCCTCGGCCATGTGCGCCAGCGCGGCAGCATCGGCAATGAGCAGTGCCGCCAGTTGTTGGGCGTCGATCGCTCGCGGGCCACCTATCTGTTGGACAAACTGTGTGAGGCCGGCCGGCTGAGCCGCGAAGGTTCGCGCCGCTGGACCCGCTACCGCCTGCCCTGACGCGGCCTATGAGGAAGGCTATGGAGGTTCTATGCATAGAATCTTCATAGCGCCTTTGTAGCCGCCCGCAGTTCCCCTCCCTTCTTTTATACTTTCTCCCGGCAGATTTTCCTTTTTCCCCTCCAGAAAACCCCTGGCATATCCTTTGCGTAGCGGTTGAGGAGCGTCGACAGCAAGGGGGGAGTCTTCCACTGGATCAACCCCTGACCGACAACCTGTTTTGTGGCTATCTAAGCGGAATCGCTGCTGATCTTCGTGTCGTCAAACCTCCATACCTACACCATAGCGAGGGAAAATAGATGCAAAAGCACACCTTCTTCACCACCCGGCTGGCCGCAGGGGTTCTGCTTGTAGCCGGCCTAACCTGCACCACCCTGGCCGTCGCGCAGAGCGACTGGCCCGCCACCTTCGACGGGGTGAACTCCATGGGTCCCTATGCCTGGGTGGACGGCCCCACGGCGCTCAGAAGCGATCCGCAGTTGACCAATGGGGTGTACGGAGGCCAGGTGGGGAATCTCAGGCTGGCGGTGTGCCGGGCGTCCTTCCAGGACGGGGTGCATCCGGGCAAGTACTTCAATGGCCAGTGCAATGTCAGTTGGGGGGGCAAGGAAGTGGCGCGGACCACGGACTACCAGGTGCTGGTCAACACCCAACCCCAGAACGCCAAGTACCTCACCCAGCGGTGGAACGCCGCGGGCGAGGGCTTTGTGGGCGGCAATGCGGGCAACACACCCTTGCGGGTATGCCAGACCTGGGCGGCGGACGGCACCCACCTGGGCAAGGTGTGGGAGGGTAAATGCTATTATGGCTGGGGCGGGGTGGAGAAGGCGGATGCGGCTTATGGCATGCTCTTCCTGGACTTCGACAAGGCGGCCTGGCAGGCGGCGCAGAATCCCCTCGTCAATGCGACCACCATCACCATCCAGCCGGTGACCACCCAGGACCAGAACACGCAGGTCATCTACACCAACACGGGCTCCCCGACCCCGCTGATCGACCCGCAGCAGCTCTACCAATTGTTCCAGCAAAACACCGCCAATATTCAGGTGGGGATCAACTGGGCGCCAGGTTCGCTGGGCAGCGGTTTCAACTATGTGGCGACCTATCTGCCCAACCTGACCTATCTGATGATCGACCACTACAACATCACCTGTACCGACCCGGCACAGCGCCGTGACCGCGCCGAGATGTACCAGGCTGTCAGGCAGGGAGAGGTCCGCGCCCAGGCGGCGATGGTGCTGGTGATGTCTGAGTTTGCCAAGAGCATCCTGAACCGGAACCCCGCCACGTGGACCTCGGAAGAGAAGTCCTACGTCCAGTTCCTCCTGGCCCTGATCACGGACCAGAGAAAGCGGGCGGGCGAGGAGGCGCAGAAAAACTTCCGGCAATGGGAATATGAGGAGATCGGGAAAAGGACCAGCGAGGGGCTCGTCGCCATGATCGATCCGCTGGTGAACCCGCCGCCCGAGATCCTGGCCATGGCCAAGGCCGGGTACGCGGTGACGCCGGAGAACGTCGAGAACTACATGGCCATCATCCAGGCCTGCGCGGCGCCCATCGCCGCGGGGATCGGCGCCGGCTCAGTCGGGGTGCTCGCCGCGATTGGGGCCGGGGCCACCATCGCCGGAGCGATCTCGCCCAGCGTCAAGATCGCCATAAGCATCGGCGGTTCGGTTGGCCGCGCGGCGCTGGGAATGGGCAGCCTGGCAGCCGGGGTTGCGGTGGTGGCGATCATGATCGAGGCGGCAATCGTCAAGGGCGAGGCGGTCGTCAAGTACGAAGAGTACAAGGTGGCGCTGAACCAGGCAATCGCCGAATCCACGGTCCCGATGACCGCAGAGAGGCTCCGGCCACTGTTGGACACGGAGGATGGCATGAAGTCGCTGGGCAGTTGGCTCGCCGCTCAGGCCGCCACTGGAACCGCGCACTGAAACCGCAGTACACCGCAACTAGATGCTGTTACCCGGGCAGGGCCAGGCGCCTTGCCCGGGCGCAGTATTGGGCGGTAATCCGCCCGGCGCAAAACGATATTTGGTGCATGATGAGGACAGGAGCGGTGCCTTGACTACCCCTGCCATCAACCTGCGCGATGCCCGCATCCTGGTGGTCGATGACGTGCCGGCCAACATCGCCATCCTGCGCGATGCCCTGGAGGCGGAAGCCTACCGGATCGCGGTGGCCACCAACGGCCAGGCCGCCCTGCGCCAGGCCGCCCGCTCGACGCCCGACCTGATCCTGTTAGACGTGATGATGCCCGAGATGGACGGGTATGAGACCTGCCGGCGCCTCAAGGCAGACGAGGCCACCCGCCAGATCCCGGTCATCTTTCTCACCGCCCACGCCGAGACCGAGGCCGTGGTCAAGGGGTTTCAGGCCGGGGGGGTGGATTGCATCGCCAAACCCTTCCGCAAGGAAGAGGTGCTGGTGCGCATCCGCACCCACCTGGAGCGGGCCCGGTTGTTGCAGCAGGTGCAGCGCCAGAACGAGGCCCTGCAGGCCGAGATGGCCCAGCGTAGCTGGCGCGATCGGCACCAGGCCGCCCTGTACCGGGTGCGCGAACAGGTGTGGGACATGCGGGGCGCCGATGATATCGAACGGGTGGTCAGGGCTGTGGGGGCCAGCCTGCAGGAACTGGGGGTGCCCTTCCGCTACTTCGGGGTCAACGTGGTGGACCCCGTGCTGCAAGCCAGCCTGATTCCCAAGACTGTGGACCAACAGGGGGAGTGGCTCGACCCGGAGGAGGACCGGGCGGCACACGGGCGCACGGTCCTCGAATTCTGGGCGCGCGGCAAAGTGGCCTACCGCCGCGACCTGCACGCCGACGATCCCTTTGGCGAGCGCGAGCGCATCCGCCATGCGCGCAGCGTGGTGGACGTGCCCTTCTCCCACGGGACCCTGGCGGTGAGCAACCCGGAGCCGGAGGCCTTCTCCGCTAGCGACATTGCCGTGCTCCAGGAATTGGCCAGCGTGTTGTCAGAAGGGTTCCGGCGCATGGATGACCTGCAGCAGTTGGAGCAGCGCCGCGCTGAGTTGGAGCGGGAGGTGGAGGAGCGCAAGGGGGTGGAGCGTCAATTGCGGTCGGCCAAGGAGGAGGCGGAGCGGGCCAACCGGGCCAAGAGTGTCTTTCTGGCCAATATGAGCCACGAGATCCGCACGCCGATGAACGCCATCCTCGGGTACGCCCAGATCCTCTCCGGCCGGACCGATCTGGACGAGCGCCAGCGGCGGGCGGTGGATACCATCGCCGCCAGCGGCCGGCACTTGATGGGGCTGATCAACGATATCCTCGACATCTCGAAGATCGAGGCTGGCCGCGAGGAGCTGCATAGGGCCGATTTCGACCTGATCGAATTGATGCATGGTCTGGGGGCGATGTTCGAGTTGCGCTGCCGCCAGAAAGGGCTGGTGTGGCGCCTGGAGCGGGCGTTGCCGGTGACCTTGGTCCGCGGCGACCAGAACAAGCTGCGCCAGGTGCTCATAAATCTGTTGGGAAATGCGGTGAAGTTTGCGGAAACGGGGGAGGTGACCCTGCGGGTAGCCGGCCAAGGCGGGGATCGCTATTCCTTTGAGGTGATCGACACCGGCCCCGGTATTCCACCGCAACGTCAGGAGGCGATCTTTGAACCTTTCCAGCAGGAAGCGGAGGGGGTCGCCAGGGGGGGCACCGGGCTGGGATTGGCCATCGCCCGCCGCCACGTGGAATTGCTGGGCGGGGTCCTGAAGGTCGATTCGGCACCGGGCAGAGGGTCCCGGTTTTTCTTTTCCCTGCTCCTGCCCCGCGGCGACCAGTTGCCGGCGCCAGATCAGATCGCCTGGTCGCAGGTGTGCCGGCTGGCGCCAGGGTATGAGGTCCAGGCCCTGATTGTCGACGACGTGGCGGAGAACCGCGACATGCTCGGGCAGATCTTGGAGCGGATCGGCGTCGAGGTGGAAATAGCCGCCAGCGGCGCCGAGGCGCTGGCGCTGGCGCGAGGGCGGCGGCCGGATATCGTGTTTATGGACATGCGTATGCCCGGCATGGACGGATCGGAGGCGCGCCGCCTCCTGGTGGAGGAGCACGGCGCGGGGGCGATGAAGGTGCTGGTGGTGACCGCCTCGGTTTTTCAGCACCAGCGGCAGGGGTTCATCGATGAGGGTTTCGACGGGTTCGTCGACAAGCCGCTGCGGACGGAGCAGATCTACGAATGCCTGGCCAAGTATTTGGGCGTGGTCTTTGAGCTGGCCGGGCCGGAGCCCCGGGGGTTCGCAGCCGGCGGCAGGGGCTGGGAGGGGCTGGCCCTGCCGGGCGGCCTGGCGGCGCAGCTCCAGGCCGCCTTGCACATCCACAGCATCTCCGCGCTCAACCGGAACCTGGACCTCCTGGCTGCCCTGGGCGGGCCCGCCCAGCGACTGGCAGATCACCTGCGCGAACTGGCGCGCCAGTTCGACCTGGAGGGGGTGGCACAAGTGCTGGGGGCGGTGCCCGTCGCACCAGACACCGATTCCGCGCCTGCCATCGGGACCCCATGAGGGCGGCCTTTCCCGGCTTGCTGGTGGAGGGGGATCTCGACGGCCGGAGTGGACCGCTGGATACGGAGCAGGGTGTGCACATCACCGGTTCGGTGCGGGCCGACCTGGCCCTGCGCACCGCCGGCGACCTCGAGGTCGAGGGCCAGGTGGAGGCGGGGGCCCGCATCGAGGCTGGAGGCCAGGTGAAGGTGCGCGGCGGCATCCTCGGCCGCGACACCCGGATCGTCGCCCACGGCGGGGTGCGCGCTGGCCGCATCGAGGCGGCCGAAGTGGTGGCCCGCGGCGATGTGGTGGTCGCCGGGTACGTCCGCCATGCCCGGGTGCGCGCCAGCGGCGGCGTGGTCGTCGAGCAGGGGGGCCTGCTGGGAGGGGAGATCCGCGCCGTCACCCATGTCGCTATCGGCGGCGCCGTGGGAGCGCCCTCCGGCGAGGGCACCCTGATCGACATCGTCGCCGACCCGGAGGCAGCAGCCCGCCTGGCCAAGGTCGAGGAGGGCCTGCAACTGTGCGAGCGCGACATCGGCCGCATCCTGCGCGCCCTCGGGGCGGCGGCGGTGAGGGCCGGCGAGATCGAGGCCGCTGTCGGCCGCCTGAGCGCGGGAAAACGCAAGTTCGCCATCGAAATCCTCAAACAGTTGCAGCAACTCATGCAGTTGCGGGAGCAACTGCTGAGCAAGCGGCAGGTGTATCAGCAGCACGGCGCCCAGACCCTCAGCCAGGCCCGGGTTTCGGCGGCGGGCAGGGTGTTCCAGGGAACCTGTATCCGTCTGGGCGGGCGCCGGCTCGACCTGAGCGCACCTCTCGATGCACCGGTCTTCTATCTGACGGAGGAAGGGATCAGATGGTGAGCGCACCACCTGCGGCGCGTGCCCCTGGAGCATGGGACTTTGTCCGTCAGATCGCCGGGTACGCCTGGGCATACCGGACGCGAACCCTCCTGTGCGGCCTGACCGTGGTTGTCCGCGCCGCTTTTATGTTGATCCTCCCCCTCTTTTACCGGGAGATCTTCGACGGCGTGCTCGGCCAGGGCGATAGCCGGCTGCTCGTCGAGTTGCTGGGGTACATGGCCCTCGCTTTTGCCCTGGCCGTCGCCGCCGACCTGGCCCAGGCCTATCTGGCCTCCCGCCTGGCGGGGCGCATCATGAGCGACCTGCGCCGCCGCATGCACCGCCATCTTTTGCGACTTTCCGAGGGTTTTTACACCCGCACCCAGGTCGGCGAGATCATGTCGCGCTTCACCAACGACCTGTTCTCGGTTGACTGGGCCGTGGGCTTCAGCCTGCTGCAAACCCTCTTCGCCGGGCTGATGGTGGTCGCCAGCACCCTCCTGCTCTTCTACCTCGATTGGCGCCTCGCCCTGCCCACCCTGGCCCTGCTGCCCCTGACCTTTGCCGGGCCCAGGATCTTCAGCCAGCGGGTGCTGCGCGCCAACAGCCAGCGCAAACAGGACGAAGCGGAACTCGCCCGGGTGCTGCAGGAGGATGTCGCCGGGCATCGGGTCATCCAGGCCTACGGGCTGCAGGCCTTGTTCCAGCAGCGCTTCGACGAACGTCTGGGCCGCCTGGGCCGCAGCGGCATACGCGCCAACCTCGACGCCGCCTTCCTCACCAAGACCTCCGATGTGGGGGTTATCGTGGTGCAGCTCCTCATCGTCTCCGGCGGTGCCGCCCTGGCGCTGAGGGGCGATATCTCCGGGGGGGAGTTGGTCGCCTTCCTGACCGTACTCTTCTCCGTGGGCAGCTCGATCAAGGCGCTCACCCAGCTGGTGCCCGATCTGCTCGACGGGGCCGTCGGGCTGCAACGGGTCAATGCCTTGCTGGCCGAGGAGGCGCAGGGCGACGAGCCAGCAGGCGAGGTGTTGCCCGGCTTTGCCAGTGAGATCCGCTTCGAGGAAGTGGGGTTCAGCTACAACGGCAGCGAGCGCCAGCTCGAGGGCGTGAGCCTGGCCATCGCCCGCGGCCAGGCGGTGGCCTTTGTGGGGCGCAGCGGCTCGGGGAAGAGCACCCTGCTGAACCTGTTGACTAGGTTCTACGACGCCGACCAGGGGTGCATCGCCATCGACGGCCGCGACCTGGTCTCGGTGCCGCGCCAGGCCCTGCGCGCCCAGATGGGCACAGTCTTTCAACACGCCCAGCTCTTCGACACCACCATCCGCGAGAATATCCGCCATGGGCGTCTCGACGCCACCGACGAACAGGTGGAGGCCGCAGCGCGGGCCGCGGAGATCGACGAGTTCATCCGCGGCTTGCCCAGGGGCTACGACACGGTGGTCGGCGAGGGGGGAGGCCGTCTGTCCGGCGGCCAGCGCCAGCGCATCGCCCTGGCCCGCGCCATCCTGCGCGACCCGCCGATCTTGGTCCTCGACGAGGCCACCTCGGCGCTGGACGCCCGCACGGAGGCGGCGGTCAACCGGACCCTGGAAAGACTGGCCGCTGACCGCACCCTGATCTCGGTGACCCACCGGTTGAACGCCGCCGCCGGCATGGACTGCATCTACGTGCTGGACCAGGGCCGGCTGGTGGAGCGGGGCCGGCACAAGGAGCTGCTCAACCTCAAGGGCCTCTACTACGACATGTGGCAGGAATACAGCCTCGAATTAACCGGCAATGCCCTGCTGGGGGAGCAACCCGAGCGGGTGGCGGCGCCGGCTGCCGCCGCGACCGTCGCCGAGGGCGACGACCTGGCCGAACTGGAGCGCCGCCTGGAGATGGGCCCCGACGAGTTGAGCCGGCTGATCGAAAAACTCGAAGCCGAGGAGGCCGGCGCCCAGCAGGAGGCCCAGGACCTGCGCGAGATCAACCAGCGCTGGGCCCAGCTGGTGGGCACGGACCGGGTGAGTGGCCTGCCCAACAAGCTGGCCTTCCTCGAGGCGCTGGTGCCGGCCGAGATCCAGCAGGCCCGGAAGAGCGGCGACCCGGTCGGCTTTTTGTTGATGTCGGCCGATAACCTGGGGGCCATCACCGAGACCCACGGCCGTAATGCCGGCGACCAGGTGGTCCGCGGGCTAGCTTCCTTCCTGCAATCGGTCAACCGCGGCGAGGAGATCCTGGCACACCTGGATGGGGCGAACTTCGCCCTCCTGCTCTATCCCGCCTCGGCCGATCAGGTACACCGGCGAGCCCAGACGCTGCGGGAACAGGTGGCCGGCCATGCCCTTCCCTGCGCCGACACCGCCGTTCACCTGACGATCAGCGCCGCAGTGTTTTCCATCGACAGCGCCGCCATCACCGATCCCAAGGCCGCCACGGTGGCAGCCTTCGAGCGCCCTGCTTCCGCTGGCCAGGCCGTCGATCTGACCGGAACCCGCATCCTGGTGGTCGACGATATCCCCGCCAACCTGGACGTGTTGTTCCAGACCCTCGAGGTCCTCGCCTGCGAGGTGCTGGTGGCCCGCGACGGCGAGTCCGCCCTGCAGTTGGCCGCCCGGGCCAGGCCCGAGCTGATCCTGCTCGACGTGATGATGCCCGGCATCGACGGGTACGAGACCTGCCGGCGGCTCAAGGCCGACCCGGCCCTGCGCGAGATCCCCGTGCTTTTCCTCACCGCGCGGGAGGACGTGGAAGGGGTGGTCGAGGGGTTTGCCGCCGGGGGGCTGGACTATATCCTCAAGCCCTTCCGCAGCGAGGAGGTGGTCGCCCGCCTGCGCACCCATCTCGAAAGGGCGCGCTTTGCCCGCCAGTTGGCCGAGATCAACGCCCACTTGGAAGAGTTGGTCGAGGCGCGCACCCGCCAACTCCAATTGAAGGTGCGCGAACTGCAGGGCCGCGACCGCATCGCCCGGCACATGCTGGCCGTACATCCGCTGGAGGAGTCCCTGCAGGTGGTGCTGGAGGTGGTGGTCGAGGTGGTGGGGGTGGACCGGGCCGTGGCCTATCTGCTGCAGGAGGGCCGGTTGGTGCCGGCCGCGGCGCTGGGCCCGGATAACGGGGGCGAGGATCGCTTCGCTGCGGCCCTGCTGTCCCGCGTATCCCTGGCCACCTCTGCTGAGAGGATGGAAGGGGAGAAGGGGGCTGATTCCCTGGCCGCCGTGCCCGTCCGCCAGGAGCAGGAGCTGCTCGGGGTGCTCTGCGTGAGCCGGAGCGGCCCGGCTGGGCCGCTGGGCGAGGAGGAGTTGCACATGCTCGAAAGCCTGGCCCTCGAGGCGGCGGTGGTGATCCACGATGCCCGGATCCGCCGCGATCCGGCCACCTGGAAGGGGCACCTCGACGAGATCCTCGACCTCGACGAGCAGGTCGAGGGCAGCGACGTGCTCAGGCGCCTGGGGGAATGAGCGGCTGCCGCAGGCGCTACTTGGTGACCACCAGCTTGGGGGTCCCCTCTTTTCCCCGGTAGACCTGGACCCGGAAGGCGTCCTGGGTATAGGCCCCGAACACCCCCAGGCCGCCTTCCACATGGAAGAGCGGACCGCTGTCGCCGTCGTCGCCCGAGCCGCCGTTGAAGGCGGTGGTGAAGTAGTCGAAGTAGTTCTGGTCGGCCGCCTGCAGCACCACCTGATATTCCCCCTCGAAACGCAGGCCCGCCCACCAGTAATCCCCCCGCAGGGTGTCGGCCGGGACCCAGTAGGTGACCATCCGGCTCATGTCGAGGGTCTGGCGCCGCTCGCGCCACTTCTTGCCCTCCGACCAATCCTTGCCCTCGATCTTGTCCCAATCCTCCTGCTCGCGGTCGCGCAGCCAGCGCAGGGTGTCGCCGGTGATTTGGACCAGGGAGATGTTGTCGGCAAAGTAGCGGCGCAGGGAGTCGATGCGCTGGTCGAGGGCCGCCAGGGAGTCGGCGCTTACCTGGCCCTGGAGCCGGTCGTGCCGGGCGATCAGGGTGTCCAGGTCGCCGGTGAGCGGGTCGGCGGTGATGGACAGGTTGCGGACCTGGAGGGCTTCGACGCGGACCACGTAACCGGCGGCGTTGGCCGGTCTGGTCCAGCGGAACTCGCCCGGGTGGGAGAGGGCGCCGAAGAGATCGCTGTAGAGCTGGAAATAAACCAGGCTGTCGGCCGAGATCTCGGTGATCTGCACCGGATCGGGCACGGTAGTAGCAGCGTTGAGCACCTGATCCTGGTAGCGCACCTGGAGCTGATAGGTGCGGCCCGAGGTGATGGGCAACTGGGCGGCGGGCAACTGATAGGTGCCAGGCGTAGCTGCCGCCTCGGCCAGGGCGTAGCGCTGGGTGCCGTCGATAATCTCGACCTGGGCGCCGCTCACCGCTGCCTCGCGGCCGGTGTAGTACTGGTCGGGAGGCAGGGTCTGGCGCAATACCACCTCCGGGTCGGTGCCCGGGGCGAGGTAGGACTGGACCAGCAGGGTGGCCGGCGGATTCTCGATCTCGGTGGGGTTGCTGCAGCCCAGGGCCAGCAGCGCCAGGAAGAGCAGGTAGGGAATCATCTGGGCTTCCTCCTAGAAATTGAAGTCGATCCCGAAGCTGGGCAAAAGCGGCAGCATGGGGATCTCGCGGCGTTTGGCCGGCTGCCTTTTCTCGGGTTTGCCCTCGCTCCAGAAGTAATTGAAGATGTTCTTGTGGTTGGTGAGGTTGACCACCTGGAAGAAGAGCTTCATGTCCCAGGAGCGGAAATTGAACTGGCGTTCGACCCCCATGTCGAGGCGCTGGTAGGCGGGCAGGCGCACGCCGTTGAGCGGTCCCTTGTCCTGCACCTCGAAGCGCAGGTCGTCGGCCGGCAAGGTCAGCTCACCGCGGCCCAGGACCTGAGTGTAGGGCTGGCCCGAGGCGTAGGCCACGGCAGTGTTGAGGGTCCACTTCTTGCGGAAGCGCCAGGAGTGGATCAGGTCGACGGAAAAGCGCCGGTCGAACTTGGATTTGTAGGGTTGTTCCCGGCCCTGGTCGTCGAGGTTGAGGCCGTCGATGGTGCGCTCGCTCAGGCCGGTGGAAAAGGAGAGCCAGCCGGTGTGCCGGCCCTCGCGCCGTTTGAGCAGCAGGTCGAAGCCGTAGGCGCGTCCGTCCCCCCGGCGCAACACATCGGCCATGCGGGTGGAGGTCTGGTTGTTGTAGTTGATCTCGTAGAGGCCGGTGTAGTCCTTGTAATAGGCCTCGGCGTCCACGTCGATGCCCTGCCAGCGGGTTTCGGCCCCGACGATGTAGTGCAGGGCCTCGCTGGGGTCGGCGGTGGAGTCGGCCATGGTCCAGATATTGGAGAGGATGGAGATGCCCTGAAACTCGCGGGCCAGCCGGAAGAGGTACTGGTGGTAGCGGCCCACCGCGCCTTTGACAAAGGTGTCCACCCCCAGTTGGTAGCGGGCGGCCAGGCGCGGCGCCGTGCCCGAGTAGCTGCCTTCGGTGAAATAGCTGAAGCGCAACCCTGGCTGCAGGGTGAGACGGCGGGTCAGCGACCAGTTATCTTGCAGGTACACGGCGTGGTGATAGCCCTTGGTATCGACGTCGATCCAGCGCTGGTCGGCTTCGCCGAAATGGTAGTTCACGGCCATGCGTTTGAGCAGGAAGCCCAGCTCCACCGCATGGTTGCCGGTGGGGAAGTAGTTGAGGTCGCCTTTGAGCGACAGGTCGGTGAGACGGTTGAACTCGAAGAGTTCGACGTCTTCGGAATTGAAGCGGGTATGGGCCTTGAAGCGGCTTCCGGTGACCAGGAAGTTGCCGAAGAGGTTGCTGTCGAAGACGTGGGTCCACTTGGAGCTGAAGGTGCGGTTGCCCCAGGTCAGGTCGATGTCGAACTCGTCGAAGCGATATTGTAGCCCATCCTGCCCGGCGTACCCGGCCAGGGTGAATTGGTCGTCGTGGGAGAAGACCTGGTGGGTCTTGCCCTGCAGGTCGTAGAAATTGTAGGCGAACTTCTTGGCGTCGAGCGCGTCCTTGGCCAGGCCGATCACCGGATCGAGGTGGGTGCGCCGGCCCGAAAGCAGCCACGAACCCTTGGCCACCGGGCCCTGCAGGGTGAGGCGGGAGGCCAGCAGGCTGACCCCGCCCAGCGCCTTGAACTCCTCCTTGTTGCCCTCGTCGGTGAGCACGTTGAGCACCGCCGAGAGGCGGTCGCCGTACTTGGCCGGGTACCCGCCGCGCAGGAGTTCGGTGCTCTTGGCCGCGTCGGCGGGGAAGGTGCTGAAGAGCCCGAAGAGATGGGAGGCGTTGTACACGTCGGTGCCGTCGAGCAGGACCAGGTTCTGGTCGGGGGTGCCGCCGCGCACGTACAGGCCCACCGAGAAGTCGGAGAGGGCGCTGACGCCGGGCAGGGTCTGGATGGTGCGGATGGGGTCGGCCTCGATGGCGGCCGGGGCGGTCTTGAGTTCCTTGACCTGCAGGGTGGTGCGGCCGGGGCTGATGTCGTAACTCTCGACCTCGTCCCGTTTGGCCTCGACGGTGGTGGTCTCCAGTTGGATGGATTCCTCCTGGAGGCGGATATTGACCACCAGGTTTTTCTCCTCCACCAGGACCTGTTTTTCATAGGTGCGGTACCCCACCAGCGACGCCACCAGGGTGTGGCTGCCGGGCGGCAGGTTGGCCAGGGCGTAGTAGCCGCTCTCGTTGGTGGTGGTGCCGCGGCTTTCGCCCTTCAGGTACACGTTGACGAAGGGCAGGCTTTCACCGCTGGCTTTGTCGCGCACAAAACCGCCCACATCGGCCGCCAGGGCGGCAGTGGCCATCAGCCCGATCAGGGCCAGGGCAATACAGGCACTTCTCATCCGAGACTCTCCCGCTAGGCTATTTCACCCCGGTGGAACCGAACCCGCCGGCGCCCCGCTCCGATTCGGCCAGGTTTTCGACCTCAACCAGGATCGCCCGGGCGACCGGGGCGAAGACCAGTTGGGCGATACGCTCTCCCGGCTCGATGCGCTGGGCCTCGCGGGACAGGTTGATCAGAATCACCCCCACCTCGCCGCGGTAATCGGCGTCGATGGTGCCCGGCGAGTTGAGCACCGTCAGGCCCCGCTTGAGGGCCAGGCCGCTGCGGGGCCGCACCTGGCCTTCGTATCCGGGCGGGATCTCCAGGCGCAGGCCGGTGGGGATCAGACTGCGGCCTCCGGCCTCCAGCATCAGTGGGGCGTCGATGGCCGCCCGCAGATCCATGCCGGCACTGGCGGGGGTCTGGTAGGCCGGCAGGGCGACCTGGGCGGGTTTGGTGACGCGGACCTGGATTTCCATGGGTCTCCTAGGCGCGGCGCTCGGCCTGCCACTGGTCCCGCAAGAGGCGCACGTAGCCGGCGCCCAGCACATAGCAGGAGGTGGCGAAGAGACCGAGGATGGCGGTGACGAAGACGATCAGCGAGCGCTGGGGTTTGGCTTTCTTCTCCGGGGCGATAGCCGGGTCGAGGGCCTGCACCGTGGAGGTGGTGTTGCTGGCCTCGATGAGGGCCTCGGCCTTCTGCTCCAGCAGCATCTTCATCAAGGCCGTCTGCACCAGCACATTCTTCTCGATCTTGGCGTAATCCTGGGCCACCTGGGGGATATCGCGCAGGGGCAGGAAGAGGTTTTCATCCATGTGCAGGCTGAGGCCGCCGGTGCTGCTCTCGCTGCTGGGGCCGTCGCGCAGCAGGGCCAGGGCCTGCTGACGCAGAATGCGTTCCTGGTCCAGTTTCTGCACCTCGGGATGGTCGGAGGAGAAACCCGAGGCCAGCAGGCTCTTGCGGTTGATCTCCAGTTCCATGGTGGCCAACTGCATCTGCGAGGCGGCGCGGATCACCGCCCGCGCCTGGTCCTCGATGGAGATGGCGTTGTGCAGGGACTGGAAATCCTTCAACTCACTCATAAAGCTGTCGAGTTTGCCGCTCTCGCTGGCCAGCAGACCGGAGATGAAGTCATAGCGGTCCTGGGCCGCCTCGTGGGAGAGCCGGCGGTTGGTGTTGTCCAGCAGGGTCAGGTAGTGGTTGGCCATGTCGGCGGCCCGCTGCGGGCTCTGGTCATAGACCGAGATCAGGATGGTGCCCTCCTCGCTCTTGCCGATGATCGTCTGCTGCTTGAGGGTCTCGAGGGCCTCGGTCATGGTCTCGGCCTCGTAGACCTGCATCAGCTTGAAGTCCTCGATCATCTGCCGCCGCATGGTCTCGCTCTTGAGCGTGGCGATGAAGATATCGGCCGGGGTGCCCTTCTCGCCCAGGCGCAGCGAGGGGATGGGCAGGGCCGAGAGCAGGTCGGAGAAGCCAAACCCCTGTTTCTGTTCCTTGGGGGGCAGCAACTGGACCTGGGCCTCGTATTCGTTGGGCAGCAGCAAGCTCACGCCGGCGGCCACCAGGCAGAGCAGGAAGGTGCCGCCCAGGATCAGGCGCTTGCCGGCGTTGAGGGCAGCCAGCAGATCGAGCACATCGACCTGTTTTTCGTTCATGTACCGGGTTCCTCGGGTTAGATGGCGCGGACCAGAAGGATCAAGGTCAGGGTTTCGGACACGGTGCGCATGGTGGATTGGGCAAAGGACCACCAGTTGCGGTATTCCTTTTCGGGGACCCAGATCTCGTCGCCGGCCTCGACTAAGAGGTTTTTGTTGAACTGTTCTCGTTCACCGGTGCGGGCGCGGATCAGACGGGCGGCGCCCTTGTCGGCATTCCAGGAAAAGCCGCCGGCCTGCTCCAGGTAAAAGGAGGCCCGCCGGCCCTCGGCAAAGTCGACCAGCCCGGGTTTCTTCATCTGGCCGCTGAGGCTGACGGTGCGCCGCCGCTCGGGAACGAAGACCACGTCGCCGCCTTCGAGTAGCACGTTCTGGACCTGATCGTCTTTTTCGAAAAGGCGCTGGAAGTCGACGGCCAGCCGGCCCTTCTCCTCGCGGCCTTTGGTTTTGAGGTAGGCTTTGTCCTCCGGGCTCATGTCGGCCAGACCGCTGACGGTTTGCAGCAGCAACAGACGCTCGTATTCGGGGTCCTTGGCGGCCCGCGCCTTGGCGCGCAGCAGCCGGGCCTCGGCCAGGGAGGCGCGTTCGGTGAAGCCGCCGGCCTGCTCGATGATGTCGCGTATCCGGGTCTGGCCCAGGATGATGCGGTAGCGGCCGCGGTACTTGACCTCTCCCTGCACGTACACGGTGGGGGTCTGCTGCCAGTCGGAGCGGCTGCGGACGAAGAGCATGTCCTTGGGTTCCAGGGGCACTGCGGCGATGTCGGCGGCCCGCACCTGGCGGGCCACATCCTCGGCGGTGATCAGCGGGATGATGGTGGTGGTGCGGCCGTCGGCCTGGAAGCGCCAGATCTCGGCCACCTCCAGCGGCGCGTTGCCGCTGACGCCCCCGGCCAGCGAGAGCAGGGTGCCCACGGTGTCGCCGGGGCGATACTCCTGCACCCCTTCCTTGTTCACCGAGCCATAGACGAAGATGTCCTGCTGGCGGTACTGCACATGGACCACGTCGCCCATACGCACGTAGGGGTTGTAGCGCACCTCGCCGGTGGAGCGGAAGAGCTCCAGGTCCACCGTCTCCTGGGCGCCGTCGCGGTGGATGAGCTGGATGGAGCGGCGGGCCGTGGGCTGGGGCTGCAACTGGCGCTCGCGGGTGATCTTCTTGCCGGAGACGGTTTCCTCGATGGTGCCCTTGAGGTCGTCGATGAAACCGCCGCCCCGCTCGATCAGCTCGGCGACGCGGGTATTGGGATGGGCGACGAAGCTGCCCTCGTCCACCACCGCGCCGGTCAGGTACACGGTGAAGTAACGCATGCTGGTCAGGGTGAGGGTGATGTCCACCCGGGGGTACTTGCCGCGCGTCCGGGTCAGGATCTCTTCCTTAGCCTGGGCGAGGGTCTGGGAAGCGACGGCAAAGCTGCCCACCGTGGGCACGATGGCGTTGCCCTCGGGGTCCACCTGCACCAGGTAGGAGCGGTTCCATTCGCCCCAGATGTAGAGTTCGAACACATCGCCGGGGCCGACCAGATAGTTGTGGGGATCGACCTCCTGGTCCTGGCTGATGCGCAGGCGCTCGACCTCCTCGCCCTTGGGCAGGCGGCCGCGGCCGGAAAGGATCTCCTTGCCCATCGACGCGGCGTCGGCCCCGGGCAGCTGCTGGAGTTTTTCCTCCTCCGCCTGCGCCTGGTCGACCAGGTCCTCCAATTCGTTCTGGGACTGGGCTAAAAGGGGCAGGGCGCTGGCCGCCAGCAGGCTCAGGGCCGCCAGCAAGGGCCGGTACCTCGGTGTCATACTTCCTCCTGTTTCACGGGGTGCAAGGTGGTCAGCGCCGCAGCATGTAGCCGCCCAGGAGCCAGTCGGAGGTCTTCTCCGGGGTCTCCTGGCCGGGCCGGCGCGGCGGGCGGCCGACGCTGAGATATTCGAAACCCATCTCCTGCATCTGGCGCGGGTGGTAGAGATTGCGGCAGTCGAGCATCCTGGGGGCCTTGAGGGCGCTGTGTAACACCGCCAGGTCGATGTTGCGGAATTCGTTCCATTCGGTCATCAGCACCAGGGCGTCGGCCCCTTCGGCGGCGCGGTACGGGCTCTCGCAGCAGACCAGGTTCGGGTAGAGCTGCTGCGCTTTCTCCATCGACGCCGGGTCGTAGGCCCGGACCGTGGCGCCCTCGGCCTGCAGGGTCTCGATCATCTCCAGGGCCGGGGCTTCGCGCAGGTCGTCGGTGTCGGGCTTGAAGGAGAGGCCCAGCAGGCAGATGGTGCGGCCGGAGAAGGGCCCCACCAGCTCGCGCAGCTTGGCGATCATGCGCCGGCGCTGGTGGCCGTTGCTGGGGTTGATGGACTGGATCAGCGGCGAGTCCACCTGGCCCTTGCGGGCGATGGCGGCCAGGCCGGCCACGTCCTTGGGGAAACAACTGCCGCCGTACCCGGCCCCGGCGCTGAGGTTGCGCGGGCCGATGCGCTGGTCCAGGCCCATGCCGCGGGCCACGGCGGTGACGTCGGCGCCGTACGCCTCGCAGATATTGGCAATCTCGTTGATGAAGGAGATCTTGGTGGCCAGCAGGGCGTTGGCCGCGTACTTGATCATCTCGGCGCTCTCGACGTCGGTGAGCACCATGGGGATGTCGTTCTGGTAGAGGGGGCGGTACACGTCGACCACGGCTTCGAGGGAGCGCTGGTTGCCGGCGCCGATGACCAGGCGGTCGGGGTGCATGAAGTCGTCGATGGCCGAGCCTTCGCGCAGGAACTCGGGGTTGGAGACGATGTCGAAATCGACCCCCGGCTGGGTCTGACGGATCAGCTCGGCCACCTGTACCCCGGTGCCCACCGGCACGGTGCTTTTGTTGACGATGATCTTGTAGTCTTCCATGTAGCGGCCGATGGTGCGGGCCGCCTCGAACACGTAAGACATGTCCACATCCCCGTCGGGCATGGAGGGGGTGCCCACGGCGATGAAGATGAGCTGGGAGGCCTTGATGGCAAAGGGGATCTCGGTGGAGAAGCTGAGGCGGCCGCGCCCGATATTGCGGGTCATCATCTCCTCGAGGCCCGGTTCGTAGATGGGCACCTCGCCGGCCTTGAGGCGGGCGATGCGCTGGGCATCGATATCGACACAGGTGACGGCGTTGCCAAAGTCGGAGAGACAGGCCCCGGTGACCAGACCGACGTAGCCGGTCCCCATTACACAGATGGATCGCATGTGGTCAGGATTCCTCGCGTGGACGTGGAAAATTGGGAGACTATAAAATATAGGGGTACGGGGCGCGGGGAGGAAGGGGCTAGTTGACGCCGAGATAGCGCCGGAAGTTGGCGGTGGTGAGGGCGGCCAGGTCTTCGAGGGAAAGGCCTTTGAGGGCGGCGAGCTTTTCGGCCACAGCGCGGGTGCGGGCGGGGTGGTTGGGCTGGCCGGAGATGGGCACGGGGGTGTCGGTTTCGAGCAGCAGCAGCTCGTCGGCGATGGCCAGGGCCACCTCCTGGGTCTGCGGGTCGGCCAGGACCATGGGGCCAACGGAGACGTAGACGCCGGCCTCGTTGCACTGGTGGATCAGCTTGCGCGAGTGGGTGAACCAGTGGAGCTGGGCGCCCAGACCGGTCTGTCGGGAAAAAGCGATGGCCCGCTCCATGACCTGGCGGGGGCAGCGGCGGGAGTGGAGGTTGATCGGTTTGCCGGCGGCGGCGGCCAGGGCCAGCTGGCGGGCGAGGACCTCTTCCTGGAAGGCTTGTTCCTCGGGCGTGGTGGCCCATTGGTGATCCAGCCCCACCTCGCCCAGCACCCGGGCCTGTGGCAGGTGTGCGGCCAGGAATTCGAGGCCGGCTGCCACCGCTTCGGGGGGTTGCTGGCTGATCCAGGCCGGGTGCAGGCCCAGGCCGGCCACTACCGTGCCGGGGTGGGCGAGGGCGAGGGCGAGCACCGAGGGCATGGAGTCGGCGCTTTCGCTGACGGCCACCACCTGGGTTATGCCCTGGGCGGCGGCCTCGGCGAGGGTGGTGGCGGGGTCGGGTAGTTGATCGAGATGGCAGTGGGTATCGACCAGCATCTCAGGCGCTCAGGCCGGTGGTCTCCTTGAAGCCCAGCATCAGATTCATACACTGCACCGCGTTGCCGGAGGCGCCTTTGCCCAGGTTGTCGAGGCGGCCCACCAGCACCAGGCCCTGGTCCGGCTTGCCGAAGGCGTAGAGTTCGACCCGGTTGGTGAAGTTGCAGCCCTCCAGATCGAGGAATTTGCCCTCGCGCAGTTGGGTGGCGTTTTTGTCGGGCGGCACCGGCCGCACGAAGGGGCAGTCGGCGTACGCGGCCTGCCAGACCTCCCACACCTGCTGTGGGCCGATGCCGGCTTGGGCGAAATGGCCGGCGGGCAGGGGCATACTCACCAGCATGCCGCAGTAGGCCTGGGCCACCGAGGGCACAAAGAGGGGCGGATTGGCCACCTGGCTGAAGTGGTGCATCTCGGCCAGGTGTTTGTGACCGCCGTCCAGGCTGTAGAGGCACAGAGGCAGGGCGGCGTCGGCCGGGCGCGGCGAGCGGGGAGCCTGCTCATAGGCCTCGATCATCTTGCGGCCGCCCCCCGAGTACCCCGAGACCGCGTTGAGGGTGTACGGGGCCTGCGGGTCGAGCAGGCCGGCCTGGATCAGGGGCCGCAGGGCGAGGATGAAGCTGACCGGGTAACAGCCGCAGTTGGCCACCCTGGGCGCCTGGCGGATGGTCTCCCGGTGTTCTGGGCTGATCTCCGGCAGGCCGTAGACCCAGTCGGGGTGGACGCGGCGGGCGGTGCTGGTATCGATGATCCGGGCGCGCGAGGCGCCGGCCAGTTCGAGGGCCTCGGCGGCGGCTTCGTCGGGCAAACAGAGGATGGCCAGGTCGGCGGCGGCGAGGAACTCGGCGCGTTTCTTGGGGTTCTTGCGTTCCTCGGCGGGGATGAGCAGCAGTTCGAGATCCTGGCGCTGCTCGAGCATCTGGCGGAGGCGCAGGCCGGTGGTGCCCTCCTGGCCGTCGATGTAGATCCGGGGCTTGGTCATGGCTCTCCTTGAATATTTATTCCTTTTTTTGAATAAAAATAGGCATCGACGCGGTGCTGTCAAGATTATTATTCCTTGACAAGTACACGAAAAAAGGTGTAAAATGGCCCTCGCTCCGGTGTGCGCTTCGCTGCCCATCACGGTGTCGAGGTCCTGTGAACCCTGTCCCTGTACGACGGGCCAGACTGCTGGACTGCTGGTCTGGTCTGGTGGTGATGCTGCTGGTCTGGAACCTGGGTTGTGAACCGGCCAATCGGCCGGTCGGACCGGAGGAAGGGGCGCCGTTGCCGGTTCCCGAGCCGGCAGCCAAGGCCCTTGCCGATACCGCGCGCGCGCTGCCAGCCGTCGAGGTCCGCCGGGTCTCGTACCGGCTAGGATTCTTTGCCGTCGATCCGGCGGGACAGGCCTATGGCGCGGCGGACAAGACGCTCTACCGCATCGTCGATCGGGGCAACGCCGTCGAAGCGGTGTACACCTTTGCCGAGCCAATCCAGGGCCTGCACTTCCTCGCCAACGGCTGCCTCTTCGTCTCCACCGACCACGACCGCTGGAGCCCGGACACCCCCTGCCGGATCTACCGCTCCACCGACCAGGGCCGCAGTTTCGTACGGGTCAAAACCTTAACGGCCAGTTGTGCCCTGTGGTGGTCCTTCGCTTCCGACCAATACAACACCCTCTATATGGGCGAATACGGCCCGCGGGAACGGGGGCGCTCCAAGAAGGTGTGGAAGTCGACCGACCAGGGCCAGACCTGGACGGTGGCCTTCCAGGCGCCCGATCTCGACGGGGTGCATATCCACCGGGTGGCTGTCGATCCGTACACCGGCGACCTGTGGGTGACCAACGGCGACGGCGCCCACGGAGCCACCTATCTGTGGCCAGGCGGGAGCGGGCGCTGGTTCTGGCAACGCGCTTCACAGGCCACCAGTGTGGTGTTCACCGAGGAGGGCATCTGCTGGGGGGAAGACACCTACGAGGGGACCCTGACCTGGTACGACCGGCGGACGCAGACCTACCAGAAGACCCTCCAGGCCAACCGCGAGGGGAACTACGGGGGCAGTGTCTACGATATGGTCCGGGGCCGCAGCGGGTTGATCTACGCGCCGATGGTGAAATACGCGGAGCAGACCCACCGGCCCTCGCTGTGGGTGGGGGATGGCCGGCGGTGGAAACTGCTGCTGGACCTGGGCAACAAGGACGGGAAGTACGGTGGCTTTACCCAGATCAGCCCGCCCGATCAGTGGGGGTACCTGTACGCGGAAGGCTACAAGATCAAAGACCCCAACTGAACCCTCAGAGTCTGATCAGTTCGTATTGCACGGCAAGGGAGCGACTGGCGCCGGGGGCCAGGTCTGCCATCGACACATAGAGGTGACTGGTCAGGTATCCGGGCTTGTTGACATGGGCGGAGAAGATCTGCCGCAGGCCGGGTGTGGGCAGATGGGTGGCTTCGAGCAGATAGGTGGTTCCCAGGACGGAGATGCCGACCATGCCTTTGAGCTGGCGGCCCTCGGCCAGGGCGGTGTCATCGCGCAGCAGCGGGTACTCAGCCAGGCCTTTGGCTTTGGCCTCGTCGAGGAAATTGGTGTACGGCGGCAATGGTTGGCGCAGGCTGCGGGGGTTGGCCACCGTATTGATCCAGGCGTGATCGGTAAATCCCGGAAATCCCACCATTACATAGGGGTTCTTCAGCGTCAGGGAGGAGCCGTTGTCGATGGAGTACTCGGCAACGAGGGCCGGTTCGGCGGCGCGCAGGTGGTACTCGACCCGCAGGGTGATGCCGGGGCGCAGCACCTCTGCGCGGCGGAAGCGCAGCACCACCTCTTCCGGGCTGGTCTCGATCTGCGGGGCATCCCACCGGGGCTGGAGCAGTTTTACCTTGGCGGTGTCGGTCCGGCCCTCCTCCTGAAACCAGAACCACTCCCAGTCCCCGGCTGGCAATTGGGGATGGACAAAATCCCAGGGCTGGCCCTTGAGGCGCAGGGAGACGATGCCGAAGGGTTCGCCGTACTGCAAGGCGATGTGATAGTCGGGGAAGGTGCAGGTCACGCCATCGGCGCTTTCCTCGACGGTGTAGGGCAGATTGGGAGCCGGGGTGTTAGGCGCTGGCCGGTCCTCGCCGCAGCTGAGGGCGAAAAGCATCAGGAAAAGCAGCATATTGCGGATCATGGGGGTGGTTCGCACCTCAGCGCAGGCTCAGCAGGTAGGCTTGTTCGTCGGGCACGGCCTCGAGGCGCAGGGCGCGCTCGATCAGCGGAAAATCGCTCCGGCCGGCGATGGCTGGTTCCACGTGCAGGGAATCCCCTTTCAGGCGGGTGTCGAAACGCAGTTCAAAGGTGAGAGGTTGATCGTAGGTGGTGTTGTCCAGCCCGTCGGCCAGGACCAGGGAAAACTCGCGGTGGCCCTGTTTTTTGCCGACGCGCTGCAGCCGTGGCGCAAAGGCGTTGCGCTCCTTGATATAGAGGGCGGTCATGTCCATATTGCCACTCCAGAAGTCGTGGCCGGCCAGGAAGTCGAGTTCTCGCTCGAATTCGGCGAGCGGGAAGTAACCCCAGCCCTCGGGGATGCCCACGGCATGGTGCATGAGGATCACCCAGGCCCGGCGCTGGAGGGCCTCGGCGAGGATGGGTTCGAGTTCCTCGTAGCTGTTGACGTAGCTGGCCGATTCGCCCTGGGACACGACCACTGAGGGCAGGTAATACCAGTTGGCCGGGGCGGTGGTGTCGTCCGGGCAGATGCTGTATTCGGCGGGTGTGACCGACATGCCCCGCGCACACACGAAGCCGGCGTCATGGTTGGCCTGCTGGGTCGTAGCCAGGCGGCCGGCACTGCCCGGGTAGGCGTAGGCCCGGGGCCGCAGGCCCCATTCAGTCATCAGCTCGAAACAGCGCCCGAAATCATCCAGATTCTCCTCGTAGCTGAGGGAGTCGTGGTTGATATGCCGGTGCCCATGGCCGAAGAAGTGGATGCCCCGCGGCACCAGCTGGTTTTGGATATCTTCCAGTAGATGGCGGTTCTTGGGCTCCTGAAAGATGGCAGTCACCATCTCGATGTCCATGGTCAGACCCCGGGCCAGCACGGCGTCGGTGGCCAGGTGGTGGCCCGGGTTGGTGCCAAAGGGGGCGTCGTAGGTGATGGAAACCGCGGCCCGGCGGCCCTGGGGCCACTTGAGCACCTCCAGTTCCAGCAGGGAATGATTGTCCTCCTGCACGGCGTAGCGGAAAGGGGCCAGGGGCACCAGCCCGTATTCGGACGAGGCGGGGTTCAACAGGCCGCAGCCGGCCAGCAGAAAGAAGCAGAGAGAGCGCAACCAGCAATACATGGGTCCTATTGATACGGCAGCGGCAGGGGCCATGTCAACCGGAGAGCGGAGGGAATGGTGGACTACTTTCTGTATCGCGGCGCGCGGACCCGGGAGATCTCCTTTCCCCTGGGGGGCATCGGCACGGGTTGTATAGGCCTGGCCGGCAACGGCCGGCTGATCGACTGGGAGATTTTCAACAAACCCAACAAAGGCAGTACCAACGGTTTTACCCATTTCGCCATCCGCGCCGAGGATGGCGACGAAGTGCTGGAGGCGCGGGTGCTCAACGGCGACCTGCAGCCCCCCTACAGCGGCGAGCTGGGCAAAGCCATGTGGTCCTCCTTCGGCTGGGGCCCCTCGCGCGATTATCTGACCGGGCTGCCCCATTATCGCCAGGTCGAGTTCCGCGGCGAATATCCCTTGGCTGAACTGCGTTTCGTCGAGCCCAAATTCCCCGGCCAGGTGCGGTTGCGGGCCTTCAATCCCTTCATCCCCCTGGACGACAAAAACTCGGGCATCCCGGCGGCCTTCTTCGAGTTCGAGGTGGAGAACACCACCCGCCGCCCGCTGCGCTACACCCTGTGCGGCACGCTGAAGAATCCCCTGCCCAAGAACAATCTCCACCAGCTGCAACGCTCCGGCGGCCTCTCGCTGCTCCATCTGCGCTCCGACGCCTTCTGCGGCGGCGAGCCAGAGGCGGGGGATCTGTGCCTGGCCACCGACGCGGCCCAGACCAGCTGCCAGCGCTACTGGTACCGGGGGGCCTGGTTCGACAGCCTGGAGGTGTTCTGGCGCGACTTCACCCGGGCCGGCCGGCTCAAGGGGCGCGACTATGCGCCCGACCAGGCCGGTGAGGGCAACCACGCCAGCCTGGCGGCCCACCTGGAACTCAAGGCAGGGCAGCGCGGCCGGGTGCGTTTCATTATCTCGTGGAACTTCCCCAACTGCCAGAACTACTGGAACCCCAAGGCCGGCGAGTGCGCCGCCGAGTGCGGGGTGTCGGCCACCTGGAAAAATTACTATGCAACCCTCTTCGCCGACGCGCGGGCCAGCGCCCGCTACGGGCTGAAAAACTGGGATTCGCTGTACGCAAAAACCGCGCAGTTCAAGGACGCGCTCTTCAGCTCGGACCTGCCGCCGGCCGCCCTCGACGCGGTCTCGGCCAACCTCTCCATCCTCAAGAGCCCAACCGTGATGCGCCTGGAGGACGGCACCTTCTACGGCTGGGAGGGCTGCCATGCCAACACCGGCTGCTGCGAGGGCTCCTGCACCCACGTGTGGAACTACGCCCAGGCCCTGGCCTTCCTCTTTCCCCAGCTCGAGCGCTCCATGCGCGAGGCCGACTATCACCACAACCTGCGCGAGGACGGCGGCATGCCCTTCCGCCTGCAACTGCCCCTGGGGGTGGAGGCCTCCAAGTTCCGGCCCTGCGCCGACGGGCAGTTCGGCGGGGTGCTCAAGGTGTACCGGGACTGGAAGATCTCGGGGGACAGCCAGTGGCTGCGCTCGCTGTGGCCCCTGGTGCGGCGCTCCCTCGAATTCGCCTGGTCGCCGGCCAACGAGGACCAGTGGGACCCCGAGCAGACCGGGGTGCTGCAGGGCCGGCAGCATCACACCCTCGATATGGAGTTGTTTGGCCCCAACGCCTGGCTCAACGGTTTCTACCTGGGGGCGCTCAAGGCCGGGGCGGAGATGGCCGCCTTTCTCGGCGAGGAGGAGGCCGCCCGCCACTATCTGGAGATCTTCGCCCGCGGCAAGGCCTGGACCGACCAGCACCTGTTCAACGGCCAGTACTACCAGCAGCAGTTGGACCTGGGCGACCGCCAGGCCGCGGCCCGCTTCGGGGCCGAAGGCGCGTACTGGAGCGAGGAACACCGGGAATTGAAGTACCAGGTGGGAGAGGGTTGCGGCCTGGATCAGGTGCTGGCCCAGTGGCACGCCAACCTCTACGGGCTGGGTGAGATCTTCGATCCGGGGCAGACCCGCAAGGCCCTGCGTTCGATATTCAGGTACAACTTCAAGCAACCCCTGCGCGACCACTACAATCCCTGCCGGATCTACGCCCTCAACGACGAGGGCGGCCTGGTGATCTGTGAATGGCCGGCTGGCCGGCCCAAGCCGATGATCCCCCTGACCTACGCCCAGGAGACCATGAACGGCTTCGAATACGCGGCGGCCATCCAGATGACCCAGAGCGGCCTGGTGAAGGAGGGCGCCAGAGCAGTGGCGGCCATCCGCCAGCGCTACGACGGGGAGCGGCGCAACCCCTGGAACGAGTTCGAATGCGGCAGCAACTACGCCCGGTCTATGGCCAGCTACGCCCTGCTCAACGCGTACAGCGGCCTGCGCTTCGACCTGGTGCAGGGGCTGTTGGGCTTCGACCCGGTGCAATTGGTTCGGGGGCGCTTTAAATGTTTTTGGAGCCTGGGCACTGGCTGGGGTATGTTGGAGGTGGGGCCGCGCCGCGCCGGGGTGGTGGTGCAACAGGGCAAGCTGAGCCTGCGGGTACTGGAATTGCCCTTCCTGGCAGACCGACCGGTGCGCCAGGTGACCCTGGGCGGCAAAGGGGTGACTTTTACCCAGGAGGGCCCTTGTCTGAGGCTGAAGCGGCCGGCCAAGGTGGTCCCGGACCAGGTGCTGGAGGTCCGGTTCAGGAAGTAGTGGAGGAGTCATGGCCAGCAAGGTCGAACACCTGTTCAGCGCCGAGGAACAGGAGCGTATCGCGGCGGCGGTGAAAGCTGCCGAAGGGCACACCTCCGGCGAGATCGTGCCCTGCATCGTCGCCCAAGCCGACGAGTACGAGGAGGCGGTCTGGCGGGGCGGGGCCATTGCTGCTTTCCTGGTCTTCGCCGGCTTTTTCTGCCTGCGCGCCTTCACCACCACCTGGCTTCCCCTGGGCCTGGGGGCGATGGGGACCGGGGTGGTGCTGGCCGGGGGAGCGGGCATGTTGCTGGTCGAGTGGCTGCCCTCCCTGCGGCGATTGCTGGCCGGCGAGCAGTTGATCGACCGGCGTGTCACGCAGCGGGCCCTGCAGGCCTTTGTCGAGGAGGAGGTCTTCGCCACCCGCGAGCGCACCGGCATCCTGATTTTTGTCAGTCTGATGGAACACGAGGTGCGGGTGCTGGGGGATGCGGGCATCAACGCCCGCGTGGATCAGGAAGAGTGGGAGGGGGTGGTGCGGCTCATCCTGCAGGGCATGCGCCAGGGCCGGCCCGCTCAGGGGTTGACCGAGGCCATCGCCCAGTGCGGGGCGCTGCTGGAGCGCTGCGGGGTGGCGCGCCGGGCCGACGACACCGACGAACTGGGCAATGCCCCGCGCACCAGGGGGGAGGGCGAGGTATGAAGGCCCTGCTGGTACTGGCCCTGTGCCTGCTGCCACTGGCGGTGCCGGCGCTGGAGGTGCCGCCCCTGAGGGCCCGGGTCAACGACACCGCCGGCCTGCTCTCGCCGAGCACGGCCACCCTGCTCGAATCCCTGCTCAAGGCCCACGAGGATTCCACCTCCAACCAGGTGACCCTGCTCACCATCCCCTCGCTGGAGGGCGAGGACCTGGAGGGCTTCAGCATGCGGGTGGCCGAGGCGTGGAAACCGGGGCAGGCCAAAAAGGACAACGGGGTGTTGCTGCTGGTGGCCCGCGACGACCGGGAGGTGCGCATCGAGGTGGGCGGCGGCCTGGAAGGCGCGTTGCCCGACATCACCTGCGGCCGTATCATCCGCAATGAGATCGTGCCCCGCTTCCGCGAGGGCGACTACGACGGGGGCATCCTGCACGGGACCGGGGCGATCCTGGCGGCCATCGGCGGGGTTTACCCGGCCGAGGCGCCCGCAGGGGAAGGCGGTGCCGCCGGCAAGGGTGGGGACGAGTGGTGGGGGCTGGTGCTGGTCGGGCTCTTCGTCTTTCTCAGGCTGGTGAAATCCGCCCTCTTCACCTCCGGCCTGGTCGGCTGGCTGGTCTATCTGGTGCTGGTGCCGGTGTGGGTGGTGCTCGGGGTGGTAGTCGGGGGAGTGATCGGGATCTGGCTGGGCCTGGGGCTGGCCGGCCTGCTGATCGTGGGGCTGGGGGTGCTGCGCCTGATCTTCTCGCTCACCGGGTTGGGCCGGCGCTGGTCGCCGGGCCGGTCGTCGGGGCGGCGCGGCGGCCAGGGTCCGATTTTCTGGGGGGCTCTGTCAGGCGGGAGCGGGCGGAGTTCAGGCGGATTCTCGGGTGGTTTTTCGGGCGGCGGCGGCAGTGTCTCGGGGGGCGGGGCTTCGGGCAAATGGTAGGTGCGAACAACAACACTGAACGAGGAGAGGATCGGTGAAGAACTGGAGGATCATCCCCCTGCTCATCGCCCTGTGCGGCCTGTCGGCCTGCGGCTACAACCGCCTCCAGGTGCTCGACGAGGAGATCAAGGCCAACTGGGCCGAGGTGCTCAATCAGTACCAGCGCCGCGCCGACCTGGTGCCGAACCTGGTCAGCGTGGTCAAGGGGTACGCCACCCACGAGCAGGAGGTGCTGGAGGGGGTGGCCCAGGCCCGATCCCGGGCCGGCTCTATCGCCGCCACCCCGGAGTTGATCAACGACGAGGCGGCCTTCGCCCGTTTCCAGCAGGCCCAGCAGGGCCTGAGTTCGGCGCTCTCGCGCCTGCTGGTGGTGGCCGAGAACTACCCCCAGCTCAAGGCCGACGGGCTCTTCCAGGATCTGCAGACCCAGTTGGAGGGGACCGAGAACCGCATCACCACGGCCCGGCGGCGCTACATCGAAGCGGTGAAGGAGTACAACATCGCGGTGCGCAGCTTCCCCTCTAACCTGACGGCGATGCTCTTCGGCCACCACACCAAGCCGACCTTTGCGGTCGAGAACGAGGCGGAGATCTCCAAAGCGCCGAAGGTGGATTTCGGGAAGTGAGCTACTGCCGGTCCTGCTGGTCGAGTTCGAGTTTCTTGACGCGGGCGAGGGTCTCTTCGAGCATGCTGCGGTTGGTGGCGATCAGGTCGGCGACGATGCCGGTGAGGAACATCTGAAAGCCGGCCAGGAGCAGGATGGCCGCCAGGATCAGGGACTGGATGTGGGTAAAGCCCTGGTCGGTGAAGAGGAAGTAGTAGACGAAACGCAGGCCCAGCAGCACCCCGCCGGCAAAGGCCAGGGTGCCGAAGAGGGCGAAGATGCGCAGGGCCTGGTACCGGGCGTAGGTGCGCAGGCTGATCAGGCCCGACTTGAAGACGAACTCGCCGATGTTGGAGAAGAGGCGGGATTCGCGGGCCTTGGGGTTGGTGCGGATGGGCAGACAGACCACGGCGAGGCGGTCCTGGCCGGCCTTGACCACGTGTTCGGCGGTGTGGTCGAAGTTGGTGAAGGTGGACAGGCTGATGGCGGCCTGCCGGCTGTAGGCGCGGAAACCGCTGGCCACGTCGGGCACCTTGATGCCGGCCATACGACTGATGACCCGGCTGCCGGCTCCCTGCAAAAAACGTTTGATGGGCGAGAAGTGACCGATGGCCCCGGTCTGGCGGTCGCCGATGACCAGATCGGCGCGGCCCTCGAGGATGGGTTTGACCAGCAGGGCGATGTCGCCGCCGAAGTACTGGTTGTCCCCGTCGGTGTTGACGATGATGTCGGCCCCCAGCTTCAGGCAGGTGTCGAAGCCGGCCTTGAAGGCGTGGCCCAGGCCGCGGTTGCGGGGGAAGCGCACCACGTGATCGACCCCCAGTTCGCGGGCCACGGCGCTGGTGCGGTCGGTGGAACCGTCGTCGATGACCAGGATCTCGACCTGGTCGATGCCCTCGATCTGCCGGGGGATGTCCTTGACGGTGGCGGGCAGGGTGTCTTCTTCGTTGAGGCAGGGGATCTGGACGATCAGCTTCATACCTAGCCCCAGCTCTCCTGCTTGACCTGCTTGCGGTCGAGGCCCACCTCGTGTAACAGGGCCACCATGTGTTCGACGAAACGCGGGGTGGGTTCGACGCCCCGGTCGCGGGCGACCTTGCGCTCGTGGGGGGTGATGCCCGGGCCGCAGGTGAAGGCCAGGGCGCGGCCGGGATCGGCAATCACCTGTTCGAGCAACTCCTTGGTGACCCGGCCGCGGCGGCCGCCGCGCAGCCCGGTGGGTTCCTCGCGGGTGAGGCAGTGGACCACCTCGATCTGCTCGGGATGCTGGCGCTGCAATTCCTCGAAATCCTGATAGTAGATGATGTCCTGGCGGGTCTTGCTGCTGTAGAGCAGGGTATGGCGGAAGGGTTCGCCCCGGTGCAGGCTGGACTTGATGATGCCGAGGCTGGGCACGATGCCGCTGCCGGCGCAGACGTGCACCACCTGGTCGATGCGGCCCACGGCGTCGGGCGGGATGGTGTAGGCGCCGGTGAAGCCGCTGATCACCAGGCGGGTGCCCACCGGGGTATGGTGGGCCAGCAGGGGGGAGAGCACCGGCGGATAGGGGGTCTCGCCGCTCTGGTAGGTCTCCTCCTTGACAGTGATCACCACGTGTTCTTCGTGCGGGGCCGATCCGAGGGAGTAGGCGCGCGGTTTTTCCTTGCTGCCCTTGATATCCTCGAGGTGGGCGATGAAGTGCTTGAGCACCGAGAACTGGTGGGGATCGACGGTACAGAAGTGCCCGGCTTCGTACTCGAAAGGCTCGTCGGCGGCGAAGAAGAGCGAGGTGGTGTCGGCGGTCTCGCGCCGCACCCGCGCTACCACCACCTCCAGTTCGCGGACGCGCCGCCGTTCGCGCTTCTCGGTGGCCGGGGCGGACTCGGCCATGGTCACTTCCCCTTTTGGGCCAGGTGCGCCTTCATGCGCTTGATGACCTCGTCGTCGTCGGCGGAGGCCGTCACCAGCGCGGTGAATTCCTCGGCCGAGAGCTGCATCTCGCGCAAAAAGGCCTGGTCCGCCGGGCAGGGGTAGATGTAATCGCCGATGCGGCCCTCGGCAAAGGCCCGGGCCTTGTCGGTGGCGCGCGCCAGCCAGGGGATGTTGCCGATGACCAGGCCCCGGGCCCGCGGCTTGAAGTCGAGTGTCTGTTCTTCCTTCATGCCAAAACCTTTCTGATCGTGACGGCCCAGAGGTCGGTGCTCAAGGGCAGGCGCAGGCACCGGACCAGTTGACCCAGGCGCGGCGACAGGGGCGCCCAGGCCCGCAACAAGGCCGCGTTTTCGCCAGGGGCGTCGAGGGCCTGGCCCAGCATGGCGGCGGCATTGAGGCAGAAGACGAGGTGGTGGTAGGCCAGGGCGCGGGCGGCATCTTCATCCGTTCGCGCGGCGTAGCGCTCCACCTGATCCTGGTCGAAGAGGGAGCCAAAGCCAGACCTTAAGGTATTAGTATACTGCACCAGGCGGCGTTCAGTCCAGTCCCAGCCGAGCTTGGCGAACTCGATGAAGCGCAGGGTTGCCAGGGCGGGTTCGACGACGATATTGCGCGGGTTGTAGTCGGTGGTTCCCAGGCTGGGCGGGCGGGCGGCGAGGAAGGCGCAGACCTGTTCCAGAGCCTGCCTGGCCGGCTCCAGGATTGCGGGGCTGGCCTCGCTCTGGCGGGCCAGCCATTCGAGGCCGAAGCGGGCGCGGGCCGTGGCTTCGGCCCAGTGTTCGAGTAGGATTTCGGGCTGGGCCTGAGGCATCACCCGGCGGCCCAACGAGTCCTGGTGCTGGCGCAGCACCGTCTCGATGTGCAACAGGCCCTCGATCACCTGCGGCAGGTACGCCGGATGGTGGGCCTGCTCGAGGGTCTGGCTGCCGCAATACTCGAAGAAGATGAACTGGGCCCGAGGGTCGCTGCCCAGCACCCGGGGCACCGGGCAGCCGGCCTGGCCGAGCAGGCCGAGCACCTCGGTCTCGACGGCGAGCAGGTCATGCGGCTGATCCTGGGCCAGGAAACCCCAGAGCTGGTGTTTGGCCACCAGCCGGCGCCTGTCCTCAAGGGTGACCAGCCAGACCTCCCCGGTCAGGGGGGAGATGCTGGCGACGGTGGCGCTGGGGAGCACCTGGGGCACGAAGCCCCGCAGGTACTCGGCTGCCGCGTCCGGGTCAGCCGGAGAAATCGCCAAAGACGATGACCTGGGAGAGCAGCTTGCCGGCCTGGCAATGGCGCTGGGGGTGTTCGTTCATGGCGAAGTAGAGGATGCCCTCGCCCTCGGCGCGGAAATCGCTGCGGCTGCCCACGGCAAAGGGGCGGCCCTCGCCGACGCGGGCGATGAGGGCGCCCACATTGGCCCCCGGCAGCAGATACCCCTCGCCGGCCTGGAGGTTGTACACCCCGTCAGCGCCGCACCAGACGATCTGGTTCTGCATGTCGGGAGACCAGGTCTCCTCGGTGTCGATGACCACCCGTTGGCCCGCCTGCAGGCGGATGAGGGTGTCCTGCCACTGGGGGCTGGGACGGACGGTGCGCAGTATGGTGACGGCCATGGCCTAGGTCCTGGTTGATGGTCTGGGGAAACTCGATATTAAAGAAGCGGATAACCCCCCATGGAGCAACCCTGCCGGGAGAGAAAGATGCCTGCCCCAGACCGCGACCCCCATCTGCTTTTGTTGAGCGAATTGTTGCAGATCCCCGCTCCCTCGGGCCGCGAGGAGCGCATGGCGGCCCGGGTCATGCAGCACATAGAGGCCCTGGGCGGGTCACCCCGGATCGATCCGCAGGGCAATGTGTGGGTGGAGATCGCCGGCTGCCAGCCCGAGCTGGGACCAGTGGCCCTGGCCAGCCACCTCGACGAGATCGCCGCGGTGATCACCGCCGTCGAGCCGGATGGACAGCTCCGGGTGCAGCGCAGCGGCGGGCTCTATCCGTGGAAGCTGGGGGAGGGCCCGATGCTGATCGTCGGCGAGGGCGAGAGCCTGGTCCCCGCCCATCTGGGCTTTGGCTCGGGTCACACTAACGACCCGCAGGACC
>JADZBP010000054.1 GCA_020852055.1 Candidatus Latescibacterota bacterium
CCCGGCCAGTGGGACGAGCGCTCCTTCCTGGTGCGCGGCGAAGACTTCACCTGGATCAAGTAGGCCATGGCGGAGCCGGAAGCAGAACTCACCTTCTCGATTCCCCGCGAGGGCTTCCGCGGCGTGCGCTGGGGCACCCGGCAGCGGGATGTCCCCTGGCAGTGGTCCGACCAGGGGTTCCCCGCCCCGTGTTTCCTGCGGCGGGACGAGCAGTGGGAGGTCTTCGGCATCCGCGCCAGCCACCTGACCTATACCTTCCGCAACTCCCTGCTCTACGGGGTGCGCATCGATTATGAGGGGCGCGAGCAGGGGCAACGGGCCCTGGCCGCGCTGAAGCAGACCTACCCGCCGGCCGAGAAACTCGGGGCCACCCGGCCCGAGCGCGCCTGGCGCACCGCCGAGACAGCGGTATGGGTGTGCTGTCCCACTGCCAAGGACGGTGCCGGCACCATCTACCTGTGGGGCCGGCACCGCACCTTTGGCGACGACGCCCCGGCGCCCACCTACCTGGCCCGGCCGCCGGCCCTCAACAGCGTGCCGGGGCCCTTCGTGCCCAGGCACTACGTGTGTTACCGCGCCTCGGGTCCCATCACCGTCGACGGCCACCTCAACGAGAAGGCCTGGCAGGATGCCGAGTGGTCGCAGCCCTTCCAGGACCACCAGGCCCCGTACGCCCCGGAGCCCTGGAAGACCACCCGCTTCAAGATGCTCTACGACGACACCAACCTCTACTTCGCCGCCCAGCTCCAGGAGGAGAACGTCTGGGGCACGCTCCACAAGCGCGACTGCGTCATCTACTACGACAACGATTTCGAGATCTTCCTCGACGCCACCGCCGACGGGGTAGGGTACTACGAGTTCGAGATCAACCCGCTCAACACCGCCTGGGACATGTTCCACGAGACCGACTACCACCGGGCCTCGGCGTTACACAGCGACTACGACGTGACGGGCCTGCGCCACGTGGTGCAGGTGCAGGGCACCCTCAATTACCATTATGACGAGGACGAGGGCTGGACCGTGGAGGTGTCGTGGCCTCTGGCCTCGCTGCGGGAGCGCAACCGCCGGGTGTCGCTGCCGGTGCGCCGGGGCGATACCTGGCGGCTGAACTTCAGCCGCGTGCAGTACCTGCACATCTACGACCATCTCTTCCCGGCCATGGTGCCCAAAAGCCCCTGCGAGGACTGGATCTGGCAGTCCACCGACACCGGCGACCTGCACAACCCCGAGATGTGGGGCAAGGTGATCTTCTCCGATCAGGTGGCCGGCACGGTCAAGGATCAGGAGTTGGAGCGCGGTTTCCCGGTGCGCCGGGCGCCCCGGCCGCCCAGGGCGCGGACACCGGAGATGGTCTGGCTGCCGCCCTGCACCTTCACCATGGGTCCCGATCCCACCGATGCCCTGCGCAGCCCGGCCCATCAGGTGGAGGTGGGCGGTTTCTGGATGGACCCGTACCCGGTGAGGGTGGCCGAGTTCGCCGCCTTCCTCAACGCCGGGGACCACCACCAGCACTACAACACCTGGATGCGGATTCCGGAGCGCTGCGGCATCGTGCGCGAGGGGGACCAGTACCGGGTGGTGGCCGGTCGCGAGCAATACCCGGTGGTCTACGTCGGCTACGAGGCAGCGGCGGCGTACGCGGCTTTTTATGGCAAAGCCCTGCCCAGCGAGGCGCAGTGGGAACGGGCGGCCCGCGGCCCGGAGGGGCGGTACTATCCCTGGGGCAACCAGCCCCTCAGCCCGCAGCGGGCCAATTACGACTTCCACTACGGCGGCACCACCCCGGTGGGCAGCTTTCCCCAAGGCGCCACCCCCGAGGGCATCTTCGACCTGGTGGGCAATGTCAAGGAGTACACCACTTCACTTTTTGAGTCCTATCCGGGGGGAGAGCCGATGATCTACCTGGGCATGCGCGAACCCTTCATCCATCCCCATACCGTGTTCCGGGTGGTGCGGGGCGGGGCGTGGACCAAACAGGCCGGGTGTATGGCTGCTGCGTACCGCGACGCCCACGGCAGCCTCAACCTCGGCTTCCGCTGCATCCGGCTGCCATGATCGAACTCGAGGATGTGCGCCGCGCGGCCGCGGCGCTCAAGGGCCATGTGGTCGAGACCCCCTGCGCCCCTTCGCAGACCCTCTCCGAGATCACCGGGGCGAGGGTGGTGCTCAAATTCGAGAACCTGCAATTCACCGCCTCCTTCAAGGAGCGGGGCGCCCTGGCCCGGCTGCACTGCCTTTCGCCGGCGCAGCGCCAGCGCGGGGTGATCGCCATGTCGGCCGGCAACCACGCCCAGGCCGTGGCCTACCACGCGCAGCGCCTGAACATCCCGGCGGTGATCGTCATGCCGCGCTTCACCCCGCACGTCAAGGTGGAGCGCACCCGGCATTTCGGCGCCGAGGTCATCCTGCACGGCGAGAACTTCGACGAGGCCAGCCAGTGCGCCAGGCAACTGGCCGCCGAACGCGAACTGCTGCTGGTGCACCCCTACGACGACGAGGAGGTGATGGCCGGCCAGGGCACCCTAGCCCTGGAGATGCTGGCGGCCCACCCGGAGCTCGAGGTGCTGGTGGTGCCGGTGGGCGGGGGCGGGTTGATCAGCGGGGTGGCCACCGCGGCCAAGGGGCTCAAGCCCGGCATCGAGGTGGTGGGGGTGCAGACCAGCCGTTTCCCGGCCATGCTGCAGATGTTGCAGGGGCGGCCGGTGGAATGCGGGCAGTACTCCCTGGCCGAGGGCATCGCCGTCAAACACCCCGGCCAACTCACCCTGGAGGTGGCGCGGGCGCGGGTCGACGAGATCCTGGTGGTGGACGAGGAGGACATCGAACGGGCGGTGCTGCTGCTGCTCGAGGTGGAGAAGACCGTGGTCGAGGGGGCAGGGGCTGCCGGCCTGGCGGCGGTGGTGCGTTACCCCGAACGTTTCCGCGGCAAAGACGTAGGGCTGGTGCTTTCGGGGGGCAATATCGATTTGCTGCCCCTGTCATCCATCATCCAGCGGGGCCTGGTGCGCTCGGCGCGGCTGGTGCGGCTGCGCGCCGAGGTGCGCGACGTGCCCGGCGCCCTGGCGCAGCTCACCAATCTGCTGGCCGGGGCCGACGCCAATATCGTCGAGGTGAACCACCGCCGGGCCTTCACCAGCCTGCCGCTGCAGTCGGCGGAGGTGGAGTTCGTGCTGCAGACCCGCGGCCAGGACCATCTGGAGCATATCGTCGAGACCCTGGGCCAGGCCGGCCACCGGGTCTGGCTGCCCGATCCAGATCACCAACAGGAGAATCCTGCATGAGCACCCTGCATCCACCCAGCCTGAGTGCGGACGAACTGCGCAAATTCGAAACACAGGGTTTCGTTCGCCTGGGACGGGCGGTGCCTCCCGTCCAGATCGAGGCCCTGGGCCGGCGCATCGACGAGATTATGCTCGGGCAGGCCCAACTGGATTACGACCAGATCATGATGCAGCTGGACCGGGTGGCCGGCGAGGATTCAGGGCCAGGCCCCCAGAGCAAGGGCCACAAGGGGGCCACCCTGGCGTACCGCAAGATCCAGGATCTGGAGTTGGACCCGCTCTTCCTGGCCTATCTGCAGCACCCCCTCTTCGCCGATATCTGCGCCCGGGTGTACGGGAAGGGGATCGATATCGCCTGTTTCCGGGCGATGTTCATGAACAAGCCGGCCGGCAAGGGCACCCACCTGGTCTGGCATCAGGACCGGTGGACCGATCTGGACCGCGACCCGCTGATCACCGTCTGGACCGCCCTCGACCCGGCCACCCTGGCCAATGGCTGCGTGCAGGTGGTGCCCGGCTCCCATCGGGCCCTGGTCAATCCAGATCATCCCTCGGGGTTCCTCTCCGCCGAACAGACCGCCGAACTGCTGGCCAAGACCCGGCCGGTGCCGCTGGAGCTGGAGGCCGGGGAGGTGGTGCTCTGGCACAACTGGCTTTTGCACAGCTCCGACGTCAACCACACCGCCATCCCGCGCCGGGCCTTCAGCGTGTGTTATATGGAGGCGGCGACCATCTCCAGCCGGGGAACGACCTATCCGGTGGTCTTTGGCGAAGGGGCGCTCAACCCTTCTTCTGGATCAACACCCGCCACGCCCCAACGTATGGGGCGTGGCGCAGGTTGGGGCGTGGGGGCGTAAGGAGCTGGATCAACAACCTTTCCTCTGGATGAGTACCTTAAACGCGCTCCCCATCAGCCCCGGATGGATGAGCTGGTGGATGGCCTGGCGCTCGCGGCTGAACTGGCCGGCGGTGCGCTCGGCGATCTCGCGGAACACCTCCTCCCCGATGCCCACCAGATAACGGCCCTGGTCGGTGAAGAGCACCGGCTCCAGGCCCGCCTGCCTGCCGGTATCGATCAATGCGGTGAAGTCCACGTGGGCAGTCAGGTCCTGCTCCCCCGGGCGGGCGTAGTAGTCGTCGCCGAGGGTGTGGCGGTGATAACAGCGCAGGGTGCCCTTGGGCCGCTGGGGCGAGAAGTACTCGGGGCGCTCGAAACCGTAGTCGATACTCAGCACGAAGCCCCGCTCCAGGGACCGGCCCAGCCGCGCCATCCACTCTTGGGCCTGGAGGTTGACGGTGGTCTCGTACCCCTCCATCCAGGCCACCGGCAGCCCGTCCAGGTACGCTGCAAGCCGCGGATCGGAGAGGGGGCCCAGTTCGTCGGCGAAGCCCTCGCCGTCCTCGCGCACGTAGATCTCCTGCCAACCCCCCCCGGCGACCTTCACCCGGTGTACGGGCAGGGCGTCCCAGAACTCGTTGGAAAAGACGCAGCCCACCAGCCCCTCGGGCAGCGCGTCGCCCACCTCGACCATCCGATAGTTTAGTTCGGGCATCTCGTTCAACACGTCCTGGCGCAATTGCCCGCGATGCCCTCCCAGTTCGACCACCGCAAAACCCGGGGGATGGCCCAACTCCTCGCGGAAACGGAGGAACTGCCGGGCCAGGAGCCGGCCGAAGAGTGGCGAGGCGCTGGGGCTGGTGAAAAAGTCGCCCTGCGGGCCGATCACCGGGCGGCCGCGGGTATAATAGCCGGCCGCGGGATGATAGAGGACCAGCCCCATGAAATCGGCAAAGGTGATTCGGCCGCCGCTGGCGCGGATTTTTTTGCGCGCCGCGCACACCACTTGTATATTAGGAACCTTAGCAGTGATTTCAGGGCAAGAACTCAAGTTTCGCCTCCTAGTACGGCCAATTGTCATGAACGGTGAATTGCAGCAATTTGCCCCCATCGGCCTGCTGGTGATCGTGGCCGTGGCCTTTGTCAGCGCCGTGGTCTTCCTCCCCTCGCTGCTGGCCAAAAAACGCTCTTTCAGCCGCCTCAAGGACACTCCCTACGAGTGCGGCATTCCCGCCGACGCCCAGACCCATACCCGCTTCAGCGTCAAGTTCTACCTGGTGGCCATGCTCTTCATCCTCTTTGACATTGAGGTGGTGTTCATGGTGGGCTGGGCCACGGTGTTCCGCGATATGATCAAGTCGCCCGCCGAAGGGGGCATCGGCTGGCTGATGTTGGGCAGCGCCCTGCTTTTTATCGCCATCCTCGAGGTCGGCCACTTCTACATATGGAAGAAGGGGGCGCTCAACTGGGCCCCGCGCCGCTCCGCCAATCCCTCTGAGTGAAGGGTCTATGAGCAGTGTTGTCAACACGGCAGTTGATCTGAGAGCTGAGAGCCGCGACCTCATCGTCACCCGGCTCGACAGCGCCGTCGACTGGGCGCGCAAGAACTCCTGCTGGCCCATGCCCATGGGCCTGGCCTGTTGCGCCATCGAACTGATGGCCACCGGCGCCAGCCGCTTCGACATCTCCCGTTTCGGCGCCGAGGTGATGCGTTTCTCCCCCCGCCAGTCAGATCTGATGATCGTCGCCGGCACCTGCGTCTACAAGATGGCCGGGGTGGTCAAGCGGCTCTGGGAGCAGATGCCCAACCCCAAGTGGTGCATCGCCATGGGCGCCTGCGCCAGCACCGGAGGCATGTACCGCAGTTACGCCGTGGTCCAGGGGATCGACCGCATCCTGCCGGTCGACGTGTACATCTCGGGTTGCCCGCCGCGCCCCGAGGCGCTGCTCGAGGCGCTGATGGCCCTGCAGCGGCAAATCGAACACGAGAAGTCGATCGAGGATCTCCGCGAGGACCGGCACCAGCCCCGTCTGGGCGGCTCCCCGGTTCGCGGCCCCATCGTGGTCCAGGGATGAGGGGCTAGCCGCATATGACGCCACAGGCAGCAGCGCAGCAACTCAAAGAGCAGTTGGGCGAAGGGGTGGGGGAGGCAGCGGAGTTTCGCGGCGAGGTGACCGTGGTGGTGGGCCGGGAAAAGATCGCCGCTGCCTGCCGGTATCTCAAGGATACCTGCGGTTTCGACATGCTCACCGACCTCTCCGGGGTCGACAACTACGGCGAGGAACCGCGTTTCACCGTCGCCTACCACCTCTACTCGCTCACCCACCTCTGTTCCCTCCGCCTCAAGGTCCACCTGTCCGAAGAAGACCTGCTGGTGGATTCGGTCACCGGGGTCTGGCGCACCGCCGACTGGCACGAGCGCGAGGCCTACGACATGTTCGGTATCCGCTTCGCCGGCCACCCCAACCTCAAGCGCATCCTGATGTGGGAGGGTTATCCCCACCATCCCCTGCGGAAAGACTTCCCGCTGGCCGGCCTGCCCGCCGAACTGCCCGCCACCGCCGACGGCGCCGGGCGGGTCGAGACGGCGGCCATGCTCGGTGGCCCCTTCTTTTCGGGGCCTGGCCAGCGCGGCACCGTGGCCCGCGAGCCGCGCCAGTACGACACCCCCGCAGAACAGGCCGAGAAGCTGGCCCATCCCAACAAGGGGGAGGCGGTCTGATGGCTGCGCACCGTGAAATGGAGATCATCGACTCGGCATACCGCGCCCAGCTCGCCTTCGAGGAGGAGTTGAGCGGGGACAAGATGCTGGTCAACATGGGCCCTTCCCATCCCAGCACCCACGGGGTGCTGCGGGTGATCCTCGAGCTGGACGGCGAGGTGATCACGAATCTCTGGCAGGATATCGGCTATCTGCACCGGGGGGATGAGAAGATCGCCGAGAACATGACCTACACCCAGTTCATTCCCTACACCGACCGCCTCGACTACCTCGCGCCCCTGGCCAACAACGTGGCCTATGCCTACGCGGTGGAGAAGTTGCTGGGGGTGACGGTGCCGCCGCGCTGCCAGGCCATCCGGGTGATCTGCTCCGAGCTGGCCCGCATCAGCTCCCATCTGCTGGGCATCGGGGCCATGAGCATCGACCTGGGCGCGATGTCGGTATTCCTTTATACCTTCACGGAGCGCGAGAAGATCTACAACCTCTGCGAGTGTATCAGCGGGGCGCGCTTCACCACCAGCTATACCCGCATCGGTGGGCTGGCCCACGACATGCCGGCCGAGTTCCTGCCGATGCTGCGCCAGTTCCTCGACGAGATCCCCGCCGCCATCGACGAGACCGACAAGCTGCTCAGCCGCAACAAGATCTTCCTGGCCCGCACCAAGGATATCGGCGTGCTTTCGCGCGCCGACGCTATCGACCTGGGCATGACCGGGCCGGTGCTGCGGGCTTCGGGGGTCGAATGGGATATCCGCAAGGCCCATCCCTATAGCGGCTACGAGAACTACGATTTCGAGGTGCCGGTGGGTATGGTGGGCGATTGCTACGACCGCTATCTGGTGCGCATGGAGGAGATGCGGCAGAGTGTGCGCATCCTGCGCCAGGCCGTCGACAAGCTGCCAGATGGACCGGTCAACGTCGATGACCCCAAGATCGTGCTGCCCGAGAAAAAGGCGGTGCTGACCAAGATGGAGGAACTGATCCACCAGTTCATCCAGGTCACCACCGGCATCAACGCCCCGCCGGGGGAGATCTACTTCTCGGCCGAGAATCCCAAGGGCGAGTTGGGTTTCTACATCGTCAGCAAGGGCGGGGGCACCCCGCATCGGCTCAAGATCCGCGGGCCCTCCTTCGTCAACCTGCAGGCCCTGCAGGCGATGAGCATCGGCCACATGGTAGGCGACCTGATCTCCATTCTGGGCAGCCTCGATTTCGTTATGGGAGAATGCGACCGCTGAGGGTCGCATGAGGATATAGAAATGGCGCTGGATGTCCCCGCAGCACTGAGCCGGCAAATCGACGAGATCACCACCCACTATCCCCCCGAGCAGAAGTCGGCGCCGGTGTTGTGGCTGCTGCATCTGCTGCAGGCCCACTACGGACACCTGGGCCAGGAGCAGGTCGAGTGGATCGCCGGGCGGCTCGGTATCCCGGCCATCGACGTGTGGGGATTGGTCAGCTTTTATCCGATGTTCACCGAAACCCCGCGCGGCAAGTACCACCTCAAGGCCTGCCGCACCCTCTCCTGCGAGATGGGCGGTTGCCAGTCGGTGCTCCAGGCCATCCAGAAGCGCCTGGGCATCGGCCCCGACCAGACCACCCCGGATGGCCTCTTCACCCTCTCCACCTTCGAGTGCCTCGCCGACTGCGGCAACGGGCCGGTGATGATGGTGAACGACGAGCACTTCGCCAACCTCACCCCCGAGAAGGCC
>JADZBP010000055.1 GCA_020852055.1 Candidatus Latescibacterota bacterium
GGGTGACATAGGGTTATTTCTTTTTTCGGGTGGGAGGTTTGGCGGCGGTCTTGACTTTGGTTTTGGCTTTGGCCTTAGTGCGGGACGCCGCAGGGGCCAGCGGGGGCAGCACCACCTTTTTGCCGAGGGCCATGTCCATGAGGGCATCCTGCATGCAGAGGGCCACCTCGCCGGTGGCGGGTTGCAGCCGGGTGTAGGTCCCGTCGGTGTTCAGGCCGCGGGCTTTGACCCGGTCGCGCAGGCACAACTCGAGCAATTCGCAGAAGGCGCGTTCCTTGAGCCTGGGATCTTCGATGGGGAAGATCACCTCGACCCGGCCGCGCAGATTGCGGTTCATCCAGTCGGCGCTGCCGGCCCAGATCTCCTGGTGGCCGGCGTTGGCGAAGAAGTAGGCGCGGCTGTGTTCCAGGTACCGGCCGATGATGCTGACCACCCGGATGTTTTCGCTGATACCCGGCAGGCCGGGGCGCAGACAGCAGATGCCGCGCACGATCAGGTCGAGCTGCACCCCGGCCTGCGAGGCCCGGTACAGGGCGCGGATGATCTCGGGGTCCATCAGGCCGTTCATCTTGGCGATGATGGCGGCGGGTTTGCCGGCCAGGGCGTGCTGGCGTTCGCGTTCGATGAGGCGCAACAGGCCGCCCATCAGGGTAGAGGGGGCCACCAGCAGTTTCTCGAACTCGCGGGCCTTGGAACGGGCGGTGAGCAGATTGAAGACCTGGGCCACGTCGGAGGTGATGTCCTCGCGGGCGGTGATCAGGCCCAGGTCGGTGTAGAAGCGGGCGGTGCTCTGGTTGTAGTTGCCGGTGCCCAGATGGGCGTAGCGGCGCAGGCAGTCCCGGTCGCGGCGAACCAGCAGCGAGAGCTTGCAGTGGGTCTTGAGGCCCATCAGGCCGTAGATCACGTGTACGCCGCTCTCTTCGAGCTGTTTGGCCCAGGCGATGTTGAACGCCTCGTCGAAGCGGGCCTTCAGCTCGACCAGCACCGTGACCTCCTTGTTGCGCTCGGCGGCGCGGATCAGGGCCTGGACCACCTGCGAGTCGTCGCCGGTGCGGTAGAGGGTCTGTTTGATGGCCAGGACCTTGGGATCGGCCGCCGCCATGTCGATGAAATCGATGACCGTCGAGAAGGATTCATAGGGATGGTGCAACATCACATCCCGCTGGCGCAGGGCCTTGAAGAAGGACTCGGGATTCTTGGGCAGGTGGCGCTCGACCGGGCTGAAGGCCGGATATTTGAGGTCCGGGCGTTTCACCTCGCTGAAGATGGTCATCACCCGGTTGAGGTTCACCGGGCCGTCGGCCAGGTACAGGTCCTCCGGGTCCAGCTCGAACTCCTCCCGCAGCAACTCCACCACCTGGTCGGGGCCGCCGGCTTCGATCTCCAGCCGCACTGCGTCGCCCTTGCGCCGGTTCTCCAGTTGCTGGGCGATCTCTTCCAGCAGGTTATCGGCTTCCTCTTCGTTGACGTAGAGCTCGCTGTTGCGGGTGACGCGGAAGGGGGCCGAGCCCAGCACCTGATAGCCGTTGAAGAGCTGCCCCAGATGGAAATTGATGATGCCTGCCAGGGAGACGAAATGGTAGCTGTCCGCGCTCAGGGGGGGCAGGCTCAGGATGCGGGGCAGGACCCTGGGCACAGTGACCACACCCAGCACGGGTTGGCCGCGGCCAGGCTGCAGCAGCGCGGCGATGCTGAGCGCCTTGTTCAGCACCCGCGGGAAGGGATGGGCCGGATCGATGACGATGGGGGTGAGGACGGGCTCCAGCTCTTCGTGCCAGTATTTCTTGATGAAGGCCAGGTGTTCGCCTTTGAGCCGGCGGGCCTCCCACAGGTGGATGCGCTCGGCGGCCAGGGCCGGCAGCAACTGCTCGTTCCAGCAGCGGTACTGGGCGTGGACCAGGGAATGGGCCTTGTCGGCGATCTGGCGCAGTTGCTGGGCGGGGGTGAGCCCGTCGGGACCGGTGGCCGGGCTGTTGTCGGTGTTCAGCTGCTGGAGGCCGGCCACCCGCACCTCGAAAAATTCATCAAGATTGTTGGCGACGATGGCCAGGAACTTGACCCGCTCCAGCAGGGGATTGCCCAGGTCCTGGGCCTCCTCGAGGACGCGGCCGTTGAAATCGAGCCAGGACAGTTCGCGGTTGATGTAGTGTTCCGGGTTGGACAGGTCCACGCTGAGGCTCGCCTTTTGGGGGGTAATAAGGGCGAGGGCCGGCGGGGCGTACCCCGCCGGCCCTCGGAGGAAATGTGTCGCCGTACAGAGGAGAAGTCAAATCAATTCTGGGCCCTCAAGCGAGGGTGGCGATGATCCCCCGGATGAATTCCACCGATTGGCGCAGGGCCTCGCGCCGCTCGCCCTGGATGCCGCATTCGTAGGCCAGGTACCCCGTGAAGTTGATATCCTTCAGCGCCTGCAGGCCGGCCTTCCAGTCGATATCGCCGGTGCCTGGCTGCATGCGGGTGTTGTCGGCCATGTGTACGTGGGCCACGTACTCGTCGCACTCGCGCAGGGTGGCCGGGGTGCTGGTCTCCTCGATGTGCATGTGGAAGAAGTCGCTGATCAGGGCCACTCCCGGAGGGTCGCCGGCCCGCTGGATGATCTCGACGCCGTCGGCCTGGCGGCGCAGCAGGTGCTGTTCGTAGCGGTTGAGGGGTTCGAGCAGCACCAGGGTGCCGCGCTGGTGGGCATAGGCGGCCAGCTCCTTGGTGATCTCTACCAGCAAATCCTTTTCGAGGGCGATAGCGTCCTTGATGGGCCACAGGTCGGGCAGGCGGGGCGGCCCGAAGATGGGCGGCATGACGTGGCCCACCGCCTTGAGGTGCCCGCAGCCGTCGAGGATGTGTTTGCTCTCCTCGACACTGGCGCGGCGTTTGTTGACGTCCGGGTCGAGCCAGTCGAAGGCGTTCTGGCCGCAGACGCTGGTGAGGCGGATATTGCGGCCCTGCAGGGCCTTCTCGTACTGCATGACCTTGTCGGCGTCGAAGCCGCGGCCCGCCACCTCCAGGCCCTCGATGGCGATGCTCTCGGCGAAATCGAGTTTTTCGGCCAGGCTGTCGCCGGGCAAGAGGCTTTCCTGCAATGCGATCTTCATGGTGGAGTCCTCGCTTTCTGAAAGTTAGAAACGCACGCCCAATTTGACGTTCTCGCCGGGGTGGGTGGCGATCTTGGGGTATTCGACCAGCAAGTCGTCGAACGCCACCACGGGATTGACGATGGCCTCGCAGTGCAGTTGGCCCTCGCGCAGGAGCCGCCACGCCACCTCGAAGAGCCGGCCCTCGTCCCAGTTGGGGTACTCGGGGTTGGGTTCGCTGCAGGCGCGCGAGAAAACGATGCGGGGGCGGTTGAAATGAGCCTCGGCGCCCAGGTCCAGGCCCGCCGGGTACACCCCCGGCCAGGCCCCGGCCACCACGGTGCCGTTGTAGACCACCCCGCGCAGCGCCGCCTGCAGGGCCAGGTGGTGGCCGCTGTATTCGATGCACACGTCGGCGCCGCGTTTGGCCGTGGCTTTCTTGATCTCCAGGCCGGCGTCACAACTTGCGGGGTCGAGCACCAGGTCGGCGCCGCAGGCCTGGGCGGCCTGGCGGCGCAGGGGCAGGGGATCAACGGCGATCACCGGGTGGGCGCCGGCCAGCTTGGCCAACTGCAGGGCCACCAGTCCGATGGCCCCCATGCCGAAGACGGCCACCGCGTCGCCCAGCCGCACGTGGCCGTCGCGCACCGCCCCCAGGGCAAAATCGGCCGGGTCGAGGCAGACGGCCGCCTGCCAGGGCACGCCGGCCGGCAGGAGGCGCACGGTTTCGGGCCACACGTGTTCCTGGCGCAGCGAGCCGTACGAGAAGACCCGGTCGCCGGCCTGCAGGCGGCTTACCTGGGGCCCGAGCTCCACCACCTCGCCCACACACATGTTGCCGAGGGCCACTGGGTAGTGGATCATCTCCCGTTCTGGGTTGAAGATGCGGTACTCGCCGTCATAGCCGCCGCGCGGGCCGGCGTATCCCTTGTACATGGCCATCTCGGTGCCGTGTTTGGCGGCGCCGAAGAGGCTACGGACGCGAACCTGGCCGGCCTGGAGGGGGGCAACGGGCACCTCGCGGAAGGCCACCTGCTCCCTGGCGGGGGCGATCAGCTCTCTGGGCATGGGGCGTTCTCTGCGTTGAGGACGAGGTTCAGGGGGCTTATATTGTGCTGTTCCAAGGGGTGAATATAGCTAAGCCAAATTCTTCCATCAATCGCCCGCGTGAGGACCATGAAAAACAAGGTGAAGATCCTGGTACCCGGGGACGACCCGGTGCAGATCGCCGGCTCTCCCCAGCTGGCCAGACTCAAATCGTGGGGAGAGGTCATCATCCACCCGACCCGACCCGCCGACAGCGCCGAGAAGATCGCCCGGGCAACCGGGTGCGATATCATCATCAATTCGCGCGGCATGGTCAGCTGGCGCGAGGCCGAATTGCGGGCCCTGCCCCAACTGAAGCTGATCGCCACCTGCTCCATCGGCACGGACATGGTGGATCTCAAGGTGGCCAAGGAGCTGGGTATCGTGGTCTCCAACCTGCCCGGCCGCACTGCCCCGGTGGTGGCCGAGCACATGTTCGGCCTGATGTTCGCCTTGGCCAAGAACGCCGCCTTCCAGACCGCCGAGTTGCGGGCCGGGCGCTGGACGAGGCGCACCAATATCATGCTGCAGGGCAAGGTGCTGGGCATCGCCGGCCTGGGCCATATCGGGGCGGAGATGGCGCGCCTGGGCCGGGCGCTGGGCATGGAGGTGATCGTCTGGACCTTCAATCCCACTGCCGAACGGGCCCGCGAAGGCGGGGTGCAGTTTGTCGAGTTCGAGGAGTTGCTGCGGCGCGCCGATGTGCTCAGCCTGCACGTCAAACTGACCGAGCAGACCCGCAACCTGATCGGGGCGCGGCAACTGGAGCTGATGAAACCCGGGGCCCTGCTGCTCAACGGGGCGCGGGGGGCAGTGGTGGACCTCGACGCGCTGGCGGCGGCGCTGGACAGCGGCCATCTGGGCGGGGCTGCCCTCGACGTGTACCCGCAGGAGCCTTTCCTCGACCCCCATCCCATCCTCAAGTGCGAGCAGGTGATTTTCACCCCGCACGCCGCCGATCAGACCCCCGAAGGGGTGGAATTGCTCAACCAGGGGGCCGTGGACAACGTGATCGCCTTCCTGGAAGGCCGGCCGCAAAACAACGTGGCCATCTAAAAGAGGAGAAAAACGATGTTCAGATCATTATCCCCCGGCGCCATCGGGGTCAAGGTGAACAGCCTGGCAGAGGGTTTGGCGTTGGCGGCCCGGCACGGCTTTGAGGGGTACCATTTCGGCATCGGGGAGGCGGCCCAACTAGGCGCGGCGCAGACCGCCGACCTGGCCGCTGCCCACCGGGTGCGGCTTTCGGCCTGGGGGTTCCCGGTCGATTTCCGGGGTTCCGAGGCCACCTGGCAGCGGGATCTGGAGGCCCTTCCCACCCTGGCGAAGGTGGCCGGCGCGCTGGGGGCGCGGCGCACCGCCACCTGGATCATGCCCTGCTCCGACGAACTGACCTATGAGGAGAACTTCCGCTTCCACGCCACCCGCTTGAAGCCGGCGGCGGCCATCCTGGCCGAGGAGGGCATCCATCTGGGGTTGGAGTACATCGGGCCTAAGACCCTGTGGTCGAGCAAAAAATATCCCTTTGCCCACACCATGGAGCAGATGCTGGAACTGTGCCGGGCGGCCGGGCCCAACGTGGGTTTCCTGCTCGACGCCTGGCACTGGTACACTGCCGGGGAGACCACCGCCGACCTGGAGCGGCTCTCCCCGCAGCAGGCGGTGGACGTACACGTCAACGATGCACCCGATCGGCCGCGTGAGGAACAGGTGGACAACGTGCGCACCCTGCCCGGCGAAACCGGGGTGATCGACATCGCCGGATTCCTGGGAACGCTGAAGAAGATCGGTTACGACGGGCCGGTGATGGTGGAACCCTTCAGCGAGAAGGTGCGGCAACTGCCGCCCGAGGAAGCCTGCGCGGCCACCGCGGCAGCGCTGAACCAGGTGTGGCGCCAGGCCGGCCTATGAGAAGCTGTTTTGAAACCCCTGCGTGGCTTCGGCCGGCTGCGCGCCCCGCGGTCTGCGTTGCCCTCAATCGGCGTATTTGATGGTCAGTACGCCTCAATCGGGCGCCTTGCCCACGGGCCGCTCGCTCGGCCTCGGGCCGACCGCTGGAATTCCAAAACAGCTTCTGAGGGGGCGGGTCGCCCACGTCTCGCCCAGCGACCGCATCGTCCAGTTGTTGTTGCGCCCCGGCCTCTTGCGCCAGCAGGAGGCCGGCTTCGAGGTGACGGTCATCTGCGGCCAGGTCGCCATGGGCGAGGAGTTGGCCCGGACCGGCTTGCGGGTGATCTATATCCCCTTCGCCCGCGAGATCGAGCCGCGCACCGATTGGGCCTGCGCGCGCGCCCTGTACGAGGTGCTGCGGCGCGAGCGCTTCGACATCGTCCATTCCCATAATCCCAAGGGGACCCTGCTGGGACCGGTGGTCGGGCAACTGGCCCGGGTGCCGGTGGTGACCCACACGGTGCACGGGTTCCTCTTCAACGAAAACACCACCGGCCCGATGCGCAGCCTGGCCCTGGGCGCCGAGTGGTGGTGCGCCCGCTGGTGTGACCACCTCCTGTTCCAGAGCGAGGAGGACTACACCTTCGCCCGGAATCACCGCTTCAAGGAACCGGAGCGCCTGCACTTGGTGGGCAATGGCATCGACGAACGGCGTTTCGACCCTGAGCGGCACCCGTACGCCAGACAACAGACGCGGCAGGCGCTGGGGCTGGGGGAGGAGCACCTGGTGGTGGGTATGGTGGCGCGTTTGGTGCGGGAGAAGGGGTACGAGGAGTTCTTCGCCATGGCCGGGCAACTGGCCGGCGAGTTCCCGCAACTGCGCCTGCTGGTGGTGGGCATCACCGAGCCGGACCAGTCGGACGCCGTCGATCCGCGGCGGCTGATCGAGGCGAACAGGCTGGAGGGCCGCTGCCTGGTCCTGGAGCAGCGCCAGGACATGCCCGAGTTGTACGCGTGTATGGACCTGGCGGTGCTGCCCTCCCACCGCGAAGGCATCCCGCGGGCGCTGATGGAGGCGGCGGCCATGGGGGTGCCCATCGCCGCCACCGATATCCGCGGCTGCCGCGAGGTGATTGTGCCCGGGGAGAGCGGGGTGCTTTTTCCGCTCAAGGACGTGGAGGGGTTCGCGGCGGCGGTGCGCCGGCTGTTACTGGACCAGGGGTTGCGCCGGCGCCTGGGGCAGGCGGGCCGGCGGCGGGTGCTGGCCCACTACACCGAGGCCCGGACTGCCGAGCGGATCATCGCCTGTTACGAGCGCTTCCTCCAAGAGCGGCGCTGACGCCGGCTATCGGTGCCTCTTGGCGACGATCCCGGCCGACACCGCCTTCTCGAAGGCCCGCATTTCCCTCGTCCCGTCCAGCACCCCGATCTCGAGGTGGAAATGGCGGACCTCGCCCGGCTCAATATGCTGGAGATAGCCGTGTTTGCGGTTCCAGGCCCGGCCCAGCATGGAGCAGTTGCCCGGCTCGATGCCCATCACATAGGTGCCGCGGTGGAAATGCTGCCAATGGTTGAGGAGGGGCATCTCCTGGCGGGGGAATTTCCAGTACAGGCCCAGGCCCAGGCGGTCGTTGAGCAAGCCCACGTGTACATTGCCCAGGCGGTCGGCCAGGGGGCGATGCACGAAGACGATGTCGTCGGCCTTTTTGCGGGGGGCGCCCACCACGGTATAGGCTTCGGGAGCGACCTCCTCGTCCTTGAGCCAGTCGGTGGTCCGGGCGCTGTGTACGAGCACCCGGGCGCCCTGGTCGAGCAGGGGGAAGCCGGGGTTGCAGTGGTACACGAACATCAGGGGGGAGCGCTCGACCCCGTGGTTCTCGATGCGATCGTGGATAAAAAAGCGCCGCTCCCCCAGGTTCATGCGGATCTCGCGGGTCAGTTCGAGGAAGGTGCCGAAGACCACCGCCTCGCGCATCTTGCCGCGGATGCGCAGGACGTACTCGTCGCCCTCCCAAGTGGCGTCGGTGGCCACGTTCTTGGCCGGGATGAAGGAGAGTCGGCCGTGCAGGCCCAGTTCCTGGTTCTCTTCCTCGGGGTCGACCTCCGGGTGACCGGTGAAGGTCATGCCGCAACTGAGCACCAGGCCGGCGTAGAAGCCGCGCATCCAGCCGTACCCCTGCGGTTCGTAAAAAGCCGGCCCCACATCCCCGGTATTGCCGCGGAAACACAGGGACATCCCCTTGTAGTGGGCGGCGGCGATGTCGAGGGCGCGGCCGGGCAACACGGAGAAACCCAACCCCGAGGCGTTGAACACCTCGATGAGATCGGCGCCGCGTTCGTTGCCCTCCACCAGCTCGGCCCGGCGGAGGCCAGCGACCTGGCTCATGTCGCCCACCAGGTCGCGCACCTGCTGGGGGGTGTAGGTTCTACCGAAAAGGCGGGGCATAGGGGGCCTCCTGTTGAGATCTCTGGGGGGCAAAGGGGCGGATATGCGGGGAAGATAAAGAGGCCGGGGCAAGACGCACAAGCGGCTGATTGACCTGGGGCGGGGGATTGTGTAGCATTTCCTGTCAGCGCGGCGGCGAGTTGACCGCCCCGCTGGGGGCGGGGGATTTTTCCCGGGGGCATTATATCGTAAATTATAGGCCTGGTACCGGACTGAGCGCGGGTTGTATTTTCAGAAGAGACCGATGAAAAAACTGATCGAGATCAAGCACCTGGATATAGGGATGTTCCTCGAGGCCGAAGTGGTGCGGGAAGAGCGGGAGGGGGAGGAACAGCGTTTCGTCGTGCCGCTCAATGCCATCCAGGCCGGCAGCAGCACCAAGCGGGCCCGTCTCACCGGGAACATGCACGAGCGCATCGAGCGCGACGGTGGGTTGATGGTGTCCTCGCCGGCCTATATCGATCGTTTCCGCGAACTGGGTTATACCACCGTCTCCATCGATACCGACAAGGGCAAGGATCTGCCCGAGACGATCAAGCCGCTCACCGATCCCAATCGCCCTGCCCCGCCGCCGGGCCGTCTGGTCCATTTCGACGAGGAGATCGAGCGGGCCACCGAAGCCCGCGCCCAGACCACCGACACCCTCAAGACGGCCCTGGAGGACGTGGCCTCGGGCAGAGGGGTGGACGCGACGGCGCTCGCCGGGGCCAGCGAGGTGATCACCGAGAGTATCTTGCGCAACATGGACGCGATGGTCAGCCTCACCCGCATCAAGGCCCACGACGCCTACACCGCGGTGCACTGCATGAATGTGTGCACCCTGGTGGTGGCCATGGCCAACGGGCAGAAACTGAACCGCAGTATCCTCAACATGATCACCACCGCCTCTCTCTTGCACGACGTGGGCAAGACCCGGGTGCCCCTCGAAATCCTCAACAAGCCGGGCCGCTTCGAGCCGCACGAACTGCAGGAGATGCGCAAACACGCCAGCTACAGCGGCGATATCATGCGCGAGGAGGGGGGCTTCCCCGAGGAGGCCATCGCCATCGCCACCCAGCACCACGAGATGATGAACGGCAGCGGGTATCCCCTGGGTCTAAAAGGGGACCAGATCCACCCCTACGCGCGGATGACAGCGGTTGCCGATGTGTACGACGCACTCACCGCCAAGAGGGTGTACAAGCCGGGTATGCCCATGTACCAGGCGCTGCTGCGCATCATCAAAAACCGCGGCACCGAGTTCGACGACGACACGGTCGAGGGTTTTATCAAGGTGCTCGGACTCTATCCGGTGGGCAGCCTGGTGGAAATGAACACCAAGGAGCAGGCCATCGTCGTCGAGCCCAACCCGCTCGATTCCCGCAAGCCGAAGGTGGCCCTGCTGACCATGCCCAACCAGAAGCCCCGCGCCGTGCCGCTGGTGGCCAGCCTGATCAAGCGCTCCGAGGCCGAGGGCCGCGAGATCACCAAGGTGCTGGATCCGGAGAATTTCGACGTGGATGTCGAGGAGATCATGAAGGAAGTCAAGGAGCGGGGCGAGGCGACCGAGAGAAGGCGGCGGTGAACCCCGCGGTCCTGCTGCTGAGCGCCACGGCATTCGAGCAGGATCTGCTGGCGGCGCAACTCGAGGGCAAGACCGAAGAGGAGGTGGTGGGGCGGCGCTGGCGGCTTGGCCAACTGGCGGGGCGTCAGGTCCTGCTGGTGGCAGGGGGTATCGGCGCGGTGAACACGGCTCACGCCTTGACCTGCGCCCTGCAGGCCCGGCAGCCGGCCCTGGTCCTGCAGGTGGGGGTCGGGGGGGCCTACCTGGACGCGGGCCTGGGCCCGGGCGATGTGGCCCTGGCCAGCGCGGAAAACTACGGGGACCTGGGGGTGCGCACCCTCGCGGGTTGGCAGTCGGCCGAGTTGATCGGCATCCCCGTCCTGCAGCAGGAACAATCCTACTTCAATCACTTTCCCCTGGACCCAGACCTGGTGGCCCGCGCCGAGCAGCGCCTGCGCGCTTCATACGCCGGGGGCCAGCCGGTGCTGGGCTGCGGCCCCTTCGTCACGGTGCAGGAGTGCAGCGGCACGGCCAGCCTGGGCCGGGAACGGGCCGCGCGTTTCGGCGGCCTGTGTGAAAACATGGAGGGGGCGGCCGCAGCGCACCTGTGCCGCCTCTATCAGGTTCCCTTTCTCGAGGTGCGGGGTATCAGCAACCTGGTGGAGGACCGCCGCCGGGAGGGGTGGGATCTGCCCCTGGCCTGCCAGCGGGCCCAGCAGGCGGTGCTGCGGCTGATCGAGGAGGGGCCCCTTTGAGCAAACTCACGCTTGGCTATTCCCCCTGCCCCAACGACACCTTCGTGTTCGGGGCCCTGGCGCAGCGCCTCCTCCCGGAGGCGCCGGAATTCGCCGAACGCCTCGAGGACATCGAAACCCTCAATCACCTAGCCCTGGCAGGGCAGTTGGACGTGGCCAAGGTGTCCTTCCATGCGCTGGGCCTGCTGCGCCAGGAATACTGCCTGCTGCACGCCGGGGGGGCTTTGGGCCGGGGTTGTGGGCCGCTGGTGGTGGCGCGGGGGGCGGTGGAGCCAGGGGACCTGCACCGGCTGAAGATCGCCGTGCCCGGCAGGCTGACCACGGCGGTGTTGCTCCTGCGCCTCTTCGATCCCCGCATCGGGGCCGGCGACCACGAACTGGTGCTGATGCCCTTCCACCGGATCATGGCAGCCGCCCAGAGGGGGGAGGTGGATGCCGGCTTGATCATCCACGAAAGCCGTTTCACCTACCCGCAATACGGGTTGCGCCAGGTCATGGATCTGGGGGCTTGGTGGGAGGAGGAGACCGGGCACCCTATCCCACTGGGGGGCATCGTCGCCCGGCGCGCCCTGGGGCCCGAGCTGATCGGCACGGTGGACCGCAGCCTGCGGGCCAGCGTCGAGTACGCCCGGGCCCACCCCGAAAAGGTGCAGCCCTACGTGGCCCGGCACGCCCAGGAACTAGACCCGGCGGTGACCCGGGCCCACATTCAGTTGTACGTCAACGAGCACACCCTCGACTACGGCCCCGCCGGCGAGGTGGCCATCGGCGAGTTGTTGTCGCGGGCGGCGTGGGCCGGGGTGGTGCCGCAGACCACCGTGCCATTGTTCACCTAACGAGGAGTCCGAGAGATGAAACTGTTGCAGTTTGTCGATCCGCAGAGCGGCGCCCACGTGGGTCTGGAGGTGGGAGGCGAGGTGTTGGACCTGAGCCAGGGGCCTGGCGCCCCGCGCACCTTGTTCGAGATCTACTACGACCATGGCGGGGACGAGGTGGGCCTGGAGGAGGCGGTGCGGCGCCTGGAACGGCATGCCGCGGGCGCCCGCCGCCTGGACCTGGAGGCCCTGCAGGCCAACCGCGACCCGGCCAGACCCCACCTGGTGAAGCCGGTGAGCGGCCCGCCAGGGGAACCCCATGCCCTGCGCATCTGGCTGGCCGGCGTGACCCACGGCGACAGCGCCCGGCTGCGCGAGATCGAGGCCAAACAGGCCACCGGCGGCGCGGTCAACGTGTACGAGCAGAAGTACCGCGAGTGCGCCGCGGGGGGACGGCCCGAACTCTTTTCCAAGGGCGATCCGGACACGGTGGTGGGCCACGGCCAGGTGTTGACGCGGCCGGCGGATACGCAGCGCTTGGTGCCCGAGACCGAATTGATCTCGGTGTACGGTCTCAACAAGAAGGGGTTGCTGGAGAAGCTGGGCTATACCGGCGGGAACGACGCGACCGACAACGGCATCGAGGCCACCAACCCGCTCAATCTGCCGCAGGCCAAGAACTGGGCCGGGGCCTGCGCCAGTTTCGGGCCGGTGCTGGTCACCGCCGACGCGTACGACGACACCTCGGTGACGGTGTCCTGCGAGATCCTGCGCGAGGGCAAACGGGCCGGCTTCAAGGAGGGGCAGACCGGGCAGGGGCACCTGAACATGCCCGACAAACTCTTCCATATGGAGCGCGCGCTCTTCAGCCGGCTGCCCCTGCCACCCAGGCACCTGCTGGTCTTCTACTGGGGCACGCCCATCGTTTTCGCCGACAAGGATCTGGCGGGTGGTCTGCGGGTGGGGGATGTGGTGCGCATGAGTTTTTCGGGGGGAATCGGGGTGTTGGAAAACCCGGTGGTGGCGTTGCCGGAGACCGGGCAGTTGGCGGGACTCAAGCACTGAACCGCCGGGCGCGCGTCCCTCAGGGCGTTGGGCAATGCCCGATCGAGTTAAAGGTGCCGCCGGGGGCTCCCTCGGCGGCACTTTTTTCCGGTTCCTGCGGCGGATCTCCTCAGGATGCTCCGAGTCCATGGCGTCGCCGGAAGGGGAGATTCCCAGGTAAAACCAGTGTAGAAAATAACTTGAGGTGCCGATAGATCGTGCAGTAGCAATTGGTATGTGTATCGCGCCCGCTAGCGCATCCGCCCGGTATAATATTCGCTGGGTATTGTTCCTATATTTATTCTTAACCATTCGGGACCGCCTGCGTGCGAACACGGCGGCCCGAATCCCGGCGGACCCAGCGGTTGAAACCGGGACCATTCGGAGGACCAATGAAGAGATTTGCCGCTTTTTTAGTGCTCTTGCTGCTTCCCGCCACGATTGTATTGGGCGACCCCGACCGCGGCTTGGGTGGGGGGGATAACAACGGCGGGGGTAACAAGAAGGATACCGACACCGAATTGATCGCCTCCCCTGCCCAGGCAATGGCCGGCGCTCCAGTGACCTTCACCGCCACGGTGACCAGCCGCGAAGACGGCACGCCGACGGGCACGGTGACCTTCACCGCCTCGAATCTGTTCAGTGGCGCGGCGCAGTTGGTGGGGAATGTCGCCACCTTCACGACCTCGGCGTTGACCGCCGGCCACCATGTGGTGACGGCCCGGTACGAGGGCGACGGCACCTTCCGCGACAGCCAGGGCAATACCGACCTCACAGTGGTGGCGGGCAAGATGGCGGCAACGCTGGCGCTGGGCAACCTGGCGACGGTGTACGACCGCCGGGCCCATGCGGTGGCCGTGCTGACCGAGCCGGCGGGCCTGAGCGGGGTCGCCCTGACCTACGAGGGCAGCGCCACCCCGCCGACCAATGCCGGCAGCTATGTGGTAGTGGCCTCCCTGAATAACGCCAAATACGAAGCCAGCCCGGTTCGGGGCACCCTGGTGATCGCCAAAGCCCAGGCGACGCTGACCCTGGGCAATCTGTCGGCAGTGTACAACGGCAAACCCCGGCCGGCGTCGGTGCGTTCCGCACCTGCCGGCCTTACGGGCATCACCCTGACCTACGACGGTGGCGCCGCGGCCCCGACCAACGCGGGCAGCTATACCGTGACCGCCACCCTCGACAACGCCAATTATCAGGCCGCTCCGGCAACCGGCACTCTGGTGATCGCCAAAGCAACAGCGCGGTTGAGCTTCCGCGGTTTGACCGCCGTGTACAACGGCAATGCGCAGCCGGTGATCGTGGGTTCGGCGCCGGCGGGTCTGAGCGGGATCGTCGTGGCCTATGAGGGCAATAACGAGCCGCCGGTCAACGCCGGCAGTTATGCGGTGACCGCGACTCTCGACAACCCCAATTATGCGGCGGTGCCCGTCAATGGCACCCTGGTGATCCGCAAAGCACCTGCCAGACTGGTGGTGACCGGGCTCAACACGGTCTATAACGGCAACCCGCAGCCGGTGACGGTAACCACGGTTCCCGCCGGACTGGCCGGGGTTGTCGTCACCTACGAGGGCAGCCCTGCGGCGCCCGGTGACGCGGGCCGCTACGGGGTGGTGGTCACCCTCGATAACCCCAACTACCAGGCCCCGATGGTGCGCACGGCGCTGGTCATCCGCAAAGCGCCGGCGAAGCTGGTGCTGGCCGGCCTGACCACCGTGTACAACGGCTCGCCGCAGCCCATAGCGGTCGCGACCGAGCCCGAGGGGGTGGCGGGGGTTTCGGTCAGTTACGCCGGCAGCCCGACCGCGCCCACAGACGCCGGGCGTTACGCGGTGCTGGCCACCCTCGACAACCCCAATTACCAGGCCAGCCCGGTGCGCGGTACCTTGGTCATCAGCAAGGCGCCCGCAGCCCTGAGTTTCGCCAGCCTGGAGACGGTGTACAACGGGTCGCCGCAGCTGGTGACCGCGCTCAGTGATCCGCCCGACCTGGCCGGGGTGGCGGTGAGTTATGCGGGTGGGTCGGCCCCGACCAATGCCGGCAGTTATGGCGTGAGTGTGACCCTGACCAACCCCAACTACGAAGCCCCGGTGTTGCGGGGCACTCTGGTGGTGCTCAAGGCCCCGGCCCTCCTGCTCATCGAGGGGCTGGCGACGGTGTACAACGGCGCTCCGCAGGGGGTGAGGGTGAGCACCGACCCGGCAGGATTGGCCGGCGTGGCGGTGCGTTATGCCAATGGGGCCACGCCGCCGACCAATGCCGGCAGTTACGCGGTGACGGCGACCCTGACCAACCCCAATTACGAATCCCCCGAGACCACTGGGACCCTCGAGATTGCCAAGGTACCGGCGACGCTGAGTCTGAGTGGCCTGTCAACGGTCTATAATGGCGCCCCGCAGGGGGTGAGGGTTGCCGTAGCTCCAGAGGGTCTGCCGGGCGTATCAGTGACCTACGGGGGCAATGTCGGAGTGCCGGTCAACGCCGGCAGCTATGCGGTGGTGGCAACCCTGACCCATATCAACTATGAGGCCCCTCCCGCCACGGGCACGTTGGTGATCGAGCCGGCTCGGACCTCGGCAGCGTTGACGGCTTCGGCGAGCCTGGTGCAGTTGGGCCAACCGCTGACCCTGACGGCGGTGGTCGGCGTTCTGGCTCCAGGTGGCGGTGTGCCTACCGGGGCCGTGCGCTTCCTCGATGGCGCAACGGTGATCGGCAGCGCCAACCTGGTCGGCGGGGTCGCGCCCTTTACCACCAACGCCCTCGGCGGCGGCATGCACTCCCTCGCGGTCCAGTACGAGGGCAGCGCCAATTTCCTCGCCTCCGGTTCGGCGGCCGTATCGGTGCGGGTCAACCGCCCGCCCGACCTGAGCGCCGTGCGGCCGAGTGTGGCCGAGATCTGGCCGCCCAATCACAAGATGATCGATATCAGCGTACTCGGTGTCAGCGACGCCGACGGCGACGCCTTCACCCTGCGCATCGACCAGATCACCCAGGACGAGGCGATCAACGGCACCGGCGATGGCGACACCGGGCCAGATGGCGCGGGCATCGGCACGGCCACGGCCCAGGTGCGCGCCGAACGCGCCGGCGCGGCCAAGACGCCCGGCAATGGCCGGGTCTACGCGATCTGGTTCACGGCGGCTGACGAGGCCGGCGGGGCGGCCAGCGGCAAGGTGCTGGTGCGGGTGCCCTACGATCAGAACCCGAAACAGGCCCCGGTGGACGACGGCCAGCGCTACAACTCGGTCACCGGCCAGGCCGTGGGGGCGCTGGCCAAACTGCTGGCGCCGGTTAGGCCCACCGCCCTGGGTTTGGGCAACTATCCCAATCCCTTCAACCCCACCACCGCTATCGCCTACCAACTCCCGGAGGCGGGGCGGGTGCGCCTGACCATCTACAACGCCCTGGGGCAGCAGGTGCGGGTGCTGGTGGAGGAGACGCAGGAGGCGGGTCTGCATACGGTGGAATGGAACGGGTTGGACGCGGCGGGACAGCCAGCGGCGGGCGGGATGTACTTCTGCCGCCTCGAAGCTGGCTCGCAGTCCGCGGCGCGGAAGATGCTCTTCCTCAAGTAGCAGGGCAGTCCAAAAAGACGAACCCCCCGGAGCCAGGCTCCGGGGGGTTTTTGTTTGTCGGGGCGGGATCTCAGTTGCGCCAGGCGGCCGCGGCGAGGCAGAGCCATCCGGCCATGAAGGCCAGGCCGCCCAGCGGGGTCACGGCCCCCAGGATGCGGGTGCCGGTGAGGCTGAGCAGATAGAGGCTGCCGCTGAAGAGCACCGTGCCGCCGACGAAACACCAGCCGGCGGTGGTGGTCAGGGCGCCTGGCCAGCGGGTGCAGGCCCAGGCGGTGCCCAGCAGGGCCAGGGCGTGGTACATATGGTACCGCGCGCCCACCTCGAAGATGGCCAGCATCTCCGGGGTCAGGCGTTCCTTGAGGGCGTGGCCGCCAAAGGCGCCGGCTGCCACGGCCAGAAAACCGGAGATGCCGCCGGCGAGCAGGAAGATCCTTTCCATCAATTCAACCCTTTCTCGCGCAGGAAGGCCACCGAGGCCTCAAGCTGGACCATTTCGTATGCGGCCCTGGCCTCGGCGCTTTCACCCCGCTCGTGGGGGGTGCGCCAATCTTCCTCGGGAGGACGGGCCGCCTGGTGCAGCATACGCAGGGCGTTGATGGTTTCGGGCAGGGGCCGGGGGGCAAAGGTGGACCAGTAGTCCTCTTCGAGGATGCGGATGTGGCGGGCCACCGACGCGCCCAGTTCTATACATCCCTGGACCTGGGGGGCGCCGGCGTCGAAGGCGGCGATCAGCGCGGGCCAGTCCACCACCCCGGCGCCCATGGCGCAGCGTTTGAGCCGGTACCCGGAGGGGGTGGGGTGCACGGTGTAGTCTTTGAGGTGCACGTGTTTGAGATAGGGCATCACCCGGCTGGCAAAGGCCAGCGGGGTTTCGCCCACCGACAGGGCGTTGCCGCAATCCATGATCACCCCCAGGCGGTTGCTGTCCACCTGTTCACACAGCCAGCACAGCTCCCAGGAGCAGAGGTCCTGGTGGTTCTCGATGCCCACCGAGATGCCGTGATCGGCGGCCAGGGACATCTGCTGCCGGAAAGGGCCGATCAGGCTCTCCAGATAGGTTTTCCAGCCGGCCAGGCCAAAGGGCCGGCGGTCGCCCTCGACCACGTTGCTGATGGTGGTGCGCACCACCCGCACCCCCATCCGGGCCGCCAGTTCGATGGTCTGGCGCAGGGGCGAGATATCGCGCGCATAGTCGTGGCCGCCGGTGTCGAGGATCAGGTCCAGGCCCTGGCCGGCCAGGGAGGCGGTGAACTCCCGGAGCTGTTCGGGGGACCGGTCAGCGAAGAAGGAGGGCGAACACTCGATGCTGTGTAAGCCCCAGCGCCGGGCCAGCGTTGCCAGCCCCTCGGCGGTATGGGGGTCGGGCTCAAGGCCGGCTTCGCGATGGGAGCCGGTGAAACTCCAGGCGCAGAGGCCGATTTTCATGGGACCCTCATTTTGTGTTTTCCTGGGGCCAGGTCCGCGGGGTGCCCACTTCGGGCGCCTCTGCAGTCCCGGATCTTCCCCCTCGCTCCTTAAACTACGCTTCCCCACACCCCAGCCCGGCGATCCTGCCCCCGGCCTCTCCCCCAGAGACGTCCTTCGGGGCACTCCCTCGGCCCTGGCTCAGTCTCTGGGGTCGCCTCCTCTCCGTTCGCGGGAGGGGTCAAACCCTTTCCAGGTATTCAATCAGGTCAGCATCGGCCACTTCGGTACTTGTTCCTTCGCGCAGGTGTTTCACCTGCCACACGCCTTTGGCCAGCTCGTCGGGGCCGCCGATGAGGGCGATGGCGAAACCCTTGCGGTCTGCGTACTTGAGTTGTTTTCCCAGTCCGATGGCTTCGGGGTAAACCTCGGCGTTGAGACCGGCTTGGCGCAGGCGGCGGCCCAATCCCAGGTAGCTGGCCGAGGCCTGGGCGTCGAAACAGGTGACGAGGATCTGGGCCGGGTTGCCGCTGGTGGTGGCGATCAGTCCCAGTTCTTCCATGGCCGCTAGCAGGCGGTCGAGTCCCAGCGAAGCTCCGACCCCGGGCAGATGTTGCTTGGTGTAGAGTTCGGCGAGGTTGTCGTAGCGGCCGCCGCTGCACACCGAGCCGATGCCCGGCAGGTCGTCGAGCAGCGTCTCGTAGACCGTGCCGGTATAGTAATCGAGGCCACGGGCGATGGAGACGTCGATCTGCAGGCGATGCTCCGGGATGCCCAGCGCCAAGAAGGTGGTCAGCAACTGACGCAGGTCGGTAATGCCCTGTAATGCGCCCTCGCAGTTGCCGAGCTGGGACTGCAGCTGGTCGAGCACGGCGCTGTTGCTGCCCTTGAGCTGGATCACCTGCAGGATGAGTGCGGCCTGTTCGGGGGCGAGGCCGGCGCTTTCCTGCATCTCCTGGGCGACTTTTTCCTCGCCGATCTTCTGCAGCTTGTCCAGCGCCCGCAGCACCGGGGTAGCCTTGGCGCCAAGCTGCAGCTGTTCCAACAGGCCGTTGAGGATGCGGCGGTTGTTGACGTGGATGGAGAAGCGCTCGAAGCCCAGCGCCACCATCAGGTCGTGGATCACCAGCCCGGTTTCGATGTCGGCGTTGTTGGCTGCGGTGCCGATGGTGTCGAAATCGCACTGGTAAAATTCGCGGTACCGACCGTGCTGGGTGTTCTCGCCGCGCCAGACGGGGCCGATGTGATAGCGTTTGAAAGGGGTGCCTAGTTCCTGCAGGTGTTGGGCCGCAAAACGGGCAAAGGGAATCGTCAGATCGAAACGCAGCGCTATGTCCCGGCCGCCGTGGTCCTGAAAGCGGTACATCTGCTTGTCGGCCTCGTCGCCCCCTTTGCCCAGGAGGATCTCGCTGTATTCGAGGGCCGGGGTGTCGATAGGCACGAAGCCATAGCTGCGGAAAACGCGGCGCGCCTTGTCGATCATTTGCTCGCGCGGCAGCGCCAGGGCGGGAAGAAAGTCGCGGAACCCTTTGAGGGTACGCGGCTGGATCAGGGTCTTCTTATCCGATGACATGAGTCTACCAGTTGGTAAAGGAGCCGTCGGCCCGCCGCAGCTGCGGGCCGTTGAGCCACTTGAACTCGGTGTGGGCGGCGGCCTTCTCGTCGAACTCGACGCCGAGGCCGGGCCGGTTGGGGGGCAGGAGGTACCCGGCTTCGTAGGGCACCTGCACCGGGAATAGCTCCCGCATGACGGTGTGGCCCACCAGACCACCTTCCTGCACGGCGAAGTTGTCGCAGGCCAGGTCCAGGTGCAGGCAGGCGGCGGCCGAGACCGGACCGAGGGGATTATGGGGCACGATCTTGATATAGTGGGTCTCGCACCAGTTAGCCACCTTGCGGGCTTCGGTCAGGCCGCCGACGATACACAGATCGATGCGGGCGTAGTCGAGCAGCTCCTCTTCGATCATCTGGCGGAACTCCCACTTGGTGGCGTAGTGCTCACCCACGGCCAGGGGTGAACTGACGTGCTGGCGCACCTGGCGGTAACTCTGGGGGTTCTCGCAGCGCAGCGGGTCCTCGATGAAGAAGGGGTCGTACTGCTCCAACTCGCGGCCCAGGCGAATGGTGTCGGGTGGATCGAGGCGGGTATGCACATCGATGCAGATCTCGACCTCGGGGCCCACCGCCTCGCGCACCGCGGCGAAGTGGGCGAGGGAATCGCGCACCGCGGTGCGGGGTTCCAGGATGCCGTTGCGCTCGTTCACCGACATCCGCAGGTACTGCCAGCCGGCCCCCACCCGTTCGCGGGCCATCCGCGCGGTGTCCTGGGGGGTGGCCCCGCCGATGCCGGTATAACAGGCCACCCGGTCCCGCATCCGGCCCCCCAGCAGCATGTGCACCGGCTGGTTGAGGGCCTTGCCTTTGATATCCCACAGGGCCAGGTCGATGGCGCTCTGCGCCGCCATGTTGATGCGGCCGCCGGGGAAGAAGTCGCCGCGGAAGAGTTTCTGCCAGATCCACTCGATGTTGAGCGGGTCCTCGCCCAGGATGTGGTGGGTCATGTGCTGGATGGCGCCGATCCCGGCCTGCTCCTTCCAGGTGATGCCGAACTCGCCCATGCCATACAGGCCCTCGTCGGTCTCGACCTTGACGAAGAGGTAATTGCGGGATCCCCAAAAAATCGGAAAGGTTTTGACGGCGGTGATCTTCATGGCGGTGCTCCTCGGATTAGGGCTCCAAATATCCGTTATGGGTAGAATAAAGACAAAATCAGGCCAATTCGCCGGCCACCACCGCCACCAGGCCCAGGAGCATGCCCCATTTGAGGCGGCGGCCCAGTTGCGCTGAAGGCCTGGCGCCCTGATCGCGCAGCAGACGCCATGCCGCCCACAGCAGCAGGGCATCGACCCCGGCCACCGGCGCCAGGTAGGCCCATCCATAGATGCCGGCGACCCAGGGCCAGCAGGTGAAAACCGCCAGCACCCCCAGCACGCCAGCCGCCAGCCGCGCGGTGCCGGGAACACCCACCCGCAGAGGCAGGGTGCGGGCCCCCCCGGCCCTATCGCCCTCGAGGTCCTCCAGGTCCTTGATGATCTCGCGGGCCAAGTGAAATAGAAAGGCCAGCCCCGCCGGAATCCAGGCGCGGCCCAGCTGGCCGGCGGCCAGGGCGCCAAAGGGGAAAGCCGCAGCGGCCAGCGCGCTGACCAGCAGGTTGCCCCACAGCGCGGTGCGTTTAAGCCACAGGTCGTACAGCACCAGCCCCGCGATCACCAGCAGCGCCACCAGGCCCAACTGCGGGCGTTGCCACCAGGCCAGGCCGAGACCGGCGAGGGCCTGGACCAGGGCGAGCATCAGGGCCGACCCACGCCCCAGATCACCGCGGGGCAGGGGCCTCTGGGGCTGGTTGATGCGGTCGATCCCGAGATCGACGACGTCGTTGAGGGTGTTGCCGGCGCCGGTGATCAACGCGGCGGCCAGGGCCGCCCACCAGACCCCGACAGGGGGTGGAACCACCCCGGCGGCCACGGCGCCCACCGCTACCGAGAGGGCGGTGATCAGGCAGTTCAGCGGCCGGGGCAGGCGCATACCTGCGTGCAGGGCCCGGCGGTGCGAAAGCGCGGCGGTCATGGCTCTAACTAGATAAAAAAATAACTGTTTTAGGCAAATTTATCTTGACATGGCCCTGGCGGGACCTTACCGTAATTGCATAAATACTAAAGAGTTCAGGAGGTATCTCCTTGTCTACCATCACCAAAAAAGAACTCGCCCAGCTCGTCAGCGACAGCACGGGTTACAAGAAGAACCTGACGGCCGAGATGGTCGACAGCCTCTTCATGGCCATGCGCGACAACCTGATCGCGGGCCAACGCAGCGAGATCAGGGGGTTCGGGGTTTTCCAGGTCAAGGATACCCGGCCCAAACCGGCGGCGCGCAACCCGCGCACCGGGGAGGTCATCTACGTCCCCGCCCGCCGCAAGACCCACTTCAAGCCCGGCCGCCTGCTCAAGGAGGCCCTGCACCAGGAGCGCCAGGATGCCGGCCCCCCTGTGGCCGGGGAGCGCAGTGACGAGCAGGCCTGAGCGCGCCTGGTTCTGGCTGCTCCTGCTGGGTTGCCTGCTGCCGGGTTTGCAGGTTCGGGCGGAATCCCTTCTGGGCGCCCGCTGGCAGTCCTCGGCGCAGCTGGAACGCCTGGCGGAGCGGCAGATCCGCTACGTCGCCCCCGGTGTGGTGCTGCTCGGGGGGGATCAGGGAAACACCGAAACCCTGGCCGCCCTTGGCCTGCCGGTACTCTTCAGCGATCAGGCCCCCGACGGGGAAGCCTACTACCTCGCCGATCATCTGGATTTACCCCTCGCCCCGCAGGTGACCCTGGTCTACACCGACCCGGCCGGCTGGGCGCTGTTGCGACTGCCCCTGTCCCGGGTGGCCGCCACCCTGGACCACCATCACTTCCTCTGGCCCCTGCCCGAGTCGTACAGCCTGCAGGGCCGCCGTGGGCCCGCTGCCAAGCCGGCGGCGCTGCAGGCGCTGACCATCAATCATCTGATCTCGGCAGTGGACCCCCAGCGCCTGCGCGGGCATGTGGAGAACCTGGCCCTGCTCGATCCGGCGCAGGGGAGCGGTGACCGCGCCAACTGGCGCACCCGTTATGCCCGCCGGCCCGAGACCTACGCCAGCACCCAGTACATCCGCGACCAGCTCGGAGCCTCCCTCGGCGAAGGTGCGGTATTCGTCGAACCCTTCCGCGTCAGCGTCGACGATTCGACCATGTACAATGTGGTCGGGAACCTGTACGGCACCGATCCCGAAGCCGGCTACTACCTGGTCTGCGCCCACTACGACGCCATCGGGGCGCGCAGCCGCGGCGGCTGGGACTGGCGCGTCGACCCGGCCCCCGGGGCCGACGACAACGCCAGCGGCGTGGCCCTGGTGCTCGAAGCGGCCCGGGTCCTGGCCGGGCAGTCCTTCCCCTGGTCCATCCGCTTCGTCACCTTTTCCGGGGAGGAACTGGGCCTGTGGGGCAGCCGCGCCTACGCCACGCAGGCGGTGGAGCGCGACGAGCGCATCCTCGGGGTGCTCAATTTCGACATGATCGGTTTCAACGACCGCAGCCAGCGCCTCGAACTGGTCACCAACCCCGCCTCGCGCTGGCTGGTGGAACAGATGCGCCAGAGCAACCGGCGCTACGGCATCGGCCTCAAGGTGGATGTGCTGGAGGACGAATTCGCCGGGCTGTCCGACCATGCCCCCTTCTGGGCCCGCGGCTACGACGCCATCCTGGGTATCGAGAACTATCTGCCCACCGATCCCGAAACCTACGGGGTGCGCAACGGCGATTACCGCATCAACACCCAGTACCACTCGGTCCTGGATCTGCCCGACAGCCTCAATTACGACCTGGTCACGCGGGTCACCCAGCTGGCAGTGGCCACCCTGGGCCAATACGGGCTGGAGGAGGGGTTGCCGAACCTGGCGGTGTTCACCGGCGATCTGCGGGGCGACGCCGGCGACGACCTGCAGGTGCGTATCAGCAACCTGGGCCTGGGCCGGGTGGTCGACCCTTTCGAGGTGCGGGTCTGGCGTTGCGGGGCGGATTCGAGCGATTGTGTGAAGGTCTACGAGCAGGAGCAGGTGGAGCCCCTGGCCCCCGGCGATGCGCTCGATCTCAAGATCCCCTGGGACCGCTACGGAGAGATGGTGTTTCTGGTGGAGGCCGACGCCGGCAACCAGGTGGTGGAACAGGACGAGGAAGACAACCGTGCCTACCAGCGGGTGCGGCTGGTGCCGCAACGCGCTATCGTGGTTTTCCCCAATCCCTTCCGCCCGGAAAAGGACTCCTACCTGTCCTTCAGCGGCCTGCCTTTTGATGCGCAGGTGCGCATCAGCACCCTGCAGGGGGAGCTGGTCTGGGAGGCCGATGAAAGCCGCCAGAAGGACCAGCACGGGAGAGCCATTGCGCACGAGGTCCTCTGGGACGGCGCGAATTCGGCGGTGGGTATCCCCCGGGTGGTGGGCAGCGGCGTCTACATCTACACCATCACCGACGCACAGGGTCGGATACTGCGGCGCGAAAAGATCGCCGTGGTGCACTAACAACCCGGCGGGTCATCCCCCCGCTGCCGGGTCCCCTGCCAACAAACCCTTCATCCGCTCCCGCCATCCTTCCGGGTAGTGCAGTTTCGCTTCCAGCCCAAACTCCGCAACCAATTCCTTCAACAGCCGAATCCGGGTGGTCTGGTCCGCCGTCTTCTGGAGATGGGTGCGCACCTGGGCCAGCAGGTCGAGGTAGTCGACAAACTCGCTATCGAAGACCTGTTCCAGGTCGGCGCGCAAGCGGCTGGCCAGGGCCGGGCTGGCCCCGCTGGTGCTGATGCTCAGCCGCAGGTGGCCCGGATGGACCAGGGCGGCCATGCCCAGGTTGGAGCATTCCGGGCGGTCGTAGGTGTTGATCAGCAGCCGGCGCTCCCGAGCGAGGGCATAGACCTGGTCGGCCAAGAGCGGATCACCCGCGGTGTTGAGCACCAGCCAGACGCCGTCCAGGTCGGCGGGTTGCCAGGGACGCGCGTGGTGGTCGAGGCGGCCCTGGTCGGCCCACTCCTGCAGCCGCGGGCAGAGGGCCGGACTGACCACCCGCAGCCGGGCCCCGGCCTCCAGCAGGCGGGCGGTTTTGTCAGCGGCCTCGGCGCCGCCGCCGATGACCAGGCAGGTGCGGCCAAACACATCCAGGCCCACCTGGAAGTAGGGGTTGGGGGACTGGCTCATCCGTAGCGGTGCAGCTGGGCGACCATGGTGCCCAGCTCGGGCACGATGAGTTTTTCCATGGCCAGGCGCACTGCTGGCGGGGCGCCTGGCAGGCAGAAGAGCACGCGGCCTTTGTAGGTGCCGGCAGCCGCCCGCAGCAGCATGGCGCCGGAGCCGATCTCCTGGTAGGCCAGATAGCGGTAGAGTTCGCCGAAGGCCTCGAAGCGTTTTTCGAGCAGCGGGGCCACGGTGTCGTAGGTCTGGTTGCGCGGGGCCAGGCCGGTGCCGCCGTTGAGGATGATGGCCTTACACGCGGGGCGCTGCACCTGCATGGCCAGCTCGCCCTTGATCTGCAGGGGCACGCCTTTGATCACCGTGTAGTGCACGATCTGGTGGCCCTTGCCTTCAAGCAGTTCCTTGATCAGTTTGCCGCTCTGGTCGCGGCTCTGGTCGCGGGTCTCGCTGACGGTGATCACCGCGCAGCCCACTGCCGGAGGGGTCTTGGTCTCGGTCATGATCCGGTCCGGTCCTACTTCAAGGCCAGGGCGGCGTAGCCCCGGCCTTCGGGTGAGCCCTGCTCCACGGGCAGGCCCGACTCGAGCCAGCCTTTCTCCGCCACGCGGCCGAACTGATCCCGCGCCCCGCCAAAACCGCCGCGCACGTTGGCCACACAGGTGTACCCGGCCGCCACCAACGCCTCGGCGGCGCGCAGCGAGCGCTGGCCCGACTGGCACCCCACCAGCAGTTTGGTCTCCGGCGGGAAATTGGCTTCGACCACTCGCAGGAAGTCGGGGTTGGGGGACATGCCGGTGGGCTGGCGGTGGAAGATCGGCACGTTGTAGGCGCCCGCTGGATGACCCTGCTCGAACTCGGGGGTGGAACGCACATCGAGGTAGATGTAGCCCTCGGCACTGGCCAGCAGTTCCTGGGCCTGTGCGGGGCTGTGGTCGGCGAAACTCATCGGATATACCTCCTGGCGGATGAACAGACCCTGCCGGTCGAAGAGCACCGGCCTGGCGGTGGTGGTGGTCTGCTTGAGATAGGCGAACCAGCATTCGTGTGAACAGAAATCGAGCCCCTGGCGGTGCACGAAGCGGGGCTTGCCTTCGGTGGCCCCGCAGACCTGGCACTCGGGTGGGGCCTGGACCGCGGCGAAGCGATCCAGCACGACGTTGACGTAGAAAGCGCCCCGCCAGCCCAGGAACACCAGGGCGCCCGCTTCCAGCGCCCGGGCCAGACTGAGGCCTTCCGCGCCGACGGGTCCCTGGCCGCTGCTGAGCCACAGGCCGCCGGCCAGCGCCGGCCACAGGGGCAGGAGTTGGGGACTGCCCGCCCCGGTCTGCTGCGACCCGAGGCGCCGCTGCAGCAGGCGGGCCAGGGTAACGGCCAACAGGAGGTTCGCGGCGATTTTGGCGAGCAGCAGATAGACTGGTGTCATGGTCCCGTGGGGCAGGGCGGATATTACAATCTAGGAAAACGGGGAATAGGGACAAGCCCGGCGCTCCGGCTGGCTGGTTTGACGCCGGTGGGGAGGCCCTTTATATTCTCCAAACCTTCACGAAAATACCGGATACGGAAATGCCAGAACAGGAAGAGGATCTGCTGAAGGGCCTCCAGGCACGGAATCTGGAGAAC
>JADZBP010000056.1 GCA_020852055.1 Candidatus Latescibacterota bacterium
CGCACTCGATGACACCGAGATCGCCGGCGCCGTGCCTGTGCCACTCAGACTCACACTCGACGGACTGCCACTGGCGTTGTGCGCAATCGACAGACTCGCCGTCTTCGCCCCCGAAGAGGTCGGCGTGAAGGTCACCGTCACCGTCTGTGCCGTGCCTCCCGATGCCACACTGAAACTCGACGGACTTACCGTGAACTGACCCGCATCCGTCCCTCCCACCGTGATGCCACTGACATTCAACGACGCACTGCCGGTATTCCCCACCGTGAAGGTGCTGGTCAACGGCGTCCCCACCACACTGCTGCCCACCGCCAACGCACTCGATGACACCGAGATCGCCGGCGCCGTGCCTGTGCCACTCAGACTCACACTCGACGGACTGCCACTGGCGTTGTGCGCAATCGACAGACTCGCCGTCTTCGCCCCCGAAGTGGTCGGCGTGAAGGTCACCGTCATCGTCTGGCTAGCCCCCACCGCAATCGTGGCCGTGGTGGGGGACACGGTGAACTGTGCCGCATCCGTGCCGCCCACCGTGATGCCCGTAACGCTGAGGGATGCCCCGCCCCGGTTCGTGACCGTGAAGGTGGCCGTGCCGGAGGAGCCGGAGTTGACCGAACCGGCGCCGATGGTGCGGAAGAAGGGGGACCAGTTAGGCATGTAGTCGGTGACCGAGTTGTTGGTGATCCGGGTCTGACTAGACCCGTCCTGGTTCATCATATAGATCTCTTCGTTACCGTCCCGTTCAGCACGAAACATGATCTTCGTGCCATCCGGCGACCAGGCCGCTTCGTAGTCCGCCGATGAGTTGTTGGTCAACCGGGTTGGGCTGGACCCGTCCGCATTCATCGTGTAGAGCTCGTAGTTGCCGTCCCGGTTGGTTGAGAAAGCGATCTTTGTGCCATCCGGGGACCAGATCGGGTTAGAGTCCGTCACCGAGTTGTTCGTCAGCCGGGTCTGATTCGTCCCATCTACGTTCATCACATAGATCTCGTAAGGGCTGCCGCTGGTGCCGCTCGGGTCTCTGTGAAAAGCAATCTTTGTCCCATCCGGGGACCAGATGGGGTAATCATCGTTAAATGCATCGTTGGTGATCCGGGTCTGGCTCGAGCCATCCGCGTTCATGGTGTAAATCTCCTGACCACCGTCACGAGTGGTCAGGAACACAATCTTCGTCCCGTCTGGCGACCACCTTGGGGCATAGTCTACCGCCCCGTTGTTCGTCAGGCGGGTCTGGCTGGACCCGTCGATGTTCATCGTGTAAACTTCGTTGTTTCCGTCCCGTGTGGAGTGGAAGGCAACTTTCGTTCCATCCGGGGAGACAACGGGTACCATATCATGTGCGCTGTTGTTTGTCAGCCGGGTTACCCCTGTCCCGTCCGTGTTCATCGTGTAGATTTCGTAGTTGCCGTCGCGGTTGGACACAAAGGCAACCTTAGTGTTAGCCGCGAGGGGTCCAGTCGAGAAGGCGAACATGGGGATCGGCGCCGTGCCCGTGCCCGTCAAACTCACACTCGACGGACTACCCGAGGCGTTGTGCGCAATCGACAAACTGGCCGTCTTCGCCCCCGAAGAGGTCGGCGTGAAGGTCACCGTCACCGTCTGTGCCGTCCCTCCCGATGCCACCGTGAAACTCGACGGGCTCACCGTGAACTGACCCGCATCCGTCCCCCCCACCGTGATCCCACTGACATTCAACGACGCACTACCCGTATTCCCCACCGTGAAGGTGCTGGTCAACGGACTTCCCACCAGGCTGCTGCCCACCGCCACTGCACTCGACGACAGCGAGATTGCCGGCGCCGTTCCTGTTCCGCTCAGACTTACGGCGCTGGGACTGCCGCTGGCATTGTGCGCAATCGACAGGCTGGCCGTCTTCGCCCCCGAGGAGGTCGGCGCAAAGGTCACCGTCACCGTCTGCGCCGTGGCCCCCGACGCCACCGTGAAGGTCGAGGGACTTACCGTGAACTGCGAGGCGTCCGTCCCCCCCACCGTAATCCCCGTCACACTCAAGGTCGCGTTCCCACTGTTCCCCACCGTGAAGGTCGCCTGACCCGACGAGCCCACATTGACGTTTCCTACGGCCACCGACGATGAGGAAAGCGAGATCACCGGCGCTGTCGGCGCCGCCCCAGTTCCATTCACCACCAACTTGGCCGTGGACGAGGTCGCGTCGTTGCTGGTGATCGTCAGGGTCGAGTACTTCACCCCCGTCGAAGTCGGGGTGAGGGTCAACGTCACGTTCTGACTGCTGCCTGCATTCACGCTGAAACTGGTCGGGCTGGCGACAAACTGCCCATCGCTGGACGTGATATTGCTGACGTTGAGGGTGCCAGTGCCTTTGTTGTCAATAGTGATGGTCCGCGAAGCCGCTCCCCCCACAGTTGCCGACCCGATCTGGCGAATCTGTTCCCATTGTTGGGAATTGTCCGCTTGCCCGTCGTTAGTCCGCCTCGTCTGGTTGCTCCCATCGACCTCCATCGTGTAGATCTCGTCATTGCCGTCCCGATTCGACACGAACGATATCTTGGTGCCGTCCGGCGAGAATGAAGGCTGACTGTCTGCCGATGAGTTGCTCGTCAACCTGGTTTGGTTCGCCCCATTGGCATCCATAACATAAATCTCGGTGTTGCCATCCCGATTAGAGTCAAACACAAGCTTGGTGCCATCGGGGGACCAGGTTGGTTTGTAGTCTGCGGCGGAGTTGGTCGTCAATCGCGTCTGGTTCGCGCCATTGGAATCCATCACGTAGATCTCTTGGCCACCCGTGCGATTGGAATGGAAAGCGATCTTGGTTCCATCGGGAGACCAAGACGGGAAATTGTCGTCCGGACCAGTAGTCAGACGGACTACCCCCGAACCGTCGATCGCACTCGCTGTGTAGATTGAGCCTGTGCCATCGCGGTTCGAGAAAAACGCGATTTTGGTTCCGTCCGGCGATGGGGTTGCATAGGCGTCGCTGGCACCGTTGTTTGTCAAACGGGTTGGGTTGCTTCCATCCGATGCCGTTAATGAATACTCCTCGAACTGTCCATCTCTGTTCGTCAGGAATAGGATCTTCGATCCGTCGGGCGTGAAACCATCTGAATAATCCTGGACGCCGTTTGCCGTTAGGCGCGTCACGCTTGTCCCGTCGGCACCCATGCTGTACACTTCCCAACCGTTTTGATCGTTGGGAACATCCCGGGTACTCGCAAAACTGATCCGTCCACGGATCTGCAGATCCGCAACCGCAGCCGCCCCCGTCCCCGTGGCATTAACCGTCAACTTCGCCGTCGAACTGGTCAGGTCGTTGCTGGTGATCGTCAGGGTGCCATACTTAGTTCCCTCCGAGCCTGGGGTGAAAGTAATGGTCACATCCTGACTGCTGCCGGCATTCACACTGAAACTCGTCGGGCTTGCAGAGAACTGCCCGTCGCTGGAGGTGATATTGCTCACCGTCAACGCAGCGCTGCCTTTGTTGTCGATGGTGATGGTTCGCGAAATCGCTGTATTTGTGGTCGAGCCAATACGGAATGGTGTCGCCCAACTTGGCCCGCCACCAGTGGCCCCCAAAGAGGTCTGGGCGCTGCCATCGGCGTTCATCGTATACATATTTGCGTCCAAATAGTACACGATCTTGGTACCATCCGGTGACCAGTTGGGTTCCTGTTCGGAGGACGAACTGGTGGTAAGTCGCGTCTGATTACTGCCATCAGCATTCATTGTGTAGATGTCCCAAGTCCCATCTCTATTTGATCCGAACGCGATCTTGCTGCCATCCGGAGACCAGGACGGGAAGCCATCGGTCGCCGAGTTGGTCGTTAGGCGGGTCTGGTTCGAGCCATCGGAATTCATGGCGTAGATCTCTGTATTCCCGTCCCGACTGGAAGCAAAAACGATCTTGCTGCCGTCCGGAGACCAGCCAGGATACCAGTCGTGCCCAGAACTGGAGGCAGTAAGGTTAGTTTTGTTGCCTCCACCTGCGGCATCCATTACCCAGATATCCGAAGTTCCCGCGCCGCTGTTCTCCCAGGCGACCTTGGTGCCATCGGGAGACCAGGCCGGGTAATTGTCGTTGGATGCGGTTGTAGGTAGTTCGGTCGCACCACTGCCGTCCGCATTCATTACATAAATATTGGCGCTACCCACCGCATAGACGATCTTGGTGCCATCGGGAGACCACTCTGGGTAGGTGCCTGAAATCCCGGTACTCGTTAGGCCGGTGCCATCGCTGTTCATGGTAGAAATCGTGCCAGAAGCCAACAACACAATCTTCCCCCGGATCTGCAGATCCTGTGCCTCCGCCCCGACAACCCCGCCCACCAACAGACACATCACCACCAAACGCACATAGCCCCAGTTCCCTTTCATACCGCCTCTCCTTCCAAGTTCGAACACAACTGTTTGCCCCAAACGGGAAAGCGCCTGATCCCATAAAGCCATGGTGGTTATCGTGTATTCCGGTCAGGTTTTCCCAACCTGCCTGGGGTTCCTGGTCTTTCCGGCAGCAAATCACAACAGCACTATTCCACATCTTATTGTTTTGTTTGGTATTACCTCGCCCGCATTTTTCCCGGAGTCTCCCCGAATCACCCATCTGGAGGTGGCTGGGCGAAACCGGAGTTGTATTGTGCCTCAGCAGGCCCGCCCACCACGTATCTGTTCCCGGCGATGCTTTTTGCATTTTCCTAGATTTTCCTTGGTCCCGGTGTTTTGTTGATTATCTTTGACATCCCGGTGTGGATAAACCCTACCTTCTAAGCGAGTTATCCACGGATGCACACCTACGCGCTCTTCGAGGACCAGACCGCCACCCGGGTGCTGTGCGATTTCTTCGCCACCGACCCGAACGACGCCCCGGTTCGTCTGGTTTTTCCCGACCTCGAGGATACCCGGTTAAGGCATTCGGCCAGCAACGGTTGTTTGGCAGCGTACCAGGTGCTTTACCAACTTGGGTACCTCGCCTCGGGAGAATACCTCTGCCTCTCGTTCCAATTCGCCGACCCCCACCGTTACACCAACTCCCATGGTTCCAGCGCCGGCCTCGCCTTTGCCCTGAAGTTCGCCCAGGAGGTGTACCACCTGAAGACGGGCCGGCGTCTGCAGTTCTCGGTTGCGGCCACCGGCGCGATCAGTGACGGCACCCGGACCGCCCAGGTGCAACGCGTAAATGCGGCGGGGGCCAAGGTCCAGGCCGCGGTCGATCTGCTTGCCGCCGGCGACGCAGTCCTTTTTCCTCTGGATAATGAGCCGGAACTCGACGGCAGCCTGCGCACCCGCGCCCAGGCCAAGGGGGTTCGCCTGCTGCCGGTTTCCACCCTGGCGGATGCGGTTCGGGCGTTGATTCCACCACTCGAAAACCCCGGACAGGGCCGGCGGAAACTCGCCTGGGGAGCCCTCCTGGTCGGCATGTTGGCGCTTTTCGCCTACGGTGTCACCTTTATCCCGCCCCGTACGCACCTTGCCGGGGCGCCCACTATCGCTTCGTCTCTGCGTCGGGTTTCCCCCGGCGAGGGGATGGCTGGATCCTTCCATTACCGATCTGGGTCCACGTATGGCTCCGTACCCATCGGCGCCGACGACCCGTCGGTGCCCGACCTGACCCTGATCTCCGGGGATCTGTACAAGTTTTCCTTTTCAACCCCGGACAGCGGTTTCCTCTACCTTTTTCAACTCGATTCGCGGGGGCAAGTCGAGAAGTGGCCAGACCCCGATCCAACGGCTCCCCCGGTGCCCCTTCCTGCCGGGGCACGGGTGGACATTCCGGGCGAGCTGGAGGACTGGCTGATCCTCGATCAACAGACCGGCGTGGACCGGTTCCTCGTGTTGGGGTTACCCCAGCGGGACCCGGAGGTTGAACGGCTCTACGAGGTTTTCCGGCTGGCGGTGGAGGGCCGGAAACCCGAGGCAAGAAGGCGGCTTATCGAGAGGATCGAGGGGTTTTGGCGGAGAGAGCAGACACACGGGGATTACCTGCGGGATTTCTCAGTGCGCCACGACTCCAGCGCTGCGGCCCTGAACCAAGAACCCAAAACCAACCTGATCATTGACCTGCCGATCTTGATCGCCGACAACTCCGGGGACCACCTCGATCTCTTTTCAGTTTCGCTGGCGACCGGGAAACAGGTGCAGATAACGAGGGATGCGGGCGAGCATTACGACCCGGCGTGGTCGCCGGACGGCGCTCAGGTAGCGTTTGCCTCGGATGCCACAGGCAACCAGGAAATCGTGGTGCTAGACGCCGACGGCCGCAGCCGTCGCAACCTCAGCCAGCACCCCGCCAACGACATCCAGCCCACCTGGTCACCTGACGGCCGTTTCCTGGCCTTTTCCAGCAACCGCAACAATACCGACCCCGATGACTACGATCTCTATACCATGCAGGTTGACGGCACCGGATTGTGCGCCATCGACACCACCGCTGAGCGCACCGAGCAACCCGCTTGGTCACCAAGAGGAGATTGGATCGCCTATATCCGCTCGACCACCTTTGATGACCACCGCTTGTGGCTGGTACGGCCAGACGGGACCGATGCGCATTCCCTAGATCCCAGCATCTACCCGATCAACGCCACCGCTCCCCTGTGGTCGGACGACGGGAAGACGATCTATTTTTCGGCCACCATCCCCGGCCTCAAGACCCGGATCGGCCGTCTCAACGCCGACGGTAGTGGCCACCTGGAGATGGCGGCCGAGGGGGACGACGGCACCCCGCGTCTGGTCCCGGGCGCTGGCATCCTCGTCTCTCGGTCACTGGGAAACCATCAGTATGCGGTTGCGGTCCTCGACCTTGGTTACCGCTTCCCGATGCGGGAGCAGTTGGCGCCTATAACCACCGTGCATCGGTTTCCGCCCACCTTCACCTGCTCCGAGGCACTGCGCTACATCGGCACCGCCCCACTCGGCCAATGCGCCACCCGCCAGGTGCGTCTGGTCAACCGGGGCCGCACCCGGGTCGAGATCACGGAATTGAGTTTCACCGATCCACAGTTCAACGCCGGAAAACAGCGCTTTATCCTTGAGGTAGGGGAAACGCGCATAATCGACCTCACCTTCACGCCAACCCGGGTCGGCACCAGTTACGCCGACCTGAGCATCGCCACCGATGACCCCACCTTCCCTCCCATCCGCCTGACCCTGAACGGCACCGGGACAGCCGACTCCCCGACCAGCCCGAACCGGGCCTTCTGATTCCCTGCCTGCCCCCGGACGCCACGTGACCCCCAACAACAGGTTGACAATTCCACCCGGGTTGCGAAGATTAGCCTCTTACTGGTTTCAGGGAGGTTGTGCCTAGGATGGATCCCCTCGAATACTACGGTCTTGTAGTGTACCTGGCCCGACAGAAACACACGCACCTGGTCGAGGCCGGGGTGTTTTTGGAGGTCGACGACCTGATCCAGGAGGGTTTTCTGGGCCTGCTCGATGCCCTGCGACGCTTCGACCAGAGCCGCGGCGTATCCTTTTCCACCTTCGCCTACCCCCGCATTGCGGGCGCGATAGACGATTACCTTCGCCGACAGGATCTGCTGCCACAGGCTCTGCGCACGGAAACCAAACAGGCCGAGGCTGCCCGCGGCCACCTGGCTCAGGCCTTGGGCCGGGAGCCTGAGATCGCTGAACTAGCCGAGGTCCTGGCGCTGGCTGAGGACCGCGTCGCGGCGACCGTGGTGGTGCCCTGGTCTCGCGCCGGGCGTTGGGAAGATGCGGCTTGCCTCCCGGAGGCCTGGTCCGCTCAGGGCGACCACCTGCTGGTGATCGCCGTGGAGGAATGCATGCAGCACGCGCTCGATCCCGTCGAACGACAGGTGCTGCTCTTGAGGTATGGCGAGGAACTGACCCTGAGGAAAACCGGGGAACTAGTGGGGAGGCCGGTGCAGACGGTGTTCAATATCGAACTGCGGGCGAAACGGAAGTTGCGGGAATGCCTCGAGTCGCGGGGACTGGGTCTCAGGGAAGAGAAGGATTAGGGGCTGGGTGGCCAACCCCCACGCGGTCGCGTTGCTTCCACCAAGGCGCGGAGGTCAGGGGCTAGCGCCGGAAACCACCGCCCGAACCACGAAGCCATAATCGATCCCTTCGAGGCTTTCCAGTTCGCCGGAGACCTCCCCATCGACCACCCGTCCGCGGACCAGCACCTGACCGCGGCTGTCCTGCACCACCAGGGTTTCCCCCTCGAGTTGGTCTCTGAACGCCGCTGCCACCCGCACCACCACCAGACCGCGGTCCACCTGGTCCAGGCGCGGTCGGATCTCTATAGTGTATTTCCCGCCCTCGGTGGTGATCCTTCCCGTGCCCTCCCCAGCCACGGCCGCAGCCTTGGGAAGGGCGATGTCCCAACCGGCAAGGCGCAGGGCCGCTTCGCGCTGGCTTGCGGCCAACTCGTTGAGCATCGCCCCCAGGCGGGGGTCCTCGCCCAATGCCTGCACGATCTCGGCCCGCCTGGGGTGAGCGGCGGGATGCAGGAGGAATTCGTACAGGTCTGCCGGACCAAAGGGAAGTGCCGTGGCGTTCCGCTCGTGCCGCTGCGCCATCCAGGTTTCGATGGCCTCGCGGAGGGTCCTATCCTGGCTCATTGATTGACTTTAGCTTGGTCATCCCGCGAAGTGGTCGCCTGGCACCAGGCCTGAGCAGCCGTGGTGCAACAGGCCATGAGGAACACGCGCAGAGTCCGGACTCGACTTATTTTCATTATCGTTCCCCGCCTCAGTTTTTTCCCATCACCGCAACAAGAGCACCCGCCGCACCATCACCTTCCCTTTCCAGGCGACGCGAAACAGATAGACGCCGCTGGCCACTGGCCCGCCATGGTCGTTGCGGCCATCCCAGGCCAGGAGTTGGCGCCCCGCCGGCAGCGACCCACCGGCAAGCAGACGGACCCTCTGTCCCAGCAGGTTGTACACCCCCACCTCCACCACCCCGCCTTCGCCGGGCAACTCGAGCGGGAGCAGGGTCAAGGGGTTGAAGGGATTGGGGAACGCCTCCCCGAGCACCAGGGCACCGGGGAGCACCTTTTCCTCTTCCACCGCGGTCTGGGCAGGTTGGAGCACCACCTCGACCGGACCGAAACCGCCGGCAGCATCGAGCAACCCTTCGCCAGTGCCCAGAAAGATCTCGAGGTGATACACTCCAGCCTGCGCTGCTTTGAACGAGAGCACCTGCGAGAATTCCCCTGCCTCGACCCGAGGGTAGAAACGCAGGGTGTCGGCGCCGGCAAAACGAATGAGGACCTGGGTGTGCTCGGCGGCAAGCAACTGACCTTCGATCAGGTACTCCCGGTCCGTGAGGTAACGGCCGGGTAGGAGCCGGGTGAAATGCACCCCTGGCACCTGGTCTGCCGGTACGGACAGTTGCGGCTGGAAATTCTCCGGCAAGGGCAGCAGCAGGACCTGGCCACGGGCTTCGGGGGCGAGTCGGCCCGCCACCGCGCCACCGGCCGGCAGGTTCACCAACGCCAGCCCTCGGGGCCGCAGGCTGCCCTGCAACGCGGCGCCGCCGGTGCGGTACGTCCCGGTGACGGGCAGCGGGAACCCTCGACCTTCGCCGGCGCGCAGGAGCGCGTTCTGGTACTCGAACCGGTTATGGGGGAATACCCCCAGGCCGCTGAGATAGAGCTGCGCCCCCCATCCGCCCAGCAGGGCACCAAACCCCTCGCCGGTGGCCTGCTCCACATTGTCGCGGTCCGACAGCCCGGTGTTTACCAGGCGCAACACCACGCCGTCGCCGAGCCGGTCGGCCAGGCTGCGGACGAAGAGATAGGCCGCCCCGCGTTTGCGGCGGTCCATCAGCGCCTCGCCAGCCAGTCCCACGGCCGAGGGGTCCGCGAGGAACGCCGTGAGGATCTGCCCCTGGCCTGATTCGGCATACCCAGCCACCAGATCCTCGGCCAGGTGGGACAATCCCTCGTTGAGCCAGTTGCTCTCCCCTGCTCCACCGCGCACCAGTACGTGCTGGTTGAAGTTCACCAGGTGCTGGAACTCGTGCACCAACAGGGATCGGTAGGTGTCTGCGGGTTGGGAGGGGGAAAGGAACATCAGGTCTGCCTGATCACCGGTGCCGCCCAACGCCACCGGCAGGGAGGACACGGCCGAGTAGAAACCCGCCAGGCCGCCGATCTGGTCCACCAGCGGGGAGAAGAGGAAACTGACCCGCCCGTCACCGTCTACGTCGGCTGGCAGGCCAAAACGCTCGCCGACCAGCGGGAAGTCCTCGTCGCTGAACTGCCGGACGATCTCCGCCACCTGCGCCTCTCCTGGCACGCCGGCACCCTCGTGTATCCACCCCAAGGCGCGGGCACTGATGGCCACCAGACGGGCCTGCACCTCTTGTTGGCGCACGACCCCGAATTCCGGGAAGACGAAGCGGCGCACCTGCCCGATTTGCGCTTCGCCCAGGGCTGGTTTGGCCGCCGGCAGAACCTGGCCTTGCAGCCCTAGCGCCAAATCCCGTTCCTGCTGCCGCAGCATGGCCTCGCCGGCATCGCGGGCATCGGCGAGCGGCGGTGCGACTGCGGCTAGTTTGGCCAGGCTGCCCCCCAGCGCGAAGGGAAACACTGCGGCGCTGTCCTCTTCGCCGCCTTCGGTCGCATACAGGATCAACAGGCGGTCCTCACTGCTGGCAGGAACCGCGAAACGGCCCTCCGGATCAACGGCCTGCGCAGCCAGTGTCCAGGCCGGCCCGGTCCCGGCCAACCCGCGCAGCGCCACCAGGGCCAAGGGCTGGTCCGGGTCGTTGCTGTGTACCTGCAGGAGCCCTTCCCCCATCGCACCCTCCGCAAGCGCCAGCCGGAGCTGAGCCGTGGCGCCGGCAGCCAGGCGCTCCGGGGCCGCAGCCAACACAAAGGGTCCGGCAAGCTCATAGCGGAGGTTCTCCAGCGGGGCGGTTCCGCGGTTGCCCAGCGCCAGGATTCCTTCCTCGCCTGGTCGCAACCCCAGCGCCAGAGCCCCCAGTTGCAGCCTGGGCGCCGGCATTCGCACTCCCTCCACGGCGAACTCGCCGGCCAGGGTGTACTCGCCATCCGCCCCCTCGAGCACCACGCGCAACAACACCGGCCCCGCCTCGGCATCGCGCAGCCGGAGCGGCAGCAA
>JADZBP010000057.1 GCA_020852055.1 Candidatus Latescibacterota bacterium
CTTGGGATTGATTTGCTCGGTATTCGGGTAGTAGTTGGCATACCAGTCCTCTATCCACTCAAACACATTCCCATGCATATCGAAAAGGCCCCACGGGTTGGGCAGCTTGGTCCCCACTGCCGGAGCATACTGCACACCGGCATTCCAGGCGTTGATCTCGTACCAGGCGTATTTCCGGAGCCTGCCCTCGTCGTCTCCAAATGACCATCGGGTACTGGTTCCTGCCCGGCAGGCATACTCCCACTCTGCTTCCGAGGGCAGGCGGTAGAGCGCTTCCCCTGTATCGGCGTTCAATTTGGCGACGAGTTCCTGGAGGTCGTTCCACGAGATATACACTGCCGGGTGGTCCGGATGCGGCTGCACGTATTTCCTTCCCGACCAGGGCTGCGTCCCCATCACCGCGGTCCATTGCCTCTGAGTGATCAGGTCCTTCCCCAGATAAAATCCTTTGGTGAGGGTGACCGGGTGCCGTGGACCCTCGTCGCTGCCCCGTCCCGGCTCCGAAGCAGGTGACCCCATCATAAAGGTCCCCGGTTCGATCCAGACAAACTCCAGGCTCGCTCCATTTCGCAGCGTCGCGGTGAGCGTCTTCCCCGGTGCCATAGCCATACTCCCCCAATGATGGTGAAGGATGATCGCGTCCCACTCAGAAATGCCTTCGGGCAGCCAGGGGTGCGACGAGGGCCGTTGTTTCGGCGGGCCCTGGTGGCAACTGCACCCTGTCAGTGTGCCGCGAGAGATAGCTCTCCAACTCGGCCATGCCCTGACTCAGATCCAGCTTCGCCCCCTCCCGGACAAAAGCCACCCCCAGGGCATGGAGGGTGCGGAACACGTGAGACTCCCGGCATTGCTCTCCCATCTGCCCGATGCGCACGAGGTCGCGGCCGAAAGCGCCGGAGATCTCCACCTTGAAATGATCTGACATGTACCAGCGCACTCGGCCTGCATCCACTCCCCTGGGCACGTCGATGGCCAGCACCGAATTGAGCCGACACTTGCTGGGGATGGTGAGATGCAGGCCCAGCCCTTCGATGCCGGCCTGCAGCGCCAGGGAACTGTGGCGATGGCGCCAGAAACGCCGCTCCAACGTTTCCTCGCAGATCAGGCGCAGCGCTTCATAGAGGGCCAGGAGCCCGGTCACTGGCGCGGTGTAGTGGTAGCTATGCTCCCCGCCCCAGAATTTCTGCGCCCGTAACACGTCCAGGCACCAGTGCGGCTTGGGCCCCGGATGCTGCCGAGCTATTTCCCAGGCAGCCGCAGAGAAGGAGATCAATGCCACCCCGGGGAGGGAGGACAGCCCCTTCTGGCTGGCGGTAAAGGCCACATCGATGCCCCAGTCGTCCTTCCGCATAGGCATGGTGCTCAGGGTGCACACGGTGTCGGCGATAACCAGGGTCCCTGTCCCCCGGAACAACCGGGCGATCTGTGGCAATTCGGCGTTCCACACCCCGCAGGAGGTTTCCCCTTGCACTAGGGTGACGACATCGAACTCCTCGTTCTCCAGCCGCGCTTTCACCAGCGCCGCGGATATCGGCTCGCCCTCGGGCACCTGCAGCAGCTGCACCGCCGCCCCCACGCCCTCGGCCATCTCGGCGAAACGCCCACTGAAAGTGCCCATCTTGAGGACCAGGACCGTGCGCCCCGGCCACAGGAGATTGCCCACCGCCATTTCCATGGCGGCCGAGGCCGGCCCCGAAACCCCGAAGACCTTGTCATCGTTCGTCTGGAATACGTAGCGCGCCATCTCCTTGATGCGGTCGACAACTCGGTCCATGGGTTCGCCCAAGTGGTTGATCACCATGCTGCCAGCGCGCGCCACCTCGGCCGGTACCGGCACCGGACCCGCGCCCATCAACAGCAGTGGCTCGGCGGGAAGCACTTGGGTGATTGCGGGCACCGGGGGACGAACGATGCCCAGATCCACCGGACTCATCGACCTTGGTCCTCCATGAAGTAGTAACAGACCAGATGCATCAGGATGAGATGCAGATCCTCTACCCGGCCCGGGTGGTGGGAATCGACCATCACCGAAAGGTCCACCGCTTCGGCCAGCTTTGCTCCGCGGTTCCCACACCAACCAATGGTCCTCATGCCCTTCTTTTTGGCAATGGACACGGCGCGCAACACATTGGGGCTGTCCCCGGAGGGACTGATGGCCAGGAGCACGTCTCCGGGCTGCCCCAGGTTGCGCAACTGCTCGGCATAGACGGACCAGTACCCGACATCGTTAGCCAGCGCGGTGATCCACGCCACATTGTCGGTGAGGGCTATCACCCGGAACCGCTCCGGAGCTGGCCGGCCATAGCTGGCTCCCTTGCCCAGATCGTTGGCCATATGGCTAGCGGTGGAGGCGCTGCCGCCGTTGCCACACAGAAAGAGCTGTTTGCCCTCCTGCCGGGCCTGGCCGATGAGATTGCGGCTCTGTTTCACTGCCTCCAGATCCAAGGTGTCGAGCGTGGCTTTGAGTTCGTCGAGATAGCTCACGATATGATCCATGCTGTTCCCCACAGTTCAGCGGCAGTCGCGGGCACTACCGGGATCTGCCACCAAGGCCCGGAGCGCCGGAGTGCGGGCCGGGTGTCGCAGCTTGGTCAAGGCTCGTTCCTTGAGTTGCCGCACCCGCTCGCGGGTGAGGTGGAGGATGCGGCCGATCTGCTCCAGGGTGATACTCTCCTCCCCATCCAGACCAAAGTAGAGGCGGAGGATCCGCAACTCGCGGGCATCCAGGCTCTTGAGCATGTTCTCCAGGACTGCCTTGGTCGATTCGCGCAGCACCTCCGCGTCAGGGGATTCCTGGGTGGTATCACCCAGCAGTTCGATCAGGGACCGCGTATCGCTTTCCTCGATGGGCCGGTCCAGCGAACACACGTTGCGGGCGCTGGTCATGGTGTCCAACACCATCTCAATAGATACTCCCAGTTCGGCAGCGATCTGGTCGATCGCGGGCGGGTGCTCCTGCCCCTGGCGGAGGCGCTGGGAGACCCTGGAGATGTCCGAGAGCAAGGCCAGCCGGTTGAGCGGCAGACGTACGGTGCGGCCCTGCTCAGCAATGGTCTGGAGGATCGATTGACGAATCCACCACACGGCATAGGAGATGAACTTGAAGCCCTTGGCCCCGTCGAAACGCTCGGCGGCCGTGATCAGGCCCAGGTTACCGGCGCCAATTAACTCACAGAGGGGCAAGCCGCGGTTCAGGAACCGTTTGGCGACATCGACCACAAAACGCAGATTGGCCTGCACCAGTTCGTCGCGGGCCTGGAGGTCGCCCTGCTGGATGCGGGCTGCCAAGGCTACCTCGCGTTCACGCGACAAGGGCTTCGAGTTGGTAATGTCGTTGAAGTAAAGACGCACCATACCCTCTTCTTCGTTCAGTGCTTCTTTCATGGGGTACCCCTTGTTGGCGTGGTGGTTACCTAGTCCATCGACCGCAACTCCACTTCCCGATCGCGGGACCGTGGTTTTGCCCTGGTGAGGTCGTTGAGGCAAAGCCGCAAGCTGTGGCCCTCGTCGCTCGAGTCCTGGTGTGTGGTATACCTCACCCCACTCCTTTCTCATACACCGGAATGCCGATGAGGTCGTAGGCAATGACGGCGGTGCCGAAAAGCGCCTTCTGGATTTTCTCTATCTCGACAAACTCGTCCTCATTATGTGCGACTTCCTCGCGGCCTGGCCCGTAACCGATGGTGGGGAGGTGAAATTGGTTGGTCAGCACCCTCCCGGCACTGCCCAGACATTGCCGATCGAGCCGCCATTTGCCTAGGTGGACGTTGTTCCCGATGGCGGCGAGGGCATGGCAGGCCCGCTTGAGCAAGGGGTGGTGAGGATCGGTGTACCACGGAGGAGTGCCTTTCTGCACCACCGCCGTGCTGCCCGCAAAGGCCTGCTGCTGGACATGGGGCACCTGCGCTGAGACTGATACCCCGCCGAATAACTCGGCGATCTGCGCGGCCTGGCGTTCGAGTTGATCTAGGGCGTCTGCAACCTCCTCTCCAGACCTCAATCGCCGGCCTACTTCGATCGCCGCACTAAAAGGCCCTTCGGTTTGGTGGCCGGATACCTCACGGACCACGAGTTCCTCGGCTCTCTCATCGGTCGAGTCCCCCCCCATCGCTCCCAGCAGGTCGTCGAGGATGGTGCTCTTCACCAGACTCACCTGGAACAGGTCCTCCCCGGTTACGGTGATTTCCGCGGCCACCCAGCCATCGTGACCATAATACAAGCCAAGGTTGGTGGGCTCCCCCAAAACGACACAGGCCGGGTCGAATCCGAGCTCCGGGAGGGTCTTCTCGATCAACCCCTTCACCCCGAGGCTACGCCCACACTCCTCGGCCACCGTGGCAGCCACTACCAGATTGCCCTCCAGCGGCAGCAGGCTGCGCTTCAGCAGGCCTCCGGCAAACACCTGGGCCGCCATCCCCCCCTTGCAGTCAGCCGCGCCGGGGCCGAAAAGGCGGCCATTCATCGCTGCCATCCAGGGTTCCTGCGACGATAGGCCACTGGGCAAAGGAACCGTGTCCATATGGGTGATCAGCAAGAGGGTGGGACCCTGTCCGCGACCAAGGATGAAACCCACAGCGTTGCCAAAGTCGTCGAGGAAGGCGTTGTCGTATTGCAGCTTCTTCATCTTTTGCTCCACCAGCCCTGCCACCTTGGCTTCACTCAAACTTGGGCTTGGGGTGAGGATGAGTTTGCGGGCGAAGTCGGTTAGGGCCTCCTGAACCCCCCCGCATTCAGCTGCTAGCCGCTGATACATAACCTCTCCTCAATGGTCGTTGGCGCAGCAACCTATCCGGCCGGGCAACTATCGTGCCAGAACCGACCCTAGATCGTAACTGTGTGCCCAGTCATATATTTGTGCATACGAATTTACAGCGGCCACGAAGTATTCTATGTTTCATAATGGAATACCTGCATTCTATTATGAAGGGATTGCCGGATGTTGGCCGACGATCTGCGACTTGAGGAGTTGGTGCGTTTTTCAGAGGGGGATCTGAACTTCCAGGGACGGCGCCTGGTCCTGCACGCCATCCACGCCTTTGCCGAGCTGCGCAAAGACCTGCTGGAAGGAATGGGGCCCGTTTCCACCCGCCAGATCCTCACCCGTTTTGGCTATTACTGGGGGAAGGTGGATGCGGCGGCGATGGATCGCCTGTTCGCGTGGGAGAACCTCGGTGAATGGATCAAGGCAGGGTCGCGACTGCATACCCTGCAAGGAGTCGCCAGGGTGGTGGTGAAATCCTTTGCGCTAGACCAGGACACCGGTTCTTTCGCCATGGAGAAGCTCTGGCACAATTCCGTCGAGGCGGAGGAGCACCTCATGGCCGTGGGCCCCTCAAAGGTGCCGGTCTGCTGGATGCTAGCAGGGTACGCCAGTGGGTATGTGTCGTTCTGCCTGGGGAAGGAGGTCTTTTTCGTCGAGCGTCAATGTGTGGCCAAAGGCGACCGCATTTGCTCTGCCGTGGGCAAAGATCGGGCGTCCTGGGGCCCGGAGATCGCTGCGGACCTGTCCTATTTCCAGATCGATGGAGTGCAGGGCAAGATCGAGCGGTTGGCGCAATCCCTGCGCCAGAAGACGCGCCAGTTGGCAGAGCAACGCCGGAAACTGGACCTGCTTACCCCGAATGCCCACGATTTGTTCATCGAAGTCCACAGTGAATCCTTCCTTCGGGCGCTTGAGCTGGCCACCCGGGTCGCCCCCTATGATTCCTCCGTGCTCATCACCGGGGAAACCGGGGTCGGGAAGGAGGTGATGGCCAGACATATCCACTCCCTGTCGAGCCGGTCCAAAGGGATGTTTCTCGCCATCAACTGCAGCGCCCTGCCCGAGGGCCTCCTGGAAAGCGAGTTGTTCGGGCACAAGGAGGGCTCCTTCACCGGGGCGGTGCATGGCCGGATGGGCCTATTCGAGCAGGCCCACGGGGGAACGATCTTTCTCGATGAGATCGGGGATATCTCGCCGGCAATGCAGATGAAACTCTTGCGCGTGTTGCAGGAGCGGGAGGTCACGCGGGTCGGGGAAAACAGCCCCCGCAAGATCGATGTCCGCATCATTTCCGCCACCAACCACGATATCCCCGGGGACCTGCGCCAAGGTGCTTTCCGCGAGGATCTGTACTACCGGTTAGGGGTCGTTGAGCTCAAGATCCCCCCCCTGCGGGAACGCAAGGAGGACATCCTTTCCCTGGCAAGGCATTTCGTGCATCTATTCGCCAAGAAGTTGAAACTGCCGAACCTGCAACTGGATGCCACCTGCCTGGATCACCTGCAATCCTACTCCTGGCCCGGGAACGTGCGGGAACTGGAAAACGTGATCGAACGAGCTGCAGTCCTATCTACCGGAAAACTCATCCTACCCGAGCACCTGCCCGACAACGTGCTCCAGGTTGGCCTGCAGACCCGGCGACAGGCCGGCGCAGTTAATCGTAACCTTGCCGAGGTGGAACGAGACCATATCGAAGCCGTCCTGGCGGCCACCGGGGGCAACAAGACCAAGGCATCCCGGATCCTCGGCATCAGCCAATCGACCCTATGGCGGAAGCTGAAAGGCTGAGCTGCTGGCCTCCCGCGGTTCCCCAGATACCAGCAACACCCCTCACCCTGACCTCCGGGCCATGCGGTTGATCCCCGCGACAATGGCCTTCACCGCGGCCTGGTCAATGTTCGTATCGACGCCAACGCCGAAGACCCGCTCGCCTGTCTCCCGGCGAAGCGGAACATAGGCGACCGCGCGCGCTTCAGAGCCCTTGCCCAGGGCCTGCTCGTGGTAGTCGTCTACCGAAAAAGCCGGCACGCCCAGCGCCTGAATGGCGGCGACGAATGCCGAGACGGGCCCGTTGCCGTCGGCCATGGCCCGGCCCTCGACTCCCGCGAGCCTCATTCTGACCTCGCCGTGGATCAACGTCGGATCCCGGTCGTCAGGGCGGGGCCAGTAGCCGACGAGTTCGTATGGGCCGGCTGGTTGGACGAACTCGTTTTCGAATTCCTCGTGCACCTCCTCGCTGGTGATCTCGCGCCCCACGCGATCCGCGTACCGCTGGATTGCCGCGCCAACCTCCGGGTGCATTGCCCGCGGAACCTGGAGACCGTAGTCCTTCTCCAACACCCAAGCCACCCCACCCTTCCCAGACTGGGAATTGATCCGGATCAACTGCCTGAATTCGTATCCGAGGTCCTTCGGGTCGACGTGCAGATAGGGCACCCGCCAACCCACCCCGAATCTCTCTGGCGCCTCGCTCAGCCGACTCAGGCCCTTGCGGATGGCATCCTGGTGGGAGCAAACGCCGTGAAGGCGTACTCGCCGGAATACGGCTGCCGGTAGTGGATGGGCATGCCGGTGAGTTCCTCCACCGTTTGGGCGATCTCCGGCAGGTCTGACAGATCGAGGCCCGTGTCGATCCCACGGCACATCAAGTTGCAGGCGATGGTGATCAGATCCGCATTGCCGGTGCGTTCGCCATGCCCGAAGAGCGTCCCCTCGACGCGATCCGCACCCGCCATGAGCGCCAGTTCGGTGGCCGCCACGGCCATGCCCTGGTCGTTGTGGCAGTGGGCAGAGAGCAACACCTGGTCGCGGTGGGGGAAGTGACGCCCGAACCACTCGAAGAGATCCGCCAACTGCGTGGGCGGCCTTCGCTCAACCGTGGCCGGCAAGTTCAGGATAACCGGTTCTGTGGGACTGGCCTTCCCCCAGGTCTCGACCACCGCCTCGCAGATCTCCAGGGCAAACGCCGGATCGGTATCGCTGAACTCCTCTGGCGAGAATTCCAGGCGGATGTCGCTGCCCGACATGTTGTCAGCGAGCTGGCGGGTCTGCCGGACAGCGTCAACCACCACCCGGAGCGTCTCTTGTCGCGTGAGGCCCAACACCTGGCTAAGGTGCAGATCGGATGTTGCCAGGTACAGGTGAGCGATCGCCCGGGGCACGCCGTCAAGCGCTTCAAAAGTTTTCTCGATAAGGTGCTGGCGGCACTGGGTCAGCCCCATGATGAAGACGTCATCGGGAATGAGGCCTTCGGTGATCAGGCGACGGGTGAAGTCGAATTCGTCCGCGCTCGCGGAGGGAAAAGCCACCTCGATCTGCTTGAACCCGATGTCACATAGCATTCGGAAGTAGCGGACCTTCTGATCCGGACTCAGTGGCTTGGGCAGGGCCTGATTGCCGTCGCGAAGGTCGACCGAGCACCAAATAGGGCTCTGGTCGACCACCCTTGACGGCCAAAGGCGGTCCGCCAGGTCGAGGGGACTTGGTTGGGCGTACTTGGGTACCACGCTTCTCGAGCCGGTCATGGTTCCTCCGTCGTGGTCGGGGGTGCCTTCCTGGACATTCTCCCGGACACCCGGTCAGACATAAAAAGCCCGCCCCAGGCGTCCGGGACGGGCACTCTTGGTCAGTGTAGGTCTCGTGCGCCTTATCCGGATACCTTCCCCTTCCGCTCCTCAAGAAGGAGCAGGAAGCTAAGTCGCCGAAGAGCAAGGCCCAGATGGCTCACGAGGTCATTCACGCTTTCAGCAGGGCAGGGCAACCCCATGCCTCCGATTTGGTGTACATATAGGCCATCCATGCGCCAGGAGTCAAACGATTGCTCTGAACGATACCCGACGTCACGAGCCCATGACATGCCGACCCTTCCGCAGGGCGCCAAGGCAAACGCGATGTCTACGAAAGGCGTGGCCCTGGACTGTCGGCCCACCGCCGAGGACCTATGCAGAGGCATATGCTGACCCTTTGTCGCTGGAGTTTGCATAGTTTGATGGAAGAACTATCGGCAATGCGGCCTTATCGATAGTCCGAAGCCTGGGCGAAGGCCTCCAGCGCCCACGCTCAGCGATCAGTGTCATAGCGATTGTCGTTAAATGACAAGCGTCTGGAGATGGGGGTGCCGCCGCGCCGGATCAACGAGATCGTCCTGGGAAAGCGCGGGATCACGGCCGATACCGCCCTGCGCCTGGGCCGGTACTTTCTGGCTGGGTTTGCAGATGGACTACGATCTGGCCGTGGCGGAGGACGCGTTGCGGGAACGCCTGAACAAAGAGGTCCGGCCTCGGGTGGCGGTAGGCTGAAACGGCACGTCTGCCTACCCCCCCCCCTAACCCGTGACCCCGAAGTCCCCCACCACTACCCTGGACGCCAGTCCCCCGCTTGCCGCGCCTGTACCGACACGGCCCGCGCCGCAACCCAGCCTGCTGCTGTTGCTTCTACTGGTCATACCCCTCCCCTTCGGGTTCAGGGCTGCTGCCACGGGCCGGCTGAATCCGGCCCTACCTCGCCACCTCCCCTAGGTGTGCTCCCAGGGGGAACGCGGGTTTACCGCCGCGCCCTGGAACTCCGCCATCAGCGCCGCCGTCACCTGGTCCTGCTTGATTGCCCGCAGCAGGCGCACCAGCGCCGCCACCCGGTGCTCGGCCAGCACCTTCCCCTTGGCGGCCGTGGAGGGCCGGGCGTCCCCCACGTACATCCGCGGGTACATCGCGTACCAGTCCACCGGCGAGTACCCTCCCACCGCCGCCAGGTCGGCGTTCCGCTTCAGGCTCGTGAAGGGCTGGGGCGGCACCTCCTCCATCTTCACCAGCTCGGGGGCGATGTGCAGCATGGTGCTGGTCTCGGCCTCGCAGGCGTGGCCGGTCTCCTTGGTTTCCAGCACCTCCTTCGCCCCCTCGAAGTAGGGCAGTTGGGCATAATACACGCAGTACTGGCGCGCCTTCTCCATCAAGGTCTGCACCAAGAGCGGCAGGAAATGGCGGTTGCCGCCGTGGCCGCTCAACAGCACGATTTTCTTCAGCCCGTTGCGGCCCATCTCATCGCAGAGGTTTTCCAAGAGGGCAAAGGCCAGCTCCCGCCGCAGGACCACCGCCCCGGGCAGGTGCGCCCCCTCGTGGTTGATCCCCCACGGGTAGGCCGGAAACACGATGGCCGGCTCCTGCGCGGCGGCCTGGCAGGCGGTCCAGTGGGCGGCCAGCATGTCGGTGCCCAGGGGCAGGTGGCTGGCGTGCGGCTCGATCACCCCCACCGGGATCACGCCCACCCCCTGGCACTGGGCCACGGCCTTCTCGAAATCGGGTACGGTCAGGTTTTCCCAGCGCATCTCCCCTGCTCTCCTTTCCCGCAGCTTTCCCCCGCCATAGCAGGAGATCGCGGCTATGTCATTTTGCTTGATGACGCCCGCGAGGACCGTCGGGAATGGGATCCACGAAAAACAGTGGATCCCGTCTCAACGCTGCCAGCGCTTGCTCGAAAAGAATCCCGCAGTCGAGCACGTGCACCTGCGCCTGGCCAATCACGCCCCTTCCCAGGCCCTCGTCCCCCAGGATATCCTGCACTCGATCATATCGCTGCGCAAATCCCCTGAACCCGTGGGCAAGGTAGGTCCTGGTGAAGGTGTGTCCCTGGGCATCCGTGATCGTGTACTCGGTTGGCGCTCCGAACAGGTACGGCGGCTGCACGTACTCCTCAATCGCGTGCATCGAGGTGTTGGGCTTCAAACCACAGCCGACCATCAGGATCTTCCCTCCCCGGTGAAACAGCTTGTTGAAGGGGGAATGGTGTCCGCACGGGGTGCTGTCGTAGCCATGCGTGCCGAGCAGTTCGTGCATCTTGTACCCAACACCACAAACAGAATGGGTCGGGTGTTGGCTTCGGACCGTGCCCGCACGGGTGCGGAAATACTCGCTGAGAAACCCGACACAGGAGGGGGTCGTATTGGTACTGTGGATGTGCGGAGGGTGCTGCTTGTAAGACAGACTCGGCATGAGCAAGGTGCCGTATTCGCCCAGCACCTCCAGCATGGCCAAGATGAACTCCTCAGGGTCGCGAATTCCCAGGGACTTGAAGGAGGAATGCACCAGGACCGTGTCTCCCCCGTTGATCCCGCTGTTCCGAATCTGTTCGGCCAGGTCATCCATAGATTTCACTTGACTCTAATTTAGTTATTTAGCTAATTATCGACAATGAACGCTATCTTCAAAGCCCTGGCCGACCCTACCCGCCGCAAGGTACTGGAGCTGCTCCGCCAGCGCCCGATGACTGCTGGAGAGCTGTCGGGACATTTCCCGGTGTCGCGGCCGACCATGTCGGCGCATTTTGCGGTGCTGCGCGAGGCGGACCTGATCGAGGCCAACAAGATCGGCACGAGCATCATCTATCAGTTGAAGTTGTCGGTGCTGGAGGAGGCCCTGCTGGGCTTCACCCAGCTGTTGGGCATCGGCGCTGGAGAGCGCACGAAAGCGAAATCTGCTGGCAAGGCCCAGCCCAAAAAAAACCGTGAAGGAGCCGACGAATGAACGAGAACCCCAAGCCCCGCGCCATAAAACACATCCTCTTCGCCCTCAAGATCGCGGCTGTAATGATCGGAGGCGCTTTGCTGCTCACCCTGGCCCGCAAGCAAGGATGGATCGACGGAGAGCAGGTCATACGCGCGAACAACGTCATCATGGGTCTCGCCCTCGCGGCCTACTTCAACGCCATGCCGAAGATGCTGCACGGACCACTGCCCGACTCCATCCCCGACGCGACAATGGCGCAGACGCTGGGGCGTGTCAACGGCTGGGCCATGACGCTGGCGTTTCTTGCCTGGGCGGTGTTATGGGCGTTCGCGCCGCAGGAACTCGCTCAAATCGGCTCGATAGCCGCTGTCGGCACCAGCGCCGCGGTCACCATCGGCTACATGGTGTGGAAGCTCGTGGCCCGCCGCACGGCGAGGAGCGTCTGAGCCGCGACCACCCCAAAAGACTCGCAGGATTTTGCCGGGGTAGTGGTCCGAAGGTGCTGGCCGACAGGGGCGGCATAACTCTATATTTCGGCCGAAGAGCCCTTGCAACTATCCAGTTCTTTGGGAAAATATCATTCACCTCCTGATCGGAGGAGCGCGCCATGGCAGTGGTTTTCGGCATCGCAGTTGCACTGATCAGCCTCGCGATTGGCTATTCCACCGGCGGTGGTGACCTCAACGTGCTGGTCCAACCAGCTCTGCTCCTCATCGCCGTCGGCGGGGCCGTGGGCGTACTGCTGGCGGTTGGGGGGGCGAGGGGAACAGCCGAGGTCTTCAGGGCCCTGGTCTCCCGCACCAGCCCCCGGCCCAGTGCGCGCCGCAACCTCGAGGTCCTGAGCCTCATGCACGATATCTTCCAGCTCAACGCCCGCGAGGGGGTGGATGGCATAGAGCCGCACGTGAAGAATCCCGAAAGCAGCGCGCTTTTCGGCGCGGCCCCGGTAACAGACCCGCAGGCGGTGAGCTTTATCGTCGAGCACCTGCGCCTGATCATCAGTCACATCTCCGACAAGGCGCAGGTCCGGCGCCACCTGGAACTCGACCTCGCCGCCCGGCGCGCCACCGCCGCAGAGGCTCCGGCGATCCTGGAAAAGGTGGCGGCCAGTCTGCCCGCATGGGGTCTGGTGGCCGGGTTGGTGGGCATGGCTCTCGCCGCCGGCAAGACCGCAGGGCCGCTGGCCTGGGGGCCGTGCCTGAGCGCGGCGCTGGCGGGCATCGCTCCGGCAGTGCTGCTCTCGCACGCCGTGGTCTCTCCCCTGGCCCGGCGGATGGCCGCGCGTGCCCGTGAGGATCTCCTGCTGCGCGAAGCGATTGCGGAATGCGTGATCGCTTTGCTGTACGGCTACGATCCGCCCGGGGCGGTGGAGTTCGGGCGGATGACCTTGCCCCTTTCCACTCGTCCCTCCTTCGACGAGTGGAAAGCCCGTCTCCAGGAGCGGAAGGAATGACCGGCCCCCAGCCATGAAGACCGGCGGGGCGAAGAGGTGACCCTGGACGAGGTCGAGTGTATTGCGATCTAGCGAAACCCAACCGGTCTTGAGAAGGGCCGCTGCTACAACCCTCTCTTCTTTAGATTGATCTCCAGTTTCCGCTTTGGCTGTTCTTCCTGCTGCCGGCGGGTGCTCGCCATTTTCACGTCGCGTTTCTCGCCCTGATCCGGCCGGGTGTTGGATTTTTCCTCGGCGCCCAGCGACAGGACCTCCAGCATCTTGTGATAGCTCTGCAGCCGGGATTCCTGCTCCTGGAGAGGCTTGACGATGAGTTCGAGGTCGGCCACGGCCTGGCGCTTACCGGCGCTACCATCAAACCACTTGGCCACTTCCTTATCAATGCCCCTCAGCTTGCGGCGGGCCTCGGCGGCGCGGCGGGAGTAGAGACGGATGGAGCGAATCGAAAGCACCACCATGGCGATGGCGATGGTGCCGACGACGATGGGGGGCAGCAGCCAGGAAAAGGAAGGCATCTTTTGTTCTACCTCGACACGAAACGAGTGGCCCGGTACGGATGGGAGTAAAGGATCGGCATCGCTGCTATGCCGAAACTATAGCGATTTAGCAAGATGAGTACCAACAGCTTCAGCCCGCAGCCAATACCTGTTTGAACTGAGGTTGGCGCCCGGAAGACCCGGAAAAGTCGGTGGCAGGGGTGTCAACCAGTCTGGCAGTTGCCAAAAACCCTGGCACGGCGGCCAATCTGTCACCGGTATTGGTAGTCGGTGCTAACCATAGGCCCCTGCCCGGCCTCAAAGATTGTGGCCCTGCCCGCTCCTGGAGCAGGGCCACCCTAGGCGTCCAGGACCCGCCGCACCATCAGCGACAACTGGCCGGTGGAAAAGGGTTTCTCCGCAATCCCCATCACCCCCTCGAGTTCTCCCTGTGCCAGCGCATAGCCGGTGAAAAGCACCACCTTGAGTTTGGGCTGCCGCGCTTTGATCCGCCTGAGCACCTCCCTTCCCGAAAGGCCCGGCATGGACAGGTCCAGCAGGACCAGGCTGATCTGCCCCTTTTTTTCTTCGAGGATCTCCAGCCCGCTCAGACCATCGGGGGCGCCCAACACCTGATAGCCCAATTTGGTGAGAATCCTGGCCGTGCTGCGGCGCACCAGCTCGTCGTCGTCGATGACCAACAGGGTCTCGGTGCCTCGGGGCAGCTCCGGGGTGTCGGCGGCGTTCATCAGGGCCACTTCCTCGGCTGCAACCGGCAGATAACAGGAGAAGAGGGTCCCCTGGCCGGCCTCGCTGTGGCATTCGATCCACCCCTGGTGCCGCTGGAGGATGCCGTAGACGGTGGCCAGGCCCAGGCCAGTGCCCCAACCCACGTCCTTGGTGGTGAAAAAAGGCTCAAAGATCCGCTCCCGGGTCCCGGAATCCATACCCCTGCCATTGTCCCTCACCTCCAGGCGCACATACTCCCTGGGGGTTGCTTCTCCGGGGCCGGCCTGACAAATCGGCTGCGCCGTGGTGCGGATAAAAAGCACCGGGCGTTCCACGCCCTCCAGCGCGTCGCGGGCGTTCAGGTAGAGGTTGAGCAGGACCTGCTCCAACTGCCCGGTATCGGCCTGGACCAGCGGCAAGTCCGGGGGGAGGTCCACCTCCAGCTCGATGCGGTGGTCGATGGTCGTGCGGAGGAGGGACACGGTGTTGCGGACGACCACATCCAGGTTCAGCGGCCGGAAGTACGGTTCCGTCTTCGCGGTCCGGGAAAAGAGCATCAACTGGCGGATCAGGTCGGCCCCCCGTTTGGTGGTGGCGGCGGCATCCTGCAGGTACTGCTGTACCTGCGGGGAGGCTTCGTCCATCGCCAGACCGATATTGCCCAGATTGGCCTGGAGCAGGTTGTTGAAGTTGTGGGCAATGCCGGCGGTCAACTGGCCCACCGCCTCCAATTTCTGGGCCTGCTGGAGCAGGAGCTGAACCCGGGCCAGCTCCTTGAGGTCCTCGAGCCGCCGGTAGGCTTCGGAGATCACCTGGGCGAAACGCTCCAGAATGGCGAGGTCCTGGGCGGTGAAGGCGTGCTCCAGGGTGCTGCTCAGGGCCACGGTGCCTCCCCAAAAAGGGGCATCGACGACACATTTCACTTCGGGCCCGAGGTCATCCTGGAATTCTTCGACCGCGGCCCGGGTGCGCCGGTAGCAGGTTTCGCCCGTTGCCACCACCTGCCTGAGTTTGGGGGGCATCGGATACTGAGCGGAGTACCTCACCCCCTCGCCATCGGAGAAGTAACAGGAGCAGGTGCCCTCGACCGGGTCGATCAGCTGAATACTGCAGTGGAAGCAGGACACCAGGGCGCGGAGTTCCCGGAAGCACCCCTCGGCGACCTGTTGCCAGTCCTGCGGGCCTTCCATCTGTAAGATCTGGTTGCGCACCTGCTGCAGGGCCAGGCTGAGCGAGAGTTCCCGGTCATGCTGGGCCCGCTCGATCGCCAGGCTGGCCTGGGCCGCCAGTTGCTCCAGCAGGCCCAGATCGAAAAGGTCTCGCACCTTGTTGCTGATCCCGGTGGTCAATACCCCGATCACCTCACCTCTGGACCACAAGGGCACGCTGGCCATCCGTCCCGTCGGCCCGGAGCGGTCCAGTGTGGCCTGATCCAGCAGGGATTGGATCTCCGGATCGTAAGGGGAGACGATCGGGTCCTCGGGATCGTCCAGCAGATAGGGCTGCCCGGTGGAGAATACGTGGCCGCTCAGCCCCAGGCCCGGAACCACCCGGATCTGGCGGAGCAGTGCCCAGTCGTGCCCTACCTGGGCGCTGACCACCAGCTGTTTTTCGTGGGCGTCGTACAGAAGCAACTGGACCAGGTTGCACTCCATCAACTGGGCCGACTCCTGGGCGATGATCTGCAACACCTGGCCCAGCTCCCGACCGCGGTACACGGCGCTGATGGCCGTGGCCAGGGCCTCGGCCTCCCGCGCCCGCTGCTCCAGCTTTTCCAGGTCCTCCCAGCGCCGGAAGCCGTCGGAGAGCAGGGCGGTCAATTCCTCGAGGAAGGCGATATCCCGCGCCGAGAAGGCCTCCGGCGCCACGCTGGTCAGGGACAAGGTTCCGTGCGAAAAGGGCACATCCACCACCGCCCGGATCGGCGCCGCCCGTTGCAGACGCTCGCGCTCACCATAGAGATCCTCGTGATCCAGGTCCCGCCGGTAACACAACTGCTGGCTGCGCCAGCACCGGGCGATGAGATCGATGGCCGGGTCATCCGGGCAGGCCTGCACCCATCCCTTGGTGGCCAGGGTGCCGCTGCGCACAGTCAGGGAGATGAGGGAATCGTCGACCTGGTTGACGGCGCAGCCGACGAAGGGCACTTCCAGCTCCTTCAGGCCCCGGTAGAGGATCTCCAGGACCTGGTCGATGTCGGCGCTGCTCTCCATCTCCCAGATCGTCTGCCGCAATTGCTGGAAGATCTGATGCCGGAGGGGCGACCAGGTATCCGTGGCCAAAGGCGCGGTCGTGGTTCCGGGTGGGGGCTGGGCATCGCTACCCTGGGGGTTCATTCTGGACCTCTGGGCTGGAACGTGTGGTCTGGGGATCTGCCCGTTTCCAGGCGCGTACCGGCAGGATCGGGGACCTCGCGAACGGGGACGGCAGCGGGAAATTAGCGCCCGCCCGCCCGATGGGCAAACCGGCCGCCTCCCTAGCGCAGCAAGAGCATCTTCCGGGTCTGCTGGACCCCGCTGGTTTTCACCTGGTAGAAGTAGGTGCCGGTGGCCCGCCTGCCCGCATCCCAGGTGAGTTGGTGCCGGCCCGCTTCCTGGAAGCCCTGCTTCAAGGTTTCGATGAGCTGCCCCTGCGCGTCGTAGACCGCCACCTGCACCTGCTCGGCCCGCGACAGCTCGTACTCGATCCGGGTGCTGGCGTTGAACGGGTTGGGGTAGTTGGCCTCCAGCGTCGAGGCGGCCGGCTCGGTCTGGATCTCCATGCCCACCGCAGTCTTCACCCCCAGGATCTCGGCGATAGCCTCCACCAACTGGTCGATCTGCGCCTCGTCGTTGAAGAGGTGGGTGGAAAAACGCAGGGTCTCCACCGTTTCGCGGGGCAGGTCGGTGTTGCCAGGCAAGACCCAGTTGAAGCTGGCGTGTTTGACGATGATGCGCCGCTTCGCCAGCTCGCCATAGATGTAGGTGGGGGTGCTGCCCTGGACCCGGTACGCCACCATGGCGGAGGACAATTCCGGGACCTCGGGGGTGAGCGGGACCAGGTGGGGAATGGCCACCAGGCGCTGGCGCAGATAGGTGCAGAGTTGCCGCAGGCGGGCCTCCACCCGGGGCTTGCCGAAGAGGGTATGGAAATCCATGGCGTCGCCGTGGGCCAGCAACTGCGGCACGTTCCGCGTTCCGGTGGCCCCGGTGTACGGCCCGTACTGGGAACCCCCGTTCTCGGCAAAGGCCGAGATCGGCCTGATCCGGTCCTGGACTGCTTTGCGCACATACAATAAGCCGCACCCCTTGGGCGCCAGCATCCATTTGTGGCTGCTCGAGGCGTAGGCATCGACCTTCAGCGCCGTCACACTCACGTCGAGCATGCCCGGCGCCTGGGCGCCGTCACAGACCAGCAGGATCCCCTTGGGAGCGGTGAGCGCGGCGATATCCGCCAAGGGCATCAGCAGGCCGGTGGTGGTGTTCACGTGGCTGAAACTGCAGACCCGGGTCTGCGGCGTGATGCTGTCCTCGACCAGTTGCAAGATTTGGGCCTTGCTGGTCACCGGCGTCGGCAGGTGGAGCTGGCGCACCCGCACTCCCTGCTGCTGCGCCAGATGGAGCCACCCATAGATCCCGCCGGGATGCTCGTGGTCGGTGGTGAGGATCTCGTCCCCGGCCTTGAGCTGCAGCCCGGTGGCGACCAAGTTCATGCCCTCTGTGGTGTTCCGGGTAAACAGAATATCTCCGTTCCAGCCGTTGAGAAAGCCTTTGGCCTTGTTGACCAGCTCGATGATCTTGGCATCCGGGAACCCCTCCCAGACATAGTTATAGGGATTGGTTTCCAGCCGGTCGATGTACGCCTTCAGGGTTTCCACCACCGGCCGGGGCACGGCGCCGATGCTGCCGCAGTTGAAGTGCAGCAGGCCTGGTTCCAGCAGGAACTCCTCCTTCACCCGCTGCCAGTACGCCGCCGCGGCGCCTGCCACCGCGAGGTCGGCCTTGAGCGCCTGCAGGTAATCGGACAGCGCCGCGGCGATCTGGGGCAGCGCGGGCGCCGCCGCCAGGGCGGCGGCGAACCCTTTGAAAAAGGTGCGGCGTTCCATGGCATTCCTCATCGAAACTCGAGCCGTCTTGTCGCGATGGTCCTCTACCTTTCTATAATCAGTAAGCGCCGCTCCCGCGGCTACCGCCCCGATCGCGACTCGCCAAGGAAAGCCCAATGCTGACCGGCCCGGAAAGCCACTCGATGGCGACCCGGTTTGACTTGCGCCGCCCAGGTTCGGATTCTAAGCAGGACGGCAAAGGCGGCAGCGCCGGCCCGGCTAAGCGCTGCGCCCTGCGCCCCCCAACCAGTACCGGAGGACGGATGAACTCGCGCCAACGTTTCCAGGCCACACTGCGCTACGGCGAGCGCGACCGGCTCTTCCACACCGAGATGGGCCCCTTCGAGGAAACGGTCCAGCGCTGGCGCCGGGAAGGACTGCCTGCCGACTCGGATTGGCTCTACGCCGGCGGGTACGACCGCATCGAGCACTCCCCTCTCAATCCCCATCTCTGCCCCTTCTTCGAGCGCCAGACCCTGGAGGCGGACGCCGAATACGAGGTGTACCGCGACCGCGACGGCATCGTCAAAAAACGCCTGCTCAACGTGCCCCAGCCGGCCATGCCGCAATACCTGGACTACCCGCTCAAAGGCGCGGCGCAGTGGCCCGAATTCCGCCGTCGCCTCAATCCCGACAGCCCCGCCCGTTTCCCGGTTCACTGGGAGAGCATCAAAGGGCAGTACCAGAACCGCGACTTTCCGCTGGGTGTCAACAGCGGCAGCCTGTACGGCTGGCTGCGCGAGTGGATGGGTATGGAAGGCATCAGCATCGCCCTGTACGATGATCGCGCCTTTGTGGAGCAGGCCACTGAGGAGATCGCCGACTTTCTGCTGGCCTATCTCGAAAAAGCCCTGGACGGGGTGGAGTACGATTTCGCCATCTTCTGGGAGGACATGGCTTATAAAACCGCCTCGATGATCAGCCCGGAACTCTATCGCCAGGTCTTCGTGCCGCACTATCGCCGCATCACCGACCGCCTGCACCAGGCAGGGATCGACCTGATCATGCTCGACAGCGACGGCAATGTCGAGGAACTCATCCCCGTCTGGCTCGACCTGGGCATCAACTATATCTACCCCATGGAGGTGGCCGCCGGCATGGACGTAGTTGCCCTGCGCCGCAAATTCGGCAAGGAACTGCGGCTGGGCGGCGGCATGGACAAACGCATCCTGGCCCAGGACCGGCCGGCCATCAGGGCGATGGTGGAGGAGAAGATCCCCCTGCTGCGCCAGGGGGGCTACATCCCTGGCTGCGACCACGGCATGCCCCCCGACATCTCCTGGGACAACTACTGTTACTACCGCGAATTGCTGCACGCCATCGCCTTATAAAGGCGCCGGCCCGCGACCCCGGGCCTGGTAGCAGGCCGGGGGCCATTTTCGTAACTTCCACCTTATACTTGGCTGGCCCGCTGCTGGCGATTGCCCCCTACCGTCCACTGGAGACGAAAGGAACCGTGTGATGCAAGCCCCCTGGGTGACCTTCAGACCGGAACTGAAAGTGCTCGACTGCACCATCCGCGACGGCGGACTGATCAACAACCACCAGTTCGACACCGACCTGGTCAAAGCGGTGTACCAGACCTGTGTCGAGGCCGGCCTCGACTATATGGAGATCGGCTACCGCAATTCCAAGCGCCTCTTCCCCAAGGAAAAATTCGGCGCCTTCCGCCACAGCGACGAAGAGGATATCCGCCGGATCACCGGCGACCACGACGAGGCCGCCACCGGCCTGCGCCTGGCGGTGATGGCCGACGCCGGCAAGAGCGACTGGAAAACCGATATCCTGCCCCGCAGCCAGAGCGTGGTGGGCATGGTGCGCGTGGCCTGTTACGTGGATCAGATCCCCGAGGCGGTGGAGATGATCCACGACGCCCACGAGAAGGGCTACGAAACCAGCTGCAACCTGATGGCCATCTCCACCCTCCAGCACGCCGAGATCGACCAGGCCCTGCAGAGTGTCGCCGAAACCCCCGTCGACGTGATCGCGGTGGTCGACAGTTTCGGCTCCCTCTATCGGGAGCAGATCGATATCCTGGTGGGCAAGTTCCTCGAGGTGGCCAAGGCCACCGGCAAGCAGGTGGGTATCCACGCCCACAACAACCAGCAACTGGCCTTCGCCAACACCATCGACGCCATCATCCTGGGCGCCAACCGGCTCGACGCCACCATGGCCGGCCTGGGCCGCGGGGCCGGCAACTGCCCGATGGAGTTGCTCGTCGGCTTCCTCCGCAACCCCAAGTTCAAGAAGCGGGCGATCTGGAAATTGCTGCAGGACCACTTCGTGGCCCTGCGCCAGCGCATGGAGTGGGGGCCGCTGGTGCCCTACATCATCACTGGCCAGCACAACGAGCATCCCCGCGCCGCCATCGAGGTTCTGGCCGGGCCCAACCGCGACAAATACGTCGAGTTCTACGACCGCATCGTCGGCGAGTGATCCCGGCCCAAAGCAGTTGCGGTACAAACAACAGCGCAACCCTCTGCAGCGGAGGGTTGCGCTTTTTGCTGCCCGGCGTGTCGGTGTTAACGGGATGGAGACGGAGGATTAGGTGCTCTCCTCGCGCAGGTACTCGTCCGGCTGGCGCGAATCGGGCGGCCAGTACCCACCGCGCGACTGCCGCCAGGGCTTGCCGCACATCTGGGTGATGATGGTCCACTCACCCGGCCCCGGGTCCGGGTCCGGATGGAAGAGGAAGCGGGTGCCGCCGGCGGCCTGGGTGGCCCGCAGAATGCCGTCGAGGTCGCGGGCCGGCATCGGGTCGCCGGCGTGGGGAAAACGCCCGGTGGAGACCCAGAAGATGGTCTTGTCCACCTCCTTGATGGCCTCCAGGGCGCGGCGGGTCTCCTGATACACGATCTGGGTGAAAAACTCCTCGGGGAAACCCAGCTCCAGGTCGATCAGGCGGTTCACCCCCGGCAGTTCGAGGCCGAAGAGGGACTTCATCAGCAGGAAGCCGTCTTCCTCCGAGAGGGAGGGATTCCACTCGCGGAACTTGTGCACCCAGCGCTGCACCGTGCCGTACATGCCGTCGAAGCCGCGGTGCCAGTAGTAGTGCTTGGGGAAGATATAATCGAAGTAGGGCGGCATCTGCTGGTAGTTCTGCCCGGTCAGCGAGGACCAGGTGGTGATACGCGGGATGCCGCCCAGCTCGACGTAGCGGTCCACCTTATCGAGGGTGGCGCGCGCCTCCTGCCACGACACCAGCGAGCGGTGCTGGCGCCCCCGCAGCCAGTAGAGAGCGTCTTCGTCGATGTCGAAGAGCACCAGCCCGGCCAGGGTGCCGCCCGGCGCATGGTAACGCACCATATCGGGGGTAAGCTGGTGGAAACGCTCACGCAGATGGGCGATGCCCCGCTCGATGCGGTCCACCTCGTAGCCCAGGCGCGCATAGTCCTTGCGCTCGTACTCGTGCAGCTCGAAGAGTTCGCCGCCGTGATGGCGGGCCAGTTCGTAGTGGTTCTCGCCGGGCCCGTCGATGATGACCCCGTCCACCTGCGGGTAGCGGTTGATCAGGCTCTGCACGTGGGCCGTCGAGCCGCTGTTGAAGACCATGATGTGCCAGCCGCGCCGCTTGGCGTCGTCGAGCATCTCACCCAGCGCCTTTTCCTTCGCCTCGTCGCGCGGCTCCGCTGCCGGCGGCGCCAGGCCGAGCTTTTTATAGGCCGCCGGGTCTTGCGGAAAAGCCGGCACAGTGGTGTCGTCGTCCTGCATAAAAAACATGCGCCCCACGACGATGCCGGTGACGCCCCCGTCCTGCCAGGCGTCGAAGATCTCCCGATAGTTGGCCAGGTACCGCTCCAGCGGATTAAAAACGAAGATCCAGCATTTCATCGCGTGCCCTCCTCAACCTTTCTTCTTGGCCGAGCGAAAATGGGTGCCATAGCCCTCGACGTCCTCGCGCCAGGTGTCCTCGGGCCAGTAGTCGCTGGTCTCTTCGCACCAGGGTTTGCCGCACATGCGCGAGATCACGTGCCAGGCAGGGGCGTTCATCGCCGGTTCCGGGTGGAAGAGGAAGCGCCTGCCACCCGCCTCCTTGGTCGCCTGCAGGATGCCCTGCAGATCGCGGGCGGTCATCGCGTCGCCGGCGTGGGGCTCGCGGGCCGAGGCCGAGACCCAGAACACCGTCTTCTCCGGGTCGCCGATAGCCTCCAGGGCGCGCCGCGTCTCGCGGTGCACGACCTCGCTGAAGAACTCGGACGGGAAGCCGCGCTCCAGGTCGGCCAGCGAGCGCACCCCCGGCAGCCGCAGGCCAAAGAGGGATTCGACCAGCGCGAAGCAGTCGGCCTCGCTCAGGGTGGGGTTCCACTCGCCCAACTTGAGCACCCAGCGCTGGATGGTGCCGTACATGCCGTCGAAGCCGCGGTGCCAGTAGTAGTGTTTGGGGAAGATATAGTCGAAAAGCGGCGCCATCTGCTGATAGTTCTGGCCGGTGAGTGAGGAGAAGGTGGTGATGCGCGGGATGCCGCCCAGCAGGATCTTGCGATCCACCTGGTCCACGGCGCGTCGGTACATGCCCATCGCCCCCAGGGCCACCTGCTGCCGGGCCCGCAGCCAGTACAGGGCATCGGCGTCGATATCGAATAGATTGAGACCCGCCAGCAGACCGCCCGGCGCGTGATAGCGGACCAGGTCCGGCGTGAGATGGTGCAGGCGCTGGCGCAGGTGGCCGATGCCGCGCTCCATGCGGCCCAGATCGTAGCCGAGATTGCCGAAGCGCTCGCGCTCGTACGGCCGGATCTCCAGCAACTCGCCCCCGTGGTGCCAGGCCAGCTCGTAGTGCTGCTCGCCGGGGCCGTCCATGATGACCCCGCGCGCCATCGGGAAGGCCTTCATCACATCCTGCAGCGCCGCCAGGTGCCCGGTCTCGCCGTAGGGGTCGTCCTTGCCGGGCCGGCCGCCGCCGCCGCGCGGCACGTCGAAGATCAGGATGGGCCAGCCGCGGGCCGCCGCGTCGTACAGAATCTCCTGCAGCTTCTTTTCCTTCTCCGGCTCGCGGTGCTCCGGGGGAGGCGGGGCGACGCCAAAGGACTCATACACCTTGGGATCGGGGGCAAAAGCGCGCACAAAGGAACCATCCTCCTGGCGGAAGCGGAGCCGGCCCACGGCCAGGCCGCGCACCCCGCCCTCCTCCCAGGCGTCGAAGATGCGCCGGTAGTTGGCGATCCAGCGCTCCTGCCAGTACTCGATGGGCAGATGGAGAAAGATCCAGCTTTCCATACGCATTTCCTCTCGGATGGTTTGCCGCGCTAGGCCAGCCGCTCCGCGTCGCGGCGGATGCCGGGGGTGGGCAGGGGGGCGGCGTACTGGTACTCGGGCTCGCGATCCTGCCGGCGCTGGATCTCGTTGATATGTTTCCAGGTCGCGCGCAGGCCGTCGGGGCAGGGCGGCATCTCGGCTTTGATGAGCCGGTGTAGCCGGCTGAGCTTATAGCAGGGCACCCCGGCGTACATGTGGTGTTCGGTGTGATAGTTCATGTGCCAGTAAAGAAACTGCACGAAGGGGTTGAGGTAGATGGTGCGGCAGCAGAGGCGGAAGTCGGGCACCTTGTCCTGCAGGCCGACATGTTGGGCGGCGTTGCAGAAGAACTGCAGCCAGCCGCCGAACATCATGGGAAAGGTGATCACCAGCGGCACCACCCACAGCCCGAAGGCCAGCGACACCCCGGCGATCAGCAGGTGCCCCACCAGCACGATGCGCTCCCAGCGGGTATAGGCGCGGCGGCGCTCCGGGTCGCTGGAGGGAAACAACATGCCGGTCCACCGGTCGTCGGTGTTGAGGTAGCCGGTGAAGTTGCGCAACTTGCCCTTGAGCAGGTGGTAGGGGTGCTTGTAGTTGACGATGCCCCACTTCCACACGCCCTTGGTATCGACCCGGGCCGGCAACACCACCTCCAGATCGTCGGGCGGGTGCAGGGTGTACTTGTGGTGCTCGGTGTGGCTGGCCCAGAAGTGGTGGTGGTTGTACCAGCCCAGGAAGGAGAAGATGCGCAGGAAGAACCCGTTGAGCCACATGGTGCGGAACACGGTATCGTGGATCAGTTCGTGGAAGCCGTTGATCAGAAAATGCCAGAAGTGGCCGTTGACGAACACCAGCAGCGCCGTGACGTACCAGGGCCAGTTGAGCGACGAGTAAATGGCCGCCCCGGCGGCCCCGGCCAGTACCCCCAGGTAGCCGAGGGTCTGGGCGAAACCGAGGAGGTCGCTGCGTTTGTTGAGTCGCGCTAACTCCTCGCGCGGCACGTGGCAGCGGTACCATTTCACCCGATTCTTCTTGGGCGGTTCGTTGTACTTGGGCCCGGTGTTGCGTCCGGTGGACCATATCTCCTGGTCGGAAGAGGTGTCCGGGGCGGTATCAGGCTGGTTGCTGGCGGTCATCGCGGCGTCCCGTTGGTTGAAGTGTAGGCCCAATAAAGCCGCGTTTCCGGCGACTGTCAAGCGCCGTGATCCAGAGCCCTTTCTTGACAGCGCCCGGCGCTGCCGCCATCGTTGATATCCTTTTTCCCCGCACTGCGAGGGCCGCCCGATGATCGGTTTCAGAACCTCGACCCAGGAGGATTTCGACCTGCTGGTCGAACTGCGCCTGGCTTTCATGCTCGAAGGCAAGGACCCGCCCGCCGCCGCCGAATACCAGCAGGCGAAGGAGGCCTATGCCGCCTATCTGCGCGACCAGCTCGGGCACGGCTGCTACGTCGGTTACCTCGGCTTTGTCGCCGGGCAACCCGCCTGTGTGGCCGGGCTGCTGCTCTACGACCTGCCGCCCCTGCTGCACCGCCTCAGGCGCAAACTCGGCCACGTACTCAATTTCTACACCCTGCCGGCGCACCGGCACCAGGGCTACGGCACCGCCCTGATGCAGTTCATCGTCGAGGACGCCCGGCGGCGGGGCCTGGACCGGCTCTTCCTCAACGCCACAGCTATGGGTGAGCCGCTCTACCGGAAATTCGGCTTCGTCGATTCCAGCCCCACCGCCCTGCAGCTCGACCTCTAGACGCCCGCGCTTTCCCCCCGCCCGGCCGAGGCGTAGATTCCGGGCCTCGCCCAACCCCTGCTGACCAAGGAGCCCCCCATGCGCTGCGTGGTCCTGAAGGAACTCCACCACCTCGAACTGCAGGAGGTGGCCCAACCCGTCCCCGGCCCCGGCGAAGCCCTGGTGCGCATCCGCCAGGTGGGGGTATGCGGCACCGACCTGCACGCCTTTCGCGGGCACCAGCCCTATTTCGCCTACCCGCGTATCCTGGGCCACGAGCTGGCCGCCGAGATCGTCGATCCCGGCCCCTCGGACTGGCAAGCGGGCGAGGCCTGCGTAGTGCTGCCCTACCTCTCCTGCGGCCGCTGCGTGGCCTGCCGGCAGGGCAAGACCAACTGCTGCACCACCCTCAAGGTGCTGGGGGTGCACATCGACGGCGGGCTGCAGGACCTGCTCGCCCTGCCCGCCGCCAATCTCCTGCGCGCCGAGGGCCTGAGCCCGGAGCAATGCGCCCTGGTGGAGAACCAGAGCATCGGCGCCCACGCGGTGCGCCGGGCCCAGCTCCAGCCCGGCGAGTGGGTGCTGGTGATCGGGGCCGGGGCCATCGGCATCGGCGCGATGCAATTCGCCCGGATGGCCGGCGCCCGGGTGATCGCCATGGACCTCGACGAGGGCCGGCTGGCGTTCTGCCGCCGCTGGCTGGGGGTGGAACACACCCTCTGCGCGCCCCGGGACCCGGCCACCCAGCTGGCCGAACTCACCGAGGGCGAGATGCCCACCGCCGTCTTCGAGGCCACCGGCAATCCGGCGTCGATGATGGCCGCCTTCAACCTGGTGGCCCACGGGGGCCGGCTGGTGCTGGTCAGCATCGTGCAGGCCGACATCACCTTTGCCGACCCCGAATTCCACAAGCGCGAACTGACCGTGCTCAGCAGCCGCAACGCCACCCGCGAGGACTTTGCGCAGGTGATGGCCGGCATGCGCTCGGGCCAGGTGGTGACCCAACCCCTGACCACCCACCGCGTGGGCCTCGCCGAGTTGCCCGCGGCCCTGCCCGAATGGATCAAGCCTGGGTCGGGGGTCATCAAGGCCATCGTGAGGATGTGATCATGGAGATCCCCACCGCCGCCGAACTGTTTTCGCTGGAGGGCCGCAGCGTGCTGATCACCGGGGGCACCGGGGCCCTGGGCAGCGACATGGTCCGTTTCCTGGCCGGCTGCGGCGCCTGCGTCGGGGTGCTGGCCCGCGACCCGGCCCGCGCCGAGGCCCTGCGCCAAGGCCTGCCCGCCACGGTGGCCGGCCGTATCCTACCCCTGCAGGGCGACGTGCTGCAGCCCGAAACCTTGCAGGCTGCCGTCGACGAGATGGCCCGCGCCTTTGGCCACATCGACGCGCTAGTCAACGGGGCCGGCGGCAACCAGCCCAACGCCACCACCGCGCCGGACCGCTCCTTCTTCGACCTGCCCCCCGAGGCCCTGCGCGCCCTCGTCGACCTCAACCTGATGGGCACCATCCAGCCCTGCCAAATCGTCGGCCGGCACCTGGCCCATCAGGGCGAAGGGGTCATCGTCAACATCGCCTCGGTGAACGCCCTGCGGCCCCTCACCCGCATCCCGGCGTACGCGGCGGCCAAGGCGGCGGTGACCAACTTCACCCAGTGGCTGGCCGTACACCTGGCCCAGGAGTACTCGCCCCGGATTCGCGTCAACGCCATTGCCCCGGGCTTCTTCTTTGGCGAGCAGAACCGCTACCTGCTCACCGACCGCCAGACCGGCGCGTTGACCCCGCGCGGCCAGACCATCCTGGCCCACACCCCCATGGCGCGCTTCGGCCAGCCCGCCGATCTGCTGGGCACCCTTTTGTGGCTGCTCTCGCCAGCCTCGGCCTTTGTCACTGGCATCGTCGTGCCCGTGGACGGGGGCTTCTCGGCCTTCGGCGGGGTGTGAGCTTCCCTCCAACCGGAAAGGGCGTCCCATGGCCAAACCACGCCTCATGTACTACCACGACAGCCGGCATCCGCTCATCTACATGTATGAGCCGCCCATGCAGAAGGACGAGTTGGAAGCGGCGGTGGACGAACTGGTCGGCACGCCTGTGGAGGCGCTGATGTTCTGCCTGGGGGATGGCCGCACCGTGTTGCACGACACCCGGGTGGGCGAGTTGTGGGGCCACAATGTGAAGCGCTGGCCGCACCTGGTCTTCCAGCGGGCCCACCGCAACGCCGCCCAGTTGATCGGCCGCGGCCTCGATCCCCTGCGGGTGGTCTGCGAGCGGGCCCGGGCCAAGGGCATGTTGCTCTATCCCACCCTGCTGGTGCAGCAGGGACGCGGGCCGCGCGAACAGGATGTGCGCTGCTCCGAGTTCCGCTTTGCCAGCCCGCATCTGGAGATCGGCGCCCGCGGCGATTTGCCGCCCGACTTCCCCGCAGCGACCTGCCTCGACTTCATGCACGAAGAGGTGCGCGAGGAGCGCTTCGCCCTGATCCAGGAGGTGCTCGACCACTACCCGGTGGACGGCTTCGAACTGCAGCTCAACTACCAGCCACACTATTTCCATCCCGCCGACCTCGCCAAGGGCCGCAAGATCATGACCGCCTGGATCGAGCGAGTCCACCGCGCGGTCAAGCGCAGCGGCAAGGGGCGCGAGTTGGTGATCCGCGTGCCCGCCAGCATCGAAGGGTGTATGGAGGTGGGGCTCGATGTGCGGGAGTGGCTGCGGCGGGGCATCGCCGACGTGCTGGTGGGCCAGAACTTCTCCGGTCCCGAGTTACTCGACCAGATGGCCGACTTCCGCCCGCTGGTGGCCGCGGCCAAAGGCACGGGCTGCCGGGTGCTGGCCGCCATCCAGAGCCTGGTGGACTCGGACCGGCTGGGGGAGGCCTCGGTGGAGATGATCCGCGCCGGGGCCTGCAACTACTGGACGCAGGGAGTGGACGGGCTCTACCTGGCCCACTGGTTCGGCAACTGGCCGTACCAGGCCTCCTTCTACGAGAAGCTGCGCGAGTTGCCCCATCCCGAGATCATGGCGCCCAAGGACAAGACCTACTTCATCCCCACCGAGACCGGGCGCTATCCCAATCCCATCCGCGAGCCGGGCCTGGAGATGGTGCTGCCGGCTGCCCTGGCGTTGAACCAGCCCGTACACCTGCCCCTGCAGATCAGCGACGACCTGCCGCGCTGGCAAAAGGCCGGCCGGGTCCACCAGGTGTTGCTGCGGGTGCGGGTCATGGGCCTCAACGAGCGCCACCGGTTGCGCTTCCGCCTCAACCGCAAGGCACTGCCCCTGGAGAGCGCCCGCCTGATCAACGAGATGTATAGGATGAAGGCGCCGCGCTACCGCACCGGCTCGGGATACTGGTTCGTCTTCCGCCTCGACCGCAGCCACTGGCCGCGCCAGGGTGAAAATCTATTGGAAGTCACCCTGCTCAAGACCGACCGCCAGGCCCTGCCCGAGATCCGGGTGCGCGACGTGGAGTTGGAGATCAGCTACCTGATGGGCCGGAACTTCAACCGCGGCCAGGACCCGGACCTGGGATCGTGGGAACACACTGGCATCTGATATTTATTTCAGTGACGACGAGCAGGATGACCTAGCGGCGGGGAGATGACCCCGGAGGTTTTTCTCGGGGAGTGGTGGGGGAGGGAAGGACGCGGGAGGGGACGAGGGGAGAGCGGAGCCGCGCAACGCCCCAACGTATGGGGCGTTGCGCGGGTAGGGTGGCTGGGCAGGGTAGCGAGCAGGGCGGCAAGTCCGCGCCTTGAGAAAAACCGCAGCGGGTCATTCCCCGACGCCCTATCTGGGCTCGAAGAACCCCAGATCTTCCTTAGTCGCCCGGCGCGCCACCTCCTCATCCACCGAAACGCCCAGGCCCGGCCGCGTGGGCACGGCGATGTGCCCGCCCTGGATCAGGTCCCGCTCGACGGTCAGCGTATTCCACAACTCGTTGTCGAGGTGGTGGAACTCGAGGACCTGGAAATTGGGCGCGGCAGCGCAGACATGGCAGGCGGCGATGGTGCCCACCGGGCCGCAGATATTGTGGGGCGAGAGCGGGATATAGTACATGTCGGCCAGGTCGGCGATGCGCCGACCTTCGAGCAGACCGCCGGCCTTGGCAAAATCCGGGGAGATGATATCGGCGGCCTGCGACTCGATCAACTGCCGGAAGCCAAAACGGGTGTAGAAGTTCTCGCCGGTGCAGATGGGGGTGCGGGTCGCCGCCTTGACCCTGGCCATGGCGTCGACGTTCTCGGGCGGGATGGGGTCCTCCAGCCAGAGTAGATTCAAGCCCTCGAAGGCGTGGGCCACCTTGAGGATATCGGCCGGAGCGTAGTACCAGTGGGCGTCGATGGCCAGATCGGTGTCCGGGTCGAGGGCCTGGCGCACCGCCCGCACCACCTCGATGAAGTAGGCGATATCTTTGTTGCGGATGCCGCGGTTGTAGACATCGCGGGTGGAGGGACGCGGGTCGATGTCGAACTTGAGGGCATCAAAGCCCCGCGCCTCCACTTCCACCGCCTTGGCCACCCACGAGGCCGGATCGTCCTCGTCGCCGGCATGGCAGTCGTTGTAGAGCCGGATGTGATCGCGGAACCTGCCGCCCAGCAACTGCCAGATGGGCACCCCGCAGGCCTGGCCGGTCAGGTCCCATAGCGCCATCTCGATGCCGCTGATGGCGCTCATCACCGCCCCCTGGTAGAAACCCGAGGCCGACATGCGCCGCTGCATGTCGCGGAAGAGCTTGTCCACGTTGCGCGGGTCCTGCCCGATGAGGGCCCGGGTCAGGCGCTCGTCCACGGCAATCTGGTGCACCCCGGCCCCGTGGTACGCCTCGCCAATGCCCACCAAGCCCTCGTCGGTGCGCACCTTGATCAGCACCCAGGGAAAGGGCGTCAACAACGCTGCGCCGATGCTGGTGATTTTCATCGCCTTCTGCTCCTGGTTGGTGGTTGCCTGCGGCTCAGGCCCATCCGGGCCGCAGCACATAGGTGCGGTCATCAAAGACAAAACGCTCGTGTAACGCCGACCAGTGCGCCCCCCCGGCCAGGTAGAGGCGGCCCTCCAGCACCGCGGCGGCGCCCCACGACTGGAAGGTGGGCAGCGCGGGGCCGGGACGCCAGCACTGCTCCGCCGGCGAGTAGCGCCAGGTGGCGTGTGAAAGATGGCCCCCCATGACCCAGACCTCACCGGCATAAGCGGCCACCTGCGCGGCCTGGGGCGACTTCTCCAGTTGCGGCAAACCGGTGAGCCAGCGGCGGGTGGCGGTGTCAAAGGCAAAAAAACCCTCGGCGCTCACGCAGTAGAGCACCCCCTCCAGCGCACAGCAGCTGCCCTGGCGGGTGGGCACCGGCATCGGCTGCTCGTAGCGCCAGGCGCTCTCGCCGGGAGCAATACTCTCGACCGAGGCGATGGCCGTGTTCGGATTGCAGGCTCCGGCCACGGCCCAGATCCGCCCGGCCTCGGCTATGACAAAGGGTTCGGAGCGCGCGTCGTTGAGGCGCGGGCCCGCGGTCCAGGTAGCGGTGGCCGGGTCGTAGATATCCACCACATCCACGGTGAGGCGCTCTCCCTCGGGGTGGGCGGCGGTCTTGATCTCCCCTTCCCCGCCCACCACCCAGACCGTGCCGTCAAGGGCGGCGATGCCGTTGAAGCGGCGGGGAAAGGAGAGGCGGTTGACCAGCTCCCAGCAGCCGGTCTGCGGGCAAAAACGCCACAGCTCGTCGAAGACATGGGAACGGGCCGGCAGTCCCCAGTCGGCGGTCAGGCCGCCGGCCACATAGAGCCTGCCCTGCAGGGGCGCGGCAAAGATATCGTGGTTGCTGCCCGGCAGGCGGCCCACCTGCTGCCAGGCATGCTGCCAGGCAGCGGCCGCCGGGCCGCGGCGGTACAGCCCCTCGGCGGTGGCCGCCCAAAGGGCGCCCTGCCCGTCGGTACACACCGCGCGCACTGCGCCCGGTGTCCTGGCCAGGGACCGGCTGATCAACTCGCCCTTGAGGCTCAGGTCCACTTCGAGCACCTCGCCGGTGGCCTGGCCAACCAGCACCTGCTCGCCGGGCGAGAGTCCCAGCGCGGTCGGCGCGCCGCCGGGCAACACCACCGTCCGCCAGCCTTGCTCGGGACGGTGGGGATCGAAACAGCGCAGGCCGCCTTTGCCACCCACCCAGACATTGCCCACGTGGTCGGCGACCAGCCACTGCCACGGGCCGCCCGCCGCCGGCAACAACTGCCAGGCCTCGGGGGCGTCCACCGGCAGCACCGCCACCTGCCCGTCGGCAGTCAGGGTCCACAGATTCGCGTGTAGATCCACCGCCAGGGGCACGGGTGCAGGCGTCGGGCCGGCCGGCACCGCCACAAAGGAGCCATCGAGCCGCTGCCGCTTAGCGCATCCCTCCACCCACAGCGCGCCGTCCGGGGTGACGCTGACCCGCCGGCTTCCTCCGGGGGGACCGCCAAAGGCAGCACTCAGGTCCTGTGGCTCAGCGTTGCCAGACGCTAGGGACAGGATCTGCTTCCCCACCGTACAGCACAGTGCCCCGCGCGCATCGAGCGCCGCGCCTCCCACCTCCCCGCGCACGCGCCACTCCAACTTGGCGCCGCCGATGCTGGCCAACCCTTGATCGAAAACCAGCACCACCTCGTCCTGCCCAGGCGCAAACAAGTCCCGCGGGGCGGTGGGCAAAGAGCAGATCAGCTGCACGACCTCATCCTCTTTCTTCCTCTTTTTCCCCGGCCTTGACCTGGTCCCACACCCGGTCCATCTCCTCCAGCGTACTCTCCTGCAACTGGCGCCCCTGAGCGCGAAAGGCTGCTTCCACCAACCGAAAGCGGCGCTCAAACTTGTCCACCGCCCGGCGCAGGGCGTCCTCGGCGTCGATCTTGAGGAACCGGCTGGTATTGACCAGGGCAAAGAGCAAATCCCCGAACTCCTCTTCCAATTCCTCCGGGGTACCGCTCTGGCAGGCCTGGCGCAATTCGCCCAACTCCTCCTCTACCTTGTCGAGTGGTCCATCCAGCGAGGGCCAATCGAAACCCACCCGCGCCGCCTTGTGCTGGATGCGCTGGGCCCGCAGCAGGGCAGGCAACTGCCTGGGCACTCCCTCGAGGACCGAGTCGGGTTTGTCCTCTTCCTGGCGTTCGGCCTGCTTGATGCGCTCCCAGTTGGTCAGCACCTCTTCGGCGCCCTCGACCTGGGTCTCACCAAAGACGTGGGGATGGCGGCGGATCAGTTTGCCGACGATGGCCCGCCCCACCTCCTCGACGGTGAAGCGGCCCTCCTCACTGGCGATCTGGGCGTGAAAAACCACCTGCAGCAGCACATCCCCCAGTTCGCGGCACAACTCGGCGTCGTCCTCCCGGTCGATGGCCTCCAACGCCTCGTAGGCCTCTTCCACCAGATAGGGTTTGAGCGAGGCATGGGTCTGCTCGCGGTCCCAGGGGCACCCCCCCTCGGCGCGCAGCCGGGCCATCACCTCCACCAACTCCTCGAAACTGCTCCGCTGCGGCTCGCTCAACACCAGGCCTCCTTGGTTGCGGGTGCGGGTCGGGCACAATAAAGCGGATTCCCCGCGGCGATGTCAACGCTGCCGGCGGCGGGGAACCGAGAAGGGGTTCAAGCATTTTATATACGCATCGACGCCCGTGCGCATGAGGCCTGAGTCCATGAGAAAAAAGAAAACCCTGCCCGAAGCCAAGAAGGAGCGCCTGCTCGAAGGCGACCCCTTGCTGGCCGCCTACCTGGAGGAAATCGCCGGGTCCACGCCGCTTTCCTCCCTCGAAGAGGCCGCCCTGGCCCGCCGCATCCGCCAGGGCGACGAAGCGGCGCGCAATCTCCTGGTCGAGGCCAATCTGCGCTTCGTGGTCCGGGTGGCCAAGGAATACCAGAACCGCGGTCTGCCCCTGGCCGAGTTGATCAGCGCCGGCAATGTGGGCCTGATCACCGCCGCCGAGCGCTTCGACGAAACCCGGGGGTTCAAGTTCATCTCCTACGCCGTCTGGTGGATCCGCCAGTCCATCCTCCAGACCCTCACTGAACAGTCCACGGTGCGGGTGCCGGTCAACCGCCTCGATCTGCTGGCCAAGATCGCCCGCACCGGCGACGCCCTGCTGCAGCAGGGCGCCCCCGCCACTCCCGAGCGCATCGCCCAGGTGTTGGGCCTGAGCCCCCGGGAGATCGAGGACACCATGGTCAACGGCCAGCCGGTCCGCTCCCTCGACGCGCCCTTCGACGAAGCCCAGGACCAGTGCCTGCTCGACCAGCTGACCAACGAGGACCAGCTCAATCCCGAGCAGGAGGTCATGGAGTACACCCTGCGGGAGAACATCGAGGTGGTGCTCACCAGCCTCAACGCCCGCGAGGCCGAGGTTCTGCGCCTGTACTTCGGCCTGGGCCAGGACCACCCCCTGACCCTCGACCAGATCGGCCTGCGCTTCAAGCTCACCCGCGAGCGGGTGCGCCAGATCAAGGAACTGGCCCTCAACAAGCTCCGCCACCCCCGCTACGGCACCCGCCTGCGCAGTTATACCGATAACTGAACGCAGCGCCCGGCACGTATCTTGCAAGGCTCCTCCCTGCAGGCCCCTGGCTCTGAGTAGCACCCGCTCCCAAGCGGAAAAAACTGCTGCGCCCGGGTGAATATCCTGCCGATAATTCCAGTACCTGCCCAACGAGGAGCCGAGCATGTCCGCAGAGAGAATGACTGTTTCCCGAAGCCAGATGTTGGCCCGCGTAGGGGCGCTGTTTTTTGTCCTGACCGGCCTGTTCCTGGGCGCCCTGCTGGCTTCCCTGGGCGGCGTCTGAAACATCGCGGTGGCCCACCCCGGGCCGCTTTTTTTAAATGCTTGACGACCCCTTCTCCAGCGACTATATTGCTGTGCAAGGCGGTGGTTGAACACAGTTTTTTCTGTAGTTTACCCTGAATATATCCGGTGCCCCCCCTTGGTGCCGGACCGAGCTGGGCTAGTCCGGACCTGTCCGCCGGACTGCGGGCCTTTTGCTCTCCAGGAATACGCTCCCCATGGGCAAAATCATCGCTATTGCCAACCAGAAAGGCGGGGTTGGCAAAACGACTACGGCTGTAAATCTGTCTGCCTGCCTGGCGGCCGCCGGGCATAAAACCCTGCTCATCGACATGGATCCCCAGGCCAACGCCACCAGTGGTTGCGGCGCCGGCGCCGACAGTCTGGACGGATCGGTCTACGAAGTCCTCATCGGCAAGACCCGGCTCGACCAGGTCATCTGCCATCTCGAAATCCCGCTCTTCGACCTGGTCCCCGCGCATATCAACCTCATTGGCGCCGAGTTGGACATGGCGGCCATGCTGCGGCGCGAGAAGAAGCTGACCGAAGCCCTGGAGCAGGTCACCGGCGAGTACGAATTCATCGTCATCGACTGCCCCCCCTCGCTGGGCCTGCTCACCCTCAACGCCCTGGCCGCCGCCCACTCGGTGCTGATCCCAGTCCAGTGCGAATACTACGCCCTCGAAGGCCTGAGCAAGCTGCTCAACTCGGTGCGTATGGTGCAGCGTTACCTCAACCCGGGCCTGAGCATCGAGGGGGTGTTGATGACCATGTACGACGACCGCCTCCAACTCTCCCGCCGGGTGGTGGCCGAGGCCAGGTCCTATTTTGGCGACAAGGTCCACCGCACCCTGATCCGGCGCAACATCAGTCTGGCCGAGGCGCCCAGCTTTGGCCAGCCCGTCCTGCTCTACGACGCCTTCTCCACCGGCACCGAGAACTACCGCCAACTGGCCGAGGAGGTCTGCGAGGCCTACCCGCCCGCGCTGGTGCCCGCCTTCTAACCCGCCGCCGGCCCCGGCGGGGGGCGGATCCCCATCCGGGCCAGCCGGTCGCACAGGGTGGAGCGCTTCATCTCCAGCAGCCGCGCCGCCGCCGACCCATTGCCCTGGCTGCGCTGCAGGGCCTCCTCCAGATGGGCCCGCTCGTAGGCCCGCAACCGTTTTGGCAATCCTCCCGCCAGGGCCCGCTGCTCCCGCTGCCCCGCCTCCAGATCTTCCGGTTCGATGCAATCACCTTCACACAGCAGCAGGGCGCGTTTCAGGGCCACCTGCAGCTCGCGCACATTGTTCTGCGACCAGTCCCTGGCCGCCAACCAGGCCGCCGCCGCCGGGGACAGGCTGCAGGGCGGGCGGCCGAAATCGCGGCAGCAGGCCTGCAGGATATGGCCGGCCAGCGCTTGCAGGTCCCCGGGCCGCTGACGCAGCGGCGGCAGGTGCAGCACGAATTCCGCCAGCCGGTAATAGAGATCAGCGCGAAAACCGTCCCGGCCCGCAACCGTGTCCAGTGGCCGACTGGTGGCAGCCACCACCCGTACATCGATCCCCACCTCGCGGGTCTCCCCTAAGCGGCGCACCGCCCTTTCCTGCAGGACACGCAGGAGTTTGGGCTGCAGAGCCGGGGGCAATTCACCCACCTCGTCGAGGAAGAGGGTGCCGCCGTTGGCCTCCAGGAAACCGCCGGGATGGGCCACCCCCGCCCCGGTGAAGGCCCCCTGGCGGTAGCCGAAGAGTTCGGCCTCCAACAGGGATTCGGGCAGGGCGGCGCAGTTGAGCGCCACCAGAGGGTGGCGCCGCCGCCGCGGATCGGCCTCGTGCAGGGCCCGCGCCATCACCTCCTTGCCGGTGCCGCTCTCCCCCAGGATCAGCACGTTCACCCGCACCCCCAACAGCCGCCTCAGGTCAGCCACCACCGGCGCCAATCCCCCCTCGCTGCCAACGATCTGCCCCAATCGCCGCTCTGCTTCACCATCCAATTGTGCCATCACCTCACCTCGCTTTTCTGCACCACCTTAGTATGGCTCTCCGAGGTGAGGTCTTCAAGCACTAAATCTTTCGTTTTTGGGCCCTTCTTTCGCTTTTAGGCCCTAATCTGCAGCGCCGCCCCCCTGCCGGGGCCGGCAACCCGTTGACGGGAATCCGGCAACCCGGCGCTGCCGGCCTGGTCGTCGCCGCTTTCCCAGCCGAGCAATAAACTGAATTTTTCCAATGATTTAGATCCGACCGGACAACTGCCGGACACGGCGGGCACGGGACTTGCCTGCGGCCAGTAAACCTTTTTCGCAGGAGGAGGCCATGCAGCAGATCCAGCAGGATACTTATCTCGCCCAGTCCCAAACCCTCCCGCCCCGGCGGCTGATCACCCGCAACCTGCACATGCAGCACCTGCTCACCCAGCTGAGCCGGCTGGCCGAGGCCCGGGCCACGGTCCTGATCCAGGGAGAGAGCGGCACCGGCAAGGAGGTGTTCGCCCATGCCGTACACCAGCGCAGCCCGCGCAGCCGGGGACCCTTCATCCGCCTCAACTGCGCCGCCCTGCCGGAGGGCATGCTGGAGAGCGAGTTGTTCGGCCACGAGCGCGGCTCCTTCACCGGCGCCGTGCGCCAGCACCCCGGCCGCTTTGAGCTGGCCCATCGGGGCACCCTCTTTCTCGACGAGATCGGCGCCGCCCCGCCCTCGGTGCAAGTGCGCCTCCTGCGGGTGCTGCAGGAGCAGGAGTTCGAGCGCATCGGCGGCACCCAGACCCTCAAGGTCGATGTGCGGGTGATCGCCGCCACCAACGTGGACCTCAAGCGCGAGGTGGAACTGGGCCGTTTCCGCGAGGACCTCTACTACCGCCTCAACGTACTGCCGGTGCTCCTGCCCCCGCTGCGCGAGCGCCGCGACGATATCCCGCTCCTGGTCGAGCACTTCATCCAGGCGGCGGCCCAGCGGAACCGGCGCGAACTGGAGGGCATCGAGGCGGCGGCCCTGGCGCAGTTGCAGGACTACCCCTGGCCGGGCAATATCCGCCAGCTCGAAAACACCATCGAGCGCATGGTGGTGCTGGCCCGGCGGCCCAGCCTGGGCCCGGCCGATCTGCCAGCCGAGATCCTGCGTTGGCGGGAGGAGGAAAAGCTGGAGGAGTTAGGGGTCTGTTCCTATCGGGAGGCCAAGGATCTGTTCGAACGGCGTTTCCTGTGCGCCGCCCTGCGCCGGCACCGGGGGGTGATCAGCCAGGTGGCGGAGGCCATCGACATGTCGCGCAAGAATCTGTATACGAAGATGGACCAGCTGAAGATCGACTACACCCGCTACCGGCCCTGGGGGACTCAGAGCGGGGAGGATGGGGAGGACTGAGCGAGGGCCTGTTCGAATTTGCGCAACTGCCCCTCCAGGTACTGGCGCTGCTCGCCCTCGGCGCCTTCGTTTTCGAGGGCCCGGCGCATCAGGGCGACGGCGCGGGCTTCCTCGCCTTTCTTGAAGAGCAACTCGGCGTAGGTGTCGAGGTACACCGGGTTGTCGGCATCGCTCTTGACGGCCTGCAGGGAGAATTCGAGGGCCTGGTCGAGATTGAGGTTCTCCTCCCCGTAGGTCCAGGCCAGGTTGTTGAGCAGCGCTGCGGGCGGCGGTTGCGGCCCCCGGCTGCGCGCCAGCTCGTAATACTCGATGGCCAGGCGCCGCAGGCCCTGATTGTAACAAAGGGAGGCGATCTGGTTGGCGGTGCTGCCCGGCTCGCCGCTGTGCTCCAGCGCCTCGGCGAAGCGGCGCCGGGCTTCGTCCGGGGCGCCCTGCTGCAACTGGCACTCACCCAGAGCCAGCAGGGCGGCGCTGTCCCCCGGCACCTGCAGCAGGGCCTGCTCCAGGACCTGGATGGCTTCGGCGTAGCGCTGGTGGCGCATGTGCACGCGGGCCAGCTGCACCTGGGCGAAGGTGGCGGTGCTGTCGCCGACGGCGGCCTGCTCCAGCCACTGCCGCGCCTGGTCCTCGTCGTCGAGCTGGGCATAGGCCCACCCCAGGCTGGATTGGGCCAGGCGGTTGCCGGGCTGGGCCGCCAGCACCCGGTCGAGCACCTGCCGCCCCAGATCAAAGCGCTTCTCTTCGAGGCAGACCTGGCGCAGGGTGGCATAGTACTGCGGGTTGTCGGGATCGGCCAGAATGGCCTGCCCGATGGCGGCCACCGCCGCCTCCGGCCGCTCCAGGCCCAATTCGGCCATGGCCATCACCAGGTAGGAGGGCGCGTCGCCGGCGTCCTCGCGCACGGCCCGCTGCGCCTCGACCAGGGCGCGATCGTAATGCCCCTGGTCCAGATAGTAGAGGGCCAGCCGGTGGTGCTCGGCGGTGATGCCGCACTGGGGGTTCTCGATGACAAACACCCCCAGCAAGGCCAGGGCGGCCAGGAACTGCCTATTCATGGCGGTAGGTGTGGGCGTGCAGCAGCAGGCCTATCGCCGTGCAGTTGGTCAAGAGGGCCGAGCCGCCGTAGCTGATGAAGGGCAGGGGGATGCCGGTGACCGGCATGACGCCGATGGTCATGCCGATATTGACGAAGACGTGGAAGGTGATCAGCGAGACCAGTCCGATGGCCATCAGGCTGTAGAAGCGGTTGGTCACCCCGGCGGCAATGTTCAGGGCGCGCCAGATGACGAAGGCGAAGAGCGAGAGCACCAGCATGGTGCCGATGAAACCAAGTTCCTCGCCGATCACCGAGAAGATGAAGTCGGTATGCGAGGCCGGCAGGAACTCGAACTTGGTCTGGGTGCCTTCCAGGTACCCCTTGCCGGTCAGCCCGCCCGAGCCGATGGCGATCTTGGACTGGATGATATTCCACCCCGAACCCAGTCGGTCGCGCTCGGGATCGAGAAAGGTGAGGATGCGGGCCTTCTGGTAGTCGTGTAACATGTGTTCCCACAGGTACACGGTGGCCAGGCCGGCGGCCAGATTGACCCCCAGCATACTCAGCGTGATCCACAGGCGGGCGAAGAACCGGTGCAGGGCCAGGGAGGAGAGGATGACGAAGGCGGCAAAAACGAAGGGCGCTGCCCCCTGCCACAGCGGCTCGAAGGAGCAGACCACACTCAGCATCGGGGCGATGATCACGAAGAGATGCAGGGGGTTCATGCCCGCCCAGTAGAACATGGGCAGGAGGATGGCCGCCAGGGTCATGGCCGTGCCCAGGTCCGGCTGTTCGACGATCAGGGCCATGGGCGGCAGCACGATCACCATGGTGCCGATCAGGGTCTTGTAGTGGTTGATCTGCTCGACGGTGCGGTCGCCCAGGTAGTGGGCCAGGGTCAGGATGGTGGCGATCTTGGCGAACTCCGAAGGCTGCATGCTAAAGGGCCCGAAGGTGATCCAGCGGCTAGAATCCTCACCCGAGCCCCACAGGAGCACAATCACCAGGCTCACCAGGCTCACCAGGTAGAAGGGGTAGGCCAGGGCGTAGAGCAGACGGTTGGGGATATGGATCACCGCCACCAGCGCGGCCCCGGCCAGGACGGCGTAGATCGCCTGTTTCTTCCATTCGGCGGCCCCGCTGGAGGCGCTGTAGACCATGGTGATGCCCAGCAGGACGATGGCGCCCACGGCCCAGAGGAGGGAGGTATCGGTTTCGCGCAGCAGTCTCATGTGCCCGCCTTCACCCCGGGAAGCCGGACCGTGGGTCCTTCCTCCCTGGCCGCATCCGTGGAGTCGGCAGCCACTTCCGCCTCCGGTTCCTTGCCGAAATAGGCCTCCATCACCTGGCGCGCGATGGGGCCGGCCACCACCCCGCCGTGGCCGCCGCCTTCAACCACCACCGCCACGGCGATCTCCGGGCGGTCGAAGGGGGCAAAAGCGACGAACCAGGCGTCGGTGTCCCGCCCGGGGGCCTGGGCGGTGCCGCTCTTGCCGGCCACCTCGATGCCCTTGATCTGCACCCGGCGGCCGGTGCCCCGGCTCCCGTAGATGACCCGGCGCATGGCCCGCTTGACCTTGTCGAGGGTGCTGGCCGAGATCCCGGTGTATTCGCGCCGGGGGGTGTCGCCGTAGAAATGAGGGGTGACCAGGTAGCCGCCGTTGGCCAGGGCCGACACGTAACGGGCCATCTGCACCGGCGTGACCAGCAAGGACCCCTGCCCGATAACCAGATTCATCATATGCCCCATAGCCCAGCCGCCGTGGTCCTCGTAGTACTTGCGGGTGGGCAGGTTGCCCGGATCCTCCTCGGGCTGCAGATCGATGCCGGTGGGCTGGCCGAAGCCGAGCCGTTCGGCGTACTCGCGCCAGGCCTTGAAGCCCAGGCTCTGCCCCAGGTGGTAGAAATAGACGTTGCAGGAAGCTTCGATGGCTTCCTGGAGGGTGAGCACCCCGTGCCCCTCCTTTTTGGCGCAGTGGAACACCGCGCTGCCCACCCGCAGCGACCCCCCGCAACCGGGGAAGGTGCCCAGGGTATCGAGCAAACCGATCTCCAGGGCGGCCACCGCCGCCACCATCTTCATGGTGGACCCCGGCGAATAGTGCTCGCGGGTGGCCCGGTTGAGCAGCGGCTTGGAGCTATCTTGAAGTAAACGCCGGCGCTCGTCCTGGGACTGGAAGGAGACGAAGATATTGGGGTCGAAGCCGGGTTTGCTGGCCAAGGCCAGGATGGCCCCGGTCTGCGGGTTGAGCGCCACCACCGCCCCGGTCATGGTGTCACTCAGGGCGCGCTCGGCGGCCCGCTGCGTCTTGTAATCGAGGGTCAGCACCAGGTCCGCCCCCGGTTCGGGGGGCTGTTCCCGCTCGGGGAACTCGCTCTGCGGCCGGTTCATGGCATCCACCTCGATGTACGCCACCCCGTCCTCGCCGCGCAGCAGATCCTCGTACACCTTTTCCAACCCGGTCTTGCCGATAAAATCCCCCGGGGTGTAGTTCTTGGCCTTGAGCGCCTGTAACTCCTCTTCCTGCAACTCTCCCAGATAACCCAGCAGGTGGGCGGCCAGCGACCCGTAGGGATAATCCCGCTCCGACTCCACCATCACGTCGAGAGGCCAGTCCTCGCTCAGCCGCTCCTGCACCAGCGAGACGGTGGTGAAATCCACGTCGCGCAGCAGGCGGACGGTGCGGCCGCTGCGGGTGTAGCGGATCTCGGGATTGCCGGTGGCCATCGACAGGGCTTCGACGGCCCGGGCGTCGTTGTCCGGTTTGGAACGGGTGAGGGTGACCGTATAGGTGGGCCGGCTGCGGGCGAGGATCTCGGAGACCCCGTTGGCCCCGCGCGCCAGGATCAGGCCGCGGCGGGCCTTGATGCGTTTCTGGGCGATGCGGTTCTCTTCGGACTTCTGGGCGTAGTGGGCGGAGCTGGCGATCTGCAGGTAGAACAGGCGCGCAAAGAGGATAAAGAAAAGCAGGCCGACAACTACCAGCAGACCGCGCAGGCGCTGGCTTTGGCCGTTGGGACCGAGGGATTCCATACCGGGGTGTGTCGCTCAGATAGGTAAGAGGCGCCGGCGCAGGCCCCAGGCATAGGCCAGGCCGCAGCCGATCAGACTGGTGTAAAGCGCCCGGCCCACGCCGTACCGCAGCCAGAAAAAGGGCACGTCCGCCAGCCCCAGGCCGCTGTAGGCCAGATAATAAACCAAATCGTGGACCAACACCACGCCAAAGATCAGAAAGGTCTGGACCTGGAGATCGTCGGCCATGATGCCGGTCCGGCCGTACCCCACGCCAAAACCAACCACCGACTTGACCAGGGCATTGAGGCCCAGGTTCTGGGGCATGTACGCGTCCTGGAGCAGGCCGATGCCAAAACCCAGGATGGTGGCTTCGAAGGGTCCGACCCGCAGGGCCACATAGACGAGGGCCAGCAGGATCAGGTCGGGGCGCAATTCGAGGATGTCGAAGGCATAACCCCAGGTGGTCTGCAGCACAAAAGCCACCAGCAGGAGCAGGATATGCCGCACCACCTGCACCGGCTTCACCTGACCTTGGTGGCCGGCTTGACCTTCAAGGTCATACCCGCGGCCAGTTTGGCGGAGGGGCTGAGATTGTTCTGGTGGGCCAACTCCCTGACCTCCAGGCCGAACTTGCGGGCGATACCCAAAAGGGTGTCCCCTCTGACCACGGTGTAGACCTGCACGCTGCTCCCGCTCTTTTTCTTGGCCGGGGCGACCTTCTTGCCCGTTGCCGACGCCATCTTGGTCGACGCCGCCTTCTTACCCCCCGCTGCGGCCACACCCTTGGCCGGCGCTGCCGTTCCGGGAGCGACCACCAGGTGCTGGCCGGGACGGATGGCGGTGTTGTCCAGCTTGTTCCAGCGTTTGAGATCGGCCACCGGCACCTTGAATTTGCGGGAGATATCCCACAGGCTCTCGCCGCGCCGGACGGTGTAGTCGCGGCGTTTGGCCTCCGCCGTCGGCAGCGCCGTCCCGGCACGGAGGCCAGACCCCGGCATCGAGGACCAGATGGTCAATTTGTCGCCGGCAACGATGTGGTTGCCGCGGAGGCGGTTCCAACGCCTCAGGTCGCCGATCTCCACCCCGTGCAGTTGGGCGATGCGGCTGAGTGAATCCCCCCGGCGGACCTTGTAGACCGTCTTGCCGGCACGGGCGGCGGCTTTGGCGCCTTCGCCGGCGATGGGGCTGCCGTCGGCGACATGGGCCACCCGCAGGGAGGATTTGAGCGAGCCGGCGGCCCCCACCGGGATGGTGAGGGTCTGGCCGGGCGCAATGCGGTTGGGATTCTTGAGATGGTTGACCTGGGCGATCACCTGGGTGCTGATGCCAAAAGCTCGGGCGATGGTGGAGATGGTGTCGCGGCGTTTCACCACGTACTGCTGCCAGGCTTCGGGTAATTGCGCAAAACAGGCGCGCAGATCCTGGTCGGTGCCGGGGGGCACGCGCAGCCGGTAACTCAGCGCCGACTGAGGCGGGGTGACGTTGAGCCGCAGCTCGGGGTTGAGGTCCTGCAGGGTGTCGTGGGAGATGCGCATGCAACGGGCCGCCTCTTCCAGGAAGACCGGATGCGGCACCTCGACCTCTGCAAAGGACAGGTCGGGCTCGGGATTTTCCGGATCGAAACCGAAGAGCTTGGGGTCCTTCGAGAGCAGGGCGGCGGCCATGAAGAGGGGCACGTAGTTGCGGGTCTCTTCGGGGAGATCCAGTTTCCAGTAGTCGCGGGTCCCGGCCCGTTCGATGGCGCGGGCCACCCGGCCCGGCCCGGCATTGTAGGCCGCCAGCGCCAGCCGCCAGTCGCCCAGTTCCTGGTGCAGGCGTTTGAGGTGGCGGGCAGCGGCGCGGGTGGACTTGACCGGGTCCCGGCGCTCATCCACCCAGCGGGTGCTGTTCAGCCCCTCCATCTTGCCGGTGCTCTCGATGAACTGCCACAGCCCCACGGCGTGGGCCTTGGAACGGGCGTGGGGGTTGAAACCGCTTTCGATCATCGACACGAAGAGCAGGTCTTCGGGTAACCCCTCTTCCCTGAAGGTCTGCCGAATCAGGTCGTCATAACGACCGGCCCGGCGCAGCCAGGTGGTATAGGTGGTCCGGCCGCGGGTCTGAAAGAAGCGGATACTGGAGATCACCCGGTCGTTGATGTCGATGGGAACATCGCAGGCGTGTAACAGTTTGTCGATCTGGGCCCGTTGGTTCTCGGCATCGGGGCCTTCGAGCTGCTCTTTGGACAAGCCCCGCAGGAGCAGGGTGAGCGGGCTGTCGGCGGAGAAGCGCTCCAGGTTGGGCAGCAGGTCCATGTAGGCCCGTTCGGCGGCGGCGCTGAGGCTTTCCAGCTCAGCCTGGGCCCGGGGGTCATCGCTGTCGGCCTCCTCGAGGGCGGCCAGCAGTTGGAACACCAGGTCGAGGTCCTGCTGGGCCAGATCGAAGGACTGGCTCAGTTGCGCCTCATGGGCGCGGTGCAGATGCCAGCGGACCGCCCGCAAGCCGTCCTCCATCTCGCTGTCCAGGATCACTGCCCCGCCCAGCGAGTCGGTCGCCGCAGTGGCCGGCTCGCTATCGCGCGCGGCCCGCTGCCACTGCTGGGCGCAGGAGGCCAGCCCCAAAGCCAGCAGCAGCAAGGCCAGGCCCCGCAACCGGCTCACGGCCTGCCCTCCGGCATCTCGATCTTCTCGCGCACCTTGAGCACGTTGCGGTAACCGCAGCTCTGGACCAGCTCCACCAGCTCCTGCGCCTTGGCCTCGTTGCGAAAACGGCCCACCTCCACCTTGAACCAGGGGGCCTTGAAGTTGATCTCGACATCCTGCCGCTGCAGCCGGTCGGTCGCCTCCAGGCGCAAGCGCTCGGCCTCCTCGTAGCTGAGGAATTGGTCGATCAGGACCCGCCAGCCCGAAAAAGAGATGGCTGCCTCGGTGCCAGCAGCAGCGCCCCCGGCAGTGGCAGTGGCCGCCGCGGGTCTGGCCTTCCCGGTGCGGGGAATCACGTACGCCTCGGCATAATCGGGGTTGCGCGCCACCAGGCGCTCGTACAGCGCCTCGGCCTCGTCGGCGGTCTGGTACTCACCGGCCTGGACCATGTACAGGCCGCGCTGGGCATCATTCACCACCCGCACCGGCGCTCCCAGCATGGACTGCAGGGCGCTGGCGCGCTGGCGCGCCAGTTCTTCGGTCTTGAAGGCGATGATCTGCAGGCGGTAGACCGGGGCTTGGGCTTCCCGGGGCGCAGCGGCTCGGGGATCGTCGGTGCGGGTGGTGGCCGTATCGGCGGACGAAACCGCCGGCGCCTCGAAGTTGGGCTGGATCAGCAGCAGATCCTCACTCAGCGAAGCCGGGTCGAAGGCCCCCCCTCGCCCCATGCCGGGGCCGGGCGGTAGTTGCCGGGTGCCGGCGCATCCGCCCACCAGCAGGCCCCCCAGCAGGAACCAGGCTGGCCAGCGGTGGTACGTTTTTTCCCCCCTGCCTCCCCCGGAGGGGGGGGAGTGAAACCGTGCGTTTTTTTTCACAACTCGCTGCTCTGTATGAAAATCGACGATGCGAAGGTCTGCTCGGCCCACCCAGGCGCCGCGGGGCCACGGGCAGCGAGGGTCAAGGAAGCAAATTTTTAGCCAGGGTTGCCGCCTTCACCCCATCGGCGCAGCGCCTCGGCAAAAGGAGGTCGGGCGATGCCCTTTTCGGAGATGATGGCCGTCACCAACTCGGCGGGGGTCACGTCGAAGGCCGGGTTGTAGATGCCCACCCCCTCAGGCGCCGTGACCCGCCCCAGACCGCGCGAGACCTCCTCGGGCCGGCGCTCCTCGATGGGGATCTGCACCCCCTGGGCCAGGCTCAGGTCGAGCGTCGAAACGGGCGCCGCCACATAAAAGGGGATGTGGTGGGCCCGGGCCAGCACCGCCACGCCGTAGGTGCCGATCTTGTTGGCCACGTCGCCGTTGGCGGCGATGCGGTCGGCGCCCACAATCACGCAGTCGATGGGGGCCTGGCGCATGACCACGGCCGCCATGTTGTCGCAGATCACCGTCACCTCCACCCCGTGCTGCTGCAACTCCCAGGCGGTCAGCCGCGATCCCTGGAGCAGGGGCCGGGTCTCGTCGGCATACACCTTCAACTGCTTGCCCTCGGCCTGCGCCGCGTAGATCAAGCCCAGGGCGGTGCCGAAGCCGGCGGTGGCCAGGCTACCGGCATTGCAGTGGGTCAGAATCCTGAAGCCGTCCTGCAGCAATGCGGCGCCGTGTTGCCCCAGGCGCCGGCAGAGGGTTTCGTCCTCGGCGCGCAGCGCTTCGGCCCGCGCCAGCAGCTGCTCCCGCACCTGGTGGTTGCCCAGCCCGGCCGTCGCGGCGATCACCTGGTCCATCTGTTCGAGAGCCCAGAACAGGTTCACCGCCGTGGGCCGGGTGCGGGCCAGGCGCGCCCGACTCTGCTGCAGATGCCGGCGGAAGGCCTCTGGTTCCTGTGCCAACGCCTCGCCGGCGCCCAATACCATACCGTACGCCGCCGCCACCCCGATGGCCGGGGCGCCGCGCACCACGAGTTCCTCGATGGCGCGGGCGGCCGTCTCCACCTCCCGGCACTCCAGGTAAACCAGTTCTCCGGGCAGACGGGTCTGATCGAGCAGCACCAGAGCCTCGTCGCGCCAGGCAAGGGTCTGGAAAGCGCTCATGTGCCGGGAAGAACCTTTTCGCGCTGGCCAATCCCGACGGCGCCCTTCCACTCTGGCCCCACGTCGGTGCGCACCGCATCGCCCCACAGGCGCTCCAGGGCATAGAAATCCCGGATCTCCTGGCGGAAGATATGCACGACGATATCGACAAAATCCACCAGCACCCAGCGCCGGCTCTCGTAGCCCTCCACGTGCCAAGGACCCTGCCCGGCGATGCGCAGCTGATCGCACACCTCCTCGGCCAGGGCCTTGACGTGTAAGTCGGAGGTGCCGCTGCAGAGGACAAAGAAGTCGGCGGTATCGGTCACTGCCCGCAGATCGAGCAGCACGATATCGATTCCCTTCTTGTCCTGAAGCAGTTCGGCGATGCGCCGCACCCGGGTCTCGACCTCGGCCGCGGCGACTGCGGTGCTGTCTGCTGCGGTTGTTTCACTCATCCAATAACCTCACCTGCCGGTAGTCTCTACCGATGATAACCGCCACTTCTTCGAGGCGGAAGGTGTCTTCGCTAACCTGCTGCAGGTGGGGCAGGCCAAGGACTGCCGCCACCCGCCGGGCCTTGTCCAGATCGCCGCGGCGATCCACCACCATGCTCTGTAGAAAGTTGAAGTTCTCCGCGTTGCCCTCGTAAATTACGTCGCATCCCAGCCCGCGCAGCTTTTTGGTCAGCCGCCCGGCCACCTGGGATTCACCACAGCCGTTGAGCACAGCCACCCGGACATGTAAGTCTGGATTGACCTGAGGGGAGGACGGAGGCGGGGAAGAGAGGGGGGCCGGCTCTTCCTTCGCAGCAAAATAGGGCCGCAGCGCGGCCATCAGGAGAATGGCGCCTGCGGCGATAGCCAGGAGCCACAGTACTCGTTCCTGCACGTCAATCCATCTCGATGGCCAGCAGGAAGATCGCGCGTCGGACGGCACCTGCGTCCCGCCCGCTCGTTGTTTCCCAAAGAGGCATATCTTCTTTTAAATCAAGGGGAATTCCCCAAGTACGTCAATCGTTTTTTGGGCACCGCCGGGTGCCGGACAGGATGTGATGACCCACCTTTCCTTCCGCGATGAAGATTTCCGCACCCAGCTCTCCCCCGCCGACTTCCTCGCCGCCTGCGACCAGGCCTTCCGCCTCTATGGCCAGGGGGTGCTGCTCAATCCACCCCGCTCCGAGACCCTCGATCGCGGAACCTACCGGCTGGAGATGCCCGCTTCCTGGCCAGGCCGCTACCTGGCGCGCAAGATCATTGTCGAACAGCCGGGGACCGGCGGCGGACTGGGTCTCCGGGAAGCGTTTGTCGAGCTGGAGGATCTGACGCGGGGCATCCAGGTCCGGCTGGAGGCTGGCTACGCCACCGACATGCGCACCGGGGCGGCCGGCGCCTGGGGAATCCGCTACCTGGCCCAGAGACCCGTGGACTGTCTGGCAATACTGGGCACCGGCCGGGTGGCCCGTTGCCTGGCCCGCTGCGCCGACCAGCTCTTCGGCCTGCGCCAACTGCGGGTCACCAGCCGCCAGGAGGCCAACCGCCAGGCCTTTGCCCACGACCTGGCCCCTCTGCTGCGCGCCCCGCTGCACCTGGCCGCCTCGCTGGCCGAATGCCTCGAGGGCGCCGACGCGGTGCTGGCGGCCGTTCCCACGCCCCAGTCCATCCTCTCCCTGGCCGATCTGGGCCCCCGCACCCTGCTCTCGGTAATGGGCGGGGACAGCCGCACCCGGCAACTGGAACCCGGCATACTGGCGGAACTGACCGTATTGGCCGATCACCCGGAACAAGTCGAAAGGTCGGGGGAGTTTGTATATGCCCGGAACAACAGGCAGACAGCCCAGATCCGCCTGGCGCGCGGAGCAGGGGGGCAGGTGCTGACGATCGGTGACGCGGCGTGCCAGCGGCTGCCGGCGGGCGAGGCCCGGCCGCGCGTGGCCTACTTCACCGGTCTGGCAGTGCAGGACCTTTGTACTGCGGTGGCCCTATACGAGCGTCTAGGGCCACCGCCAAAATAAAAAGAGTGACCAACCACCCGAATGCCGAGAATATTTCTGTCGAAGTTCCACATCCCGCAGGAGTGGAAAACTTCCTCTTGGGCATTCGTCTGTGAATTCAGGTCACTCTTAATTCCACTGAGCAAGATACCCTGCCCCACCCCTTCTGTCAAGCCACTGCTTCGCCCTCAGTCCAGCAGCCGCTGCAACCCGTTCACCAACCGGTCCATACCCTGGGCCACGCTATCGGGCTGCAGGGCCCCGTAGGCGATGCGCAGATGACAGGCCTCCTGCAGGCCAAAGGCCGTGCCGGGGATGACCGCCACCTGATATTCGCGCACCAGCCGCTCCACCAGCTGCATGGCCGGCATCGCGGTCTGCAACCGGGCCAGCAGATAAAACGCCCCCTCGGCCGGCGGCACCTGGCAGCGCTCCCCCAGCTCCCCCAGCCTTTCAAGGCAGGCCTGCCGCACCCTCGCCAGGGTGGCGGTGAAGGGCCGGCAATAGTCCGGGCCGGCCTCCAGGGCCCCCAGGGCGGCCAACTGCGAGATCACCGGCGGGCAGATCAGCACCGTGTCCTGGACCTTCTCCAGGGCGCGCAGCAGATGGCGCGGAGCCACCAGGTATCCCACCCGCCAGTTGGCCATGCCGTAGGCCTTGGAAAAGGAGAAGAAGGAGATGGTGTGGCCGGCGCTCTCGGGCAGCGAGCCGGGCGAGAAGTGGCGCGCCCCGCCATAGGTGAAATACTCGTAGGCCTCGTCGGCGAGGTGATAGATGCCCCGCTGCCGGCACAACTCGTTGACCGCCCGCAGATCCTCGGGGGCATAGACGGCGCCGGAGGGATTATTGGGCGAGATGGTCACCACCGCGCGGGTGCGCGGCCCGAGGGCCGCCTCGATGGCGTCGAGGCGCAACTGATAGCGCTCATCGGTGGGCACCAGCACGGGCTGGCAGTTGGCCATCATCACGGCCATCTCGTGGTTGAAATAAAAGGGCGACATCAGCACGATCTCGTCGCCCGGATCGGCGATGGCCATCAACGCGTGACAGAAGCCCATGTTGCTGCCGGCGGTGACCATCAGCATCTGGTCATCCCCCAGGACGATGCCGTTGTCGCGCGCCAGTTTCTGCCGCAACTGCTCCTGCAGTTCGGGCAGGCCACCCGCCGCCCGGTAGTGGTGCTCGGCGGGCTGCCCGCCAAAACCGGCGATGGCGGCAAAACTCTGGGGCGGCGGGCCGTAATGCACCACGCCCTGGCCCAGCGAAATGGTCCCGGGCGTGGCGCGGATCAGGGCCGCCACGTCCGGGATCACCGGGCTCTGGATGGCCTCGACCCGGCGCGACTGGCTCACGAGCGCAGCACCTGCTGCAGGCGGGCGAAGAGCCGGTCGATCTCGTCGCGGGTCTCCTGGTCCAACTCAAAGCTCAGGGGACCGCGGTGCACCTGGTTCTTGAAGAGCCCGCGCTTCTGCATCAGGTGGCGCTCGGTGACGATGAAGCCGTCCAGGCCGCCCTGCATCTGCAGCACCACGATGCTGCAGATGGGATAGTAGAGGGCATAGGCCCGCTCCTCGTCGCCGGCCTCCAGGGCCCGCCACAGGGCCACGGTGCCGTCGAGCAGTTCGACGCCGGGGATGGTGCCGGTCACCCCGCGCCGGTGTGAATCGATGAGCAGCACCCCGCCGCTGCCCTCGAAGAGGGCCGCCTTGCCGCCGGTGCTGGCGCGCAGCGCCGAGATGCAGGGCCCCAGCGGCGAGGCCTCGGGTTTGAAGAGGATGCGCTGGCCGTGGCGCTGGAAAAGGCCGGCCTGGAAATCGATGCTCATCGCCTTGCCCACGTAGGAGCTGGCGTCCTGCACAATCAGCGGGATCTCGACCGCTTCGAGGATACCCTCGAAATAGGCCTGCAACTGGGCCTCCGACAGCGCCCGCGACAGGGGCGGGATAGCCATCACCGCTGCGGCGCCGCCTTCC
>JADZBP010000058.1 GCA_020852055.1 Candidatus Latescibacterota bacterium
CGAGGGCGCCGATATCCTCACCCTCGAGGGCGGGGCCGAGGTGCGGTACCTGCTCTTCTCCATCACCCCCGTTCATCTGCGGCCCGACGAGATGGTGGGGGTGGTCCTGCTCCTGCGCGACGTGACCCGGCTGAAGGAGGTGGAACGGCTCAAGAGCCAGTTCGTGATGACCGCCTCCCACGAGTTGCGGACCCCGCTCACCAGCATCGGCATGAGCATCGAGCTTCTGCTGGAGGGCGCCACCGGCCAGCTCGACGAACGCCAGAACCAGCTCCTGGCTGCCGCCCACGGCGAGGTGCACCGCCTCAAACACCTGGTCGAGGAACTGCTGGACCTGGAGAAGATTCAGACCGGCCGGATCGATATGGAATTCGACCGGGTGCCAGTGGGCATGCTCTGCGAGCGGGTCCGGCAGATCTTCGGACCCCAGGCCGCGGCCCAGGGGGTGGAGATCAGCACCGCCATCCCCCCACAACTGCCGGCGGTGCAGGCAGACCTCAACAAGATCACCTGGGTGCTGACCAACCTGGTGTCCAATGCCCTGCGCTACGTGGGCAAAGGCGGCCACATCTACATCGAGGCCAGACGCTTCAACGACCAGGTGCACCTGGCGGTGCGCGACGACGGCATCGGCATCGCCGCCGAGTACCAAGCGAAGATCTTCGACAAGTTCGTGCAGATCCAGGGCCCGGACCACCACCAGGGCGCCGGCCTGGGCCTGGCCATCTGCAAGGAGATCGTCCGGGCCCACCGCGGCACCATCTGGGTGGATTCGGCCCAGGGCACCGGCAGCACCTTCACCTTCACCCTGCCCCTCGCCGAATAGGAACCCGATGACCCGCCCCGACCACCAGACCGAGAACGCCGACGGCATCCACCACCAGCCCCTGCCCCTGCTGGTCCTGGGCGCCCTCGGCGTGGTATACGGCGATATCGGCACCAGCCCGCTCTACGCGCTGCGCGAGTGTTTTGTCGGCGTGCACGGGGTGCCGCCCACCGAGGCCAATGTGCTGGGGCTGCTCTCGCTGATCTGCTGGTCCCTGATGATGGTGATCACCGTCAAATACCTGGTCTTCGTGCTGCGGGCCGACAACGGCGGTGAGGGCGGCATCCTGGCGCTGATGGCCCTGGTGACCTCGGGCCAGCCCAAACGCCGCTGGGTGCTGGTGGGTCTGGGGGTGTTCGGCGCTTCCCTGCTCTATGCCGACGGTATGTTGACCCCGGCCATCTCGGTGCTCAGTGCCGTCGAGGGCCTGAGCATCGCCACCCCGCTCTTCCAGCCCTATATCCTGCCGGCCGCCGTCGCCATCATGGTGGCGCTCTTCTTTCTGCAGCACTACGGCACCGGAAAGATCGGGGTGGTCTTTGGCCCCATCGTCATCGTCTGGTTCGCGGCCATCGGCGCCCTGGGCGCCGCCTCGATCTTCCAGCACCCGGGCGTGCTCCGGGCCCTGGACCCGCTCTATGGGCTGGAGTTTTTGTTCAAGGAGGGATGGCGGGGATTCGCGGTGCTGGGGGCGGTGTTCCTGGTGGCCACCGGTGGGGAGGCCCTGTACGCGGATATGGGGCACTTTGGCCGGCGGGCCATCCAGTGGGGCTGGTTTTGCGCCGCCCTGCCCTGCCTGCTGCTCAACTATTTCGGCCAGGGGGCGCTGGTGCTGCGCGACCCGGCAGCGGTGGCCAACCCCTTTTACCTGTTGGTGCCCGGCTGGGGCCTGATCCCGATGGTGATCCTGGCGACCCTGGCCACGGTGATCGCCTCCCAGGCAGTGATCTCCGGCGCCTTCTCCCTCACCCGCCAGGCCATCCAACTGGGATACTGTCCCCGCCTGGAGATCCGCCAGACCTCCACCCGCGAGATCGGGCAGGTCTATCTGCCCAGCATCAACTGGATGTTGATGCTGGGCACCATCCTTTTAATGCTGGCCTTCCGCGAGTCGGGCAACCTGGCGGCTGCGTACGGCATCGCGGTTTCCACCACCATGTTCTTCACCACCCTCTTCCTCTACAGCACCGCGCGCCAGATCTGGTCCTGGCGGCCGGCGGCGGCCCTCGCCATCGCCGGCTTTTTCGTGATCCCCGATCTGGGTTTCTTCGCCGCCAACCTGCTCAAGGTCCACGACGGGGGCTGGCTGCCGCTGCTGATGGCCAGCGGCATCTACCTGCTGATGTCCACCTGGGAACAGGGCCGCAGGTACCTGCGCAGCCGCATCCAGGAAATGCTGCTGCCGGTGGACCTCTTCCTGCAGGAGGCCGCCGACCACGCGCCGCTGCGGGTCCCGGGCATCGCCGTCTTCCTCAGCAACAACCCGACGGGCATCCCCATCACCCTGCTGCACAACTACAAACACAACAAGGTGCTGCACCAGACCATCGTGCTGCTGACCGTGCAGACCGCCGCCGTGCCCTATCTCGAACCCGAGGAGCGGGCCGAGATGCAGTGCCTGGGGGAGGGTTTCTACCGGCTCATCCTGCGCTACGGCTTCTGCGAGATGCCCGACGTGAGCGCCGCGCTGGCCGCGATCCACCCCGAGGCCTTCACCTTTGCGCCGATGGACGCCACCTTCTTCCTCGGCCGCGAGGTGCTGGTGGTCCGCCGCCACTCGCCCTGGCCGGCCTGGCACTGGCGCCGCCGGCTTTTTGCCTTCCTCTCCCACAACGCCTGGGACGCGACGCGATTCTTCAGCCTCCCGCCCAACCGCGTGGTGGTCCTGGGCCTGCAGTTGGAGGTCTGAACCCCCTACTCCTGGAACAACACCGTCGACAGGTAGCGCTCCCCACCGTCGGGCAGGATGGCGACAATCGTCTTCCCGGCGAATTCGGGCTGCCGGGCCAGGCGCACCGCTACGGCCACCGCCGCCCCGCAGGAGATGCCGCTGAGGATCCCCTCCTCCTTGGCCAGACGCCGGGCCACCTCCACCGCCTCCTCGCTGGTGACCTGCTCGACCCGGTCCACCAGGTCCAGGTCCAGCACCTCGGGCACGAAGCCGGCGCCGATGCCCTGGATCTTGTGGGGCGAGGGTTTGAGTTCCTCTCCGGCCCGTTTCTGGGTGATGACCGGGCTCTCCTGGGGTTCGACCGCCACCGAGAGGATCTGGCGACCGCGGGTCTTCTTGAAATAGCGCGAGATGCCGGTGATGGTGCCGCCGGTACCCACCCCGGCGACCAGCACGTCGATCTTGCCCTCGGTGGCCTCCCAGATCTCGGGGCCGGTGGTCTTCTCGTGGATGGCCGGATTGGCCGGGTTCTTGAACTGCTGGGGCATGTAGTAGCTCTCGGGATGGGCCGCCTGCAGCTCCTCGGCCTTGGCGATGGCGCCTTTCATACCCAGGGGCCCCGGGGTGAGCACCACCTCGGCGCCGAGGGCCGCCAGCACCTTGCGGCGCTCGATGCTCATGGTCTCGGGCATGGTCAGCACCACCTTGTAGCCGCGGGCGGCGCCCACGAAGGCCAGGGCGATGCCGGTGTTGCCGCTGGTGGGCTCGACGATGCTCATGCCCGGCTTGAGCAGACCCCGCTCCTCGGCGTCCCAGACCATCGCCGCGCCAATCCGGCACTTGACCGAATAGGCCGGGTTGCGGCCCTCGACCTTGACCAACACCGTGGCGCCGGCCCCCTCGGTGAGTTTGTTGAGCCGGATCAGGGGGGTGTTGCCGATGGAGAGCGAGTTGTCAGCGAAGTAACGGGCCATAGGTCTCTACCTCTGGGTTGGGGACCCGCTGCCTGCGGCGGCGGGGTCCTTGGTTTGGTTTGGGCGCAGGTCTCGGTTTTCAATATACGTTTTGCCCCCGCCGCAGGGCCACCTCCCCTCCTCATTTCAGGGTCAGAACCCCGAAATTCCCCGGTTCGAGGAACCCCCGCACCAACTGGGACCAGGAGGAGAGTTCGGGCTCGGGCCGGCGCTGGCGGCACAGGTCGGCCTGCAACTGCAGGCCCGGCCGGGCTTCGAGGCGCAACGCGGTCCAGGGGATGGCGATCTCGGTGGTCCACTCCCCGGCGGCGATGCAGGTGGCGCTGTTCCAGTCGGGGCTGTAGTTCAGGTCGTGGTCGGTGGTGAATTCGGCGTCCCATTGCACGTTGCGCGGGTTGAGCGCGAAGTGGAAGTAGGGCACCCCGCCCTCGCGGGCCGAGAGCAGGATCTCGATGCTGTCGCCGTTCCAGACCTCGTCGTCGCGCGCGGTGCCCACACTCTCCAGCTTGTCGGCCAGGGGCTCCTCGGCCTGCACCGCCAGGTAGAGATACCGCTGGTCCCAGCCGACCCAGGCCCGGGTCGGGGCCTTGAGCGGCTGGTCGGAGGTGCCGAAGAGCGGGACGAAGTCCTCCAGGGCCACTGACCGCTGCCAGGCCGGGTCGTCCAGCGCCCCGTCGATCTGGGGCGCCTCGCCGTGCCCGAAGGCGGGGACCTCAGCCGTGCGCCGCACCAGTTGCTGGCTGATCTGGGCCTGGGTGCGGGCCTCGATCTCCTTCATCACCTCCCGCTGGTCGTACCCCAGGGGCCGGCCCTGGGCGACGGCCTCGCGCGCCCGCACTGCCGCTGCCTCCATACCCTCGGGTAGCCCCTCGCCGGTCCACCAGTTCATGCGTTCGCTGTAGAGCCAGACGTATTCGTCGGCCGTGCGCAGGGCCCAGTACACGTTGTGCTCGAACCACTTGGCCCGTTCCTCCGGGCTCATCCACCACGAGAGGATGCCCTTGGTGCCCATACGCCCGAAGAGGTAGTCCATGTACAGGGCCTGGGAGACCTGCACCTGGGTCTGGTGTTTGGGCACCAGGCCAGGCGGGACCAGGGCCAGGGCCCGCTGGCGCATGAGGTGGTGCGCCTCGTGGAACTTGCCGGCGTTTTCGTAGTAGTACGAGGGCTCGTTGCCGTCGGCAATACTCATGCGCGGACCGAGCCGGTCGAGCATGCCGTTGAGGAAGGAGAGATAGAGCCCGTAGGGATTTGCGGCCAGCACCGCCTGGCGCTGCCCCGGATCGGCCAGGTCGGTCAGCCCGGCGAAGGTGCTGTACGCAAAAAGGGTCAAGAGCACGTTGTCGGGCAACTGCCGCCCGATGGTGGTGATGAACTCCTGGCCCCGCTGGCGGACCTTTTCCTGGTAGGCGGCGAAACTGTGTTTGCCAGCCTGGGCCTGGGTGTGATAGTTCCAGGGGTTCTTGCCGTACGGCTCTGGGTCGAAGGCCAGGAAACACCGGCCGGCTTTGGCGGCCTTGGCCATGATCTCAAGATTGGCCAGCACCGCCTTCCAATCCTCGTCCGAGAACCAGTCCTGCTCGGAGGCGGCGTAGATCATCAGGAAGTTGTCGCCGAAGCTGCCCCACTCGATGGCCTGCAGGGCCTCCAGATCCGCCTGATAGTCGGCCGGATTCCATCTGCCCCCGCTGAACACCTGCCCCCCGCCCTTGCCGGCCAGACGCATGATCACCCCGTCGAAGGGTCGTTCCTGCATCTGGACCAGGTGGTCCCGCACATAGGCCGGGGTCGGCACGTCCCAGCCATATTCGATGAGTTTCTTCTTGGCCGGCAGCCGCCCAGGTTGGGCCAGCCCCGCGCCGGCCAGCAGCAGGAACCCCGCCGCCAGCCACCCGGAATATCGCATGATGGTGCCCTCCTTTTTCGGGAGACGCCCCGTTCCGCCGCGGCGCCTGTGCCTTTTAATAACCGTAGCCGCGGCCCGCGATGCCACTGCCCCTTGGCGGAAACTGGCATCGCGCTTGATTTTTGATAATAGTTATAAGTGAACCCCAAAGGAGACCGAGATGAAAATTAAACCCGAAGCCGTATATCTGTATCGCGTGCCCATCGAAGCCGATGAGGCGCCCTTCGAGCACTACCGCGAGCTGGCCCGCGCCGCCCTGCGCCTGGTCGAGCCCGCGTTGCCCTCGCAGGGCACGGTGTTGCTCAAACCCAATGCCACCGTGCTCTTCCCCGCCGAGCGGCGGGTCATCACCCACCCCGGCTTCCTGGCCGGCATGATCGAAGCCCTGGTGGAAAAAGGCGTGCCCAAGGATCGGCTGGTGGTGGCCGAAGGCCAGTGCGGCGAACAGCCCGAGAACGGGCACACCTGGGAGAAGTGCGGGTACCAGGGGATGATCGATGACCAGGGGGTGCGCCTGGCCAAGCTCACCGGGGCCGAGATGCGGCAGGTCAAGGTGCCCGGCGGGGTGGTCTACGAACACTACCCCATGGCCCGCGAGGTGACCGACTGCGCCTTTTTCTTCAACGTGCCGGTAGCCAAGTGCCACAACCTGGTCTGCACCACCCTGGCGGTGAAGAACCTGATGGGCACCCTCGGCACCCCCGAGCGCCACATCTGCAGCGTGCAGAAGGTGGACGAAGCCCATATCGAGGGCCGCTGGCGCCTGGCCGACAACGGCCTGAGCATCCATGAGAACGGCTTCGTCGACAAACTGCTCGACCTGCTCGCCGCCCACCGCAGCCTCGGCATGCCGCGCCTGAGTATGATCGACGGCCTGGTCGGGCGCGACGGCACCGCCTTCAACGAGGGCCGCAACTACCCGCTGGGCTGGACCCTCATCGGCGAGAACGAGGTGCACGTCGATGCCGTGGGCACCCACCTGATGGGCCTCGACCCGCTGTGGCCCCCGTACCTGACCCGCGCCGTGGAACGCGGCTTTGGCACCAACCGGCTGGAGGAGATCGAACTGATCGACCTGCAGACCGGCCGTTCCCTCACCCGCAACGAGGTGCAGGCCCTGCGCCGGGCCGAGGTGCTGATGCCGGTCTGCCGCTACGATGGCGGCTATTACAAACGCTTCCGCCCCGACGGTTCGGTGGTGCCCTGGAACCTCAACGAGGTGAACAAGCAGCGCCTGCTCGACGGCCTTGAGGAGATCGCCCCGGAACACAGCCCCAGCATGCGGGAACCGGCGATGGCCTGAGCCACGCGCCAGCAACATCAGACAGGAGGTCCGAAATAGGGGCCTCCTGTTTTTTTGTGGCTGCCGCGCCCCTCAGCCGGGCCGGTCGTGCCGGATCGGCTGGCCGGCCGGCGCGCCCACCAACTGCCCTGCCTCCACGGCGATCTGGCCGTTGACCAGCACCCACGAGATGCCCTGCGGCGGCTGGTTGGGATTGAGGTAGTCGCTGCGGGTGCCGATCTCGTGCGGAGCAAAAACCACCAGATCGGCCCAGTTCCCCACCTCGATGCTGCCGCGATCGGCCAGGCCGAAACGCCGGGCCGGCAGGCCGCTGGTCTTGTGCATGGCCGCCTCCAGGGGCATCCACCCTTTTTCTCGCACATAGTCCCCGAGGAATTTGGGATAGGTGCCAAAGGTGCGCGGATGCGGCCGGCCTTCGGTGTACAGGCCGTCGGTGATGATGGAGGTCAGCGGGTGCGAGAGCACCTTGCGCAGGTTGGCCTCGCTCTGGTTGAAGGAGATGATGGTCACCGTGCCCTGCTCCTCGGCCAGCAGGCTCAGGGCCGCATCCACCGGCTCCTGGCCGCGCGCCGTGCCGATCTGCGCGATGGTCTGGCCGAGGTATTGCTGGTTGGCCGCCGAAGCCAGGTTGGCCACCGCGATATCCGCCCAGGTGTTGGCCATGCCGGCATCGGTCTCAGCGGCGATCCGCCGACGGGTGCCGGGCTCGGCCAGGCGCTGCAGCAGGCCCGCTGCACCACCCTCCAGCGCCCAGCCGGGCAGGAATTGGGTCAGGTTGCAGGAACCGGCCAGGTAGGGATAGGCGTCGATGCCCACCGCCACCCCTTCCCGCACCGCCTTATCCACCAGCTCCAGTACCCGGTCCATCTTGTCCCAGTTCCGACTGCCCACTGTCTGCAGATGGGATAGTTGCACCGGCACCCCGGTGCTCCGCCCCAGCGCCAGCGCCTCTTCCACCGCCTCGAGGATGCCGAACTTGTAGTCCCGCAGGTGGCTGGTGTAATAGCCGTCGTATTCCCGCACCAGCCGGCAGAGGGCGCGCAACTCGGCCCCGTCGCCGTAGCTGCCGGGCACCTCGTTGAGCCCGGTGGACAGCCCCATCGCCCCCTGCTCCAGGGAGGCCTCGAGCAGCAGGGCCATCTGCCGCATCTCGGCGCGGTCCGCGTGGCGTTGTTCCAGCCCCATCGCGGCGGTGCGGATGGTGTTGTGGCCGGCCAGAACCGCTGTATTGGTGTAGCTTCCGCTTGCCTCCAGGTCGGCAAAATACTCACCGGCATGGCCCCAGGAACGCTGGTTGCGGCCAAAGAGCATCTGGTAGACGTTGTGCTCGACCTCTTGGCCCAAGGTGGGAAACACCGAGAACCCGCAGTTGCCGACGATCTCGGTGGTGATGCCCTGCCGGATCTTCTCGGGGCGGTGTTCGAGGGTCTCGATATCGGCGTGGCTGTGCACGTCGCTGACCCCGGGGGCCACCACCAGACCGGTGCAATCCAGCACCCGGGCGTCGCCGGGTTCCGGGATGGCGCCGATGGCCCGGATCCGCCCCTCCTCGACCAGCACATCGGCGGGTCGGGCCGGGGCGCCCGTGCCATCGATCAGAGCGCCTTTGGTTAATAATAGCCGCATGGTAATCTCCCGATCGAACCTCAGTGGGTGCTGCCGCGCTTCAGGCAGCAGCTTGACACCCCGACCACCCGCCCTTTTGTTTCTGCGGCGTTTTTGTCGCTTCCCCGTCTCCGGAGGGTCCTATGCCGCGCATCCTCGTCGCCGAATGCAAGCAGGAGGTCTCCAGCTTCAATCCGGCCCGCAGCCACTACGCCGATTTCCGCCTGCTCCAGGGAGAGGCGCTCCTGCACCACCACCGCCAGGTGCGCGAGGAACTGGGCGGGGCCCTGCAGGCCTTTGCCGCCGACCCCGCGGTGGAGTTGGTCCCGGCCTTTGGCGCCAGTTCCAATACCTCGGGCGGGGTGCTGGCCGCCGCCGACTGGGCCCAACTCCACCGGGCCTTCCTCGACGGCCTGGCCGCCGCCGGTGCCGTGGACGCGGCCTACTTCTCCCTGCACGGGGCGATGCAGGCCGAGGGGGAGGATGATCCGGAAGGGTACCTGCTGCGCGAGGCCAGGCGTATCCTGGGCGAACAGATCCCCGTCGTCGTCTCCCTCGATCTGCACGGCATCCTCACCGACCGCATGCTGGAACACAGCGACGCCGTGGTGCCGTACCACACCTACCCCCACGTGGACTTCTTCGAAACCGGGGCGCGGGCCGGGGCCCTGCTGCTCAAGATCCTCCGCGGGGCCCGCCCGGTGACGGCGCGCATCAAGATCCCGGCCCTGGTGCGCGGCAACGAGCTGATCACCCGGACC
>JADZBP010000059.1 GCA_020852055.1 Candidatus Latescibacterota bacterium
ACACCCCCAGGCTGTCCTTGACCAGGGGCGGGATGGTGCGGGCGTGCTGGGCGTTCTGGTCCTGGGCCAGGGTCACTGAATCGCGGTAGTAGAGGGCCGGGGTGGCGCTGGTGCCCGATCCTTCCATGTGCAACCCGGATTCAAAGATCGAATCCCCGTGCAGGGCCCAGAAGGGGGAGCGCAGGCCCCAGTACCACATCACGAAGAGATCCGGGGCCAGGGCGCGGCCACTCTCGGCCAGCTCGATGAGCCGCTCGTACATCATTTCGGTGGCGTAGGGGCCGGGCAGGTGGCCGTGCGCGGGATTGTCGCAGTGGTACATGCCCCCGTCGAGTTTGATGAAACGCACCTGGTTTTCGCGGATGTGGTGGAGGATGGCGATCTTGAGGATCTGGAAGTAGGTGTCCTCGCCCAGGCCGAAGGTGATGCCGCCCAGGGTCTGGGCATACCCCTCCTTGTAGGGCAGGCCCGGCAGCGGCTGGCCCGCGTAGGCCGGCGCGTATTCCCAGCAGGACTGGGTGCCCCAGCTGGTGCCGAACCACAGCCCGAATTTCATGCCCAGGGCCGCCACCTTCTCGATGACGGCGCGCGGGCCATTGGGATAGGCGACGGGCCGGAAACGGGTCAGGTCCGAGCTGGGGTCGGACCAGCCGGTGTCGAGGGTGAAGTAGTCGAAGCGCACGCCCTTCTTCTGCCACTGACCGAGCAGGTTGAGCACCTCGAGGGTCTGCTCGTCGTCGAGGGTGGGGCAGGCACCCCACTGGTTGTTGATGCCAAAGGGGGTGTAGACCGAGAGGGCGCGCGGCTGGCGGCGGCAGCGCTGCTGGATATAGGCGACGAAGTGCTCGCGGGCCTGGCCCGGTTCGGCCACACTCACCAGGGCGGTGTGGCTCTGCCAGGTGGCGCCGGTAGCGAGGCGTTGGCCGGGAAAATGTTTGAGGTGGATGCGGCCGGCCTCGCCCTGGTTGAGCCCGGAGGGGTGCTCGACGGCGGCAAAGGCGCTGGCCCCGAGGAAGACGGGTTCACCCCGGCCGCCACCGCTCAGTTCGGTTTCGAGGGCAAAGTCGTCCAGTTCCACGTCGAGCAGCAGCAGCTCGGCGCCGCTCTGGTTTTCCACCTCTACCCACTTGCGCCGCGTGGGGCCTTCGAGCTGGTAGTGCAGGCGGATTTCCAGCCCTAGTTCGGCGTGGTGCAGCACGAAGAGGGCGCCGGCCGGCTCCAGCTGGGGTTCGCCGCGCAGGGCGAAGCGGGTGGTGTGGACCAGGGGCTCGGCCACCCGGTCGGGCGCACCGGAAAGGAGCAGGCCTAATTCGCAGGCCTCGTCCAGCCTGTAGGTGCGGCCTGAGCGCCGGTCCTCAAAGAGGGTGCTGCGCGGTCCCTGTTCGTCCCAGGCCAGGCGCCAGGCCAGCTCCTCGCTGGCGAGCATCGCCTCGCCCTTCATCGCTGCGGCTGGGCCGTGCCCCAGCGGGAGAGGAAGTGCGGGTAGTCGATCACCTGGTTGGTGCTCACTGACTCGAGGATGGCTTTCTCCACCTGCAGCACATGCCGCCCCTCTTCGACGGTCATGGGTGGCTCGGTGTGGTTGCGGATGGCTTCGCACAGAGCGACCAGTTCGTCGCAATGGCCCATGTACCCGTGCGGGCCGCGCACGTCCTTGAAGTGTTCGCCCTGGCCGGTGGGGCTGAAGTCCGGGCCGGCGAAGGTGGTGGAGAAGACGGGTGCGTCGAGGCTGGTGGAGAGATGGCACTCCTTGAAGCGCCGGGCCAGGAAGACGGAGCGATCCTTGCCGAAGAGTTGGAAGGAGTACTTGCCCATCAGCGCGTTGTACGCCTTGCCGTGCTGGATGTAGCAGGCCTGCGAGCCGTCGGCGAATTTGAGGGTGGCCACGAAGCTGTCGGCCGGCAGGTGGGCGTCGAGGCCGTAGTACGGGCCACCGGTGGCGTACACGCTTTGTAAGGGCGCCTGGTGGAAGAGGTGCACGATGAGGTCGAGGTTGTGGCAGGCCTGGGCCGAGACGGTGTCGTTGCACTGGCCGTAGGTGATCCAGGGGTTGGGGAGCAGTTCTTTGGCGCGCCGCACCATGGGGGCGAGGCGGTTGCAGAGCCCGATGAGATATTTGACCCCGGCCTGGCGCACGGCCCGCTCCAGTTCGATGGCCTCCTCGACGGTGAGGGCGATGGGTTTCTCCATGAAGATGTGTTTGCCGGCGCGGGCTGCGGCGATACCCAGGGCGGGGTGGTGGCGCTCGCCGGTCTGGATCAGCACCCCGTCGAGGGAGGCGTCGGCAAAGAGCCGGGCCGGGTCACCGGTGGCGTACTCGCCGCCGTAGCTTTCGAGGAATTTCTGGGCTTTGTCCTCGGCGGGATCGGCGTAGGCCACCACCTCCATGCCGGGCACGTGTTTGGCGTTGAGCACGTGCAGCCGGCCCATGCCGCCGCAGCCTATACAACCGAATCTGAGGGTTTTCACGGGGGTGCCTCCTCCGGGGCTAGTTTCGTTTCTCCACCATGCGATAGCTGAAAAGGGCCGCGCCGGGTTTGGCGGAGATCCGCACCTCCAGACCGGGACCCATCAGCTCGGCGCCGCGCAGTTGCTGGGTTTTGTGGGTGTCCAGGTCCTCCACTGCGTACTCGGCGGCTGGCTCCAGGCCCTGCAGCCTGAAGCGCATCTTCTTGTCGCTGCTCCGGGTGCGGCGAAAGGCCTGGACGGCGCCCTGGTTCTTTTCGGGCCGGTGGAATTGCCAGGCCATCCAGACGGATTCATCGAGACTGTAGGGGGTGAGCGGATAGAAATCGCCCAGCAGGGAGGCGGAGATGGCGCGCCACTCGGCCAGCAATTTGGTGAAACGCGGCCAGTCGATGCCGGGCTGGCGCACGTCGATGCCCAGGCCAAAGGCCGGGCAGAAGTGGCTGCGCACGTTGTACTCGAGGTGTTCGTCGCGGTAATAGACCCCCTGGCCGTAGTAGGGAATCCAGGAGGAGAGGCCGTAGGTATGGCCCTGGTTGCCGGGAGCGTAGGCCGGATCGCCCTGGAAGGATTGATAATCGCTGCGCAGCAGGGGCACGGCGCGGCGCAGGGTCTCCAGGTCGTTGCGCCGGCCCCCCGAGGCGCACGAATCGATGAGCAGCCCAGGGTGGCGCTGCCGCAGGGCGTCCCAGTAGGCCAGGTACCCTTCGACGTGGCGGATCTCGGTGAGGCCCTGGCGCTCGGGACTATCGGCGGCGCGCCAGAAGGAGAGGGGGTCGATGTTGAAATCCTGGCGGTACAGGTCGATGCCCTGCGAGCTGATCAGGCCGCTGACGTGGTCGGTGAGCCAGGCCCGCGCCTGCGGATCGCCCAGGTTGAGCAGGCGCTGTTCACCAGCGGTGCCCAGCAGCCATTCGGGGTGCTGCTGGTCCAGCCAACTGCCCGGCGCCACCCGCGCGGGTTCGAACCAGACGATGGCCTTGAGGCCCTTGTTGTGGGCGTGGTCGGTGACCCCGCGCAGGCCGCGCGGGAAACGCTCCGGGTCCGGCTCCCAGGTGCCGGTATTGGGCCAGTTGTCGCCGCAGGGGTACCAGCCGGCATCCATCCACCAGTAGTCGAGGGGCACCCCGTGGTTGAGCAGGGTGTCGATGAAGAACTTCTCGTCGGTCTCGTTGCACTTGAGTCCGGGGAAGAAACCGCCGCTGCAGGAGGCCAGCAGGGGCGGGGGCAGGACCCCGGCCGCGTCGCGGGGCAGGTTGTGGGCCAGCATCCAGCGCCGCCACAGGTTCTGACTGCGGGTCTGATCCCCCTCCCAGAACTGCAGCACCACCAGCGGGGTGCGCACCTCTTCGCCGGGTTCGAGCCGGAAACAGGTCAGCTCCTGGCCGGCGCTCAGATGCAGCCGTTCCCCCTCGTCGCGCCGCAGGTGCAGGGCCCACTGGCCGGGCCAGCCGATGGCGGCGATTAGCCCGCGGTGGTTCCACTCCAGATTGAAATAGGGGAAGGCCTGGTTGCAGGGCCGCCCGCCTGCCGGGGCAAAGGTATGCCCGGCGCCGGGGGGCAGTTCGAGATGGTGGGGCTGGTAGCTGTCCGGGGTGCAGGCGTCGCCGCTCCAGTGGTGGAGGACAAACTCCCCCTTGGGCTGGCGCCGCAGGTCCATGGTCAGGGGGTGCAGGTCGCGCACCAGGGGCGAGGGCGAGGCGCCGGTGTTGCACAGATGCAGGGTCCACTCGACGGTGGGGAAGTCCCCGTACTCGATGGCCTGGCCGCGGACCTCCAGGCCGGTGGCCGCGTCGGTCCAGGTGAGATGGTGTTTGCGGCGGTGCTGGCCCAGGTCGAGGGTGGTGGCGGCGAAGTGCCAGTGGGGCAAGAACTGGTCCGAGGGGGTACCGTCGAGGCTGAAGGAGAAGAAGGGACCCCCCCGCTCCAGATGGCGGGTGGCCCACTGTTGCTGTCGGGCCCGTTCAGCCGTGGTCGCTTGGTTCATGGTTCACCGTCTTTCAGCGCTTGAGGTCAGGGGCCGGCAACAGATCGATGCCGGAGTGGTCGGGGCGCACCCGCAGGCGTATACACCAGATGCCGTTACCGCGGGCGTCTTCGCTGCGGTGCCCGCCGGTGCTCAGGTAGGTGAGGAAGAGGGAGCCGTCGGGCAACTCCATAGCCTTGCCGTACCCGTAGGTATGGTCCACCAGAAATCCGTGGTCCGGAGCCGGCGCGATCCAGGTCTGCCCGCCGTCGCGGCTGAAGAGGACGCGCAGGCCGCCGTGTCCGGGCGCGTAGGAGCCGTGCAGGCAGAGCAGGGTGCCATCGCGCAGGGTATAGAGATTGGGGGCGAAGAGCCGCATGCCAAAGGAGACCGGCGCGGTCCAGGTATGGCCGCTGTCGCTGGACCAACAGATATCCCCCTCGGGGCGGGCCATGAGCACCATCCGCCCGTCGGGCAGTTGGGCGACGCTGGGCTCCCACAGGTGGTGATCGGCGCGGATGGTGGATAGGCATTGCCAGCTCTGGCCCTGGTCCTGGGTGCGGAAGAGGCCGACCTGATCCGGGCTGTCCCCGGGCGGGGTGCCGTTGGCCGCTGCGTACACCGCTCCGTCCTGACCCAGCAAGAGGGGGCCGTTGGCCTCCTCGGCCAGGAAGGGGGAGGGCAGGCGCCGGGGTTCCTCCCAGGTGTGGCCGCTGTCGAACGAACGGGTGAAGACCAGGCGCGCCCCGGCCTCCGGGTTGTAGCGGGGAGCGCCGGTGGCGTCGAGGGTGAAGAAGCCGCAGAGCAGGGGGCCGCCGGGCAGATCGAGGAAGAAGGGATGGCGGTCGTCGGCCGGGGTGTCGATGAGGGTTTGGGGCCGGCTCCAGGTGCGGCCCTGGTCCCAGGAGCGGATCAGCATACAACGGCCGCCGGTGGGCGCGTCCACCTGGGGCATGCCCAGGCACATCCACTCCTCGCGTTCGCCGGGGGGCTGGCGCAAAGGGGTGGGCAGGGAGGCGTGCCAGTACCCGGCGTTGAAGCCCACCAGCCAGGAGCCGTCGCGCAACTGCACCGGGGACTCCCAGCCCACAAAACCGGCGTACCCGGGGAAGGGCTCGGGCTGGTTGTGATCCGGGCCGACCAGGACGCTGCGGCACTCGGCGGGCCGGGCCGCCGATTCGCCGCCTTTGACTACTTTCACGGAGACTTTCATCTTTCCCTCCTGGCGAAGGAAGATATCCAAGCACCTAATCGCTGTCCATCTGCACCCGACACCTGAGAAAAGGAGTAGTGGCGATGAACGACGAGATCCGAGCACCGCGCATGACCGGCAAGAAGGTGCTGGTCACCGGTTCCGGCACCGGCATCGGCCGGGAGGTGGCCCTGGAGTTCGGCCGCGAAGGCGCCGAGGTGGTCCTGCACTATTCCCACAGCAAGGAGGGAGCGGCCTCGGCCGTTGAGCAGTTGCACCAGCTCGGGGTGCGGGCGGCGGTCTTCCAGGCCGACTTCGCCCGGGTGGAGGAGGTGCGCCGGTTGGGCCAGCAGACCCTGGAGTTCCTGGGCGGGGTGGATGCGCTGATCAACAACGCCGGCATCACCATGAACCGGCCCTTCGAGCAGGTGGAGCCCGAGCAGTTCGACCGGCTCTACCAGGTGAATGTGCGGGCCCCCTTCTTCCTCACCCAGACCCTGCTGCCGGCCCTTGTCGCGTCGCGGGGAGCAGTGATCAACCTGTCCTCGGTGCACGCCTTCGAGGGGTACCCGGAACACTCGGTGTACGCCGGCACCAAGGGCGCGCTGGTGGCCTACACCCGCGAGCTGGCCATCGAGCTGGCCCTCAAGGGGGTGCGGGTGAATGCCATCGCCCCGGGCAGCGTGGTGGTGGAGAACCACTACAAGGCCATGCCCGACCTGGACCTGGAGGCCGGCGGCCGGAATATCCCCTGCGGCTTCGTCGGGGTGCCTCTCGACATCGCGCGGGTGGCGGTGTTCCTGGCCTCGCCCGACGCCCGCTATATCGTCGGCCAGACCCTGATCGTCGACGGCGGCACCACCTCGTGGATGCCCTTCAGCGACGGCTTCCGCCAGCCCATGGGGGTGCAGTTCGGCAAGGGGTACGTGCCGGGATTGTGATGCTGGCGGGGGATGGTTGGCGAACCCGGCTGAAGGGCCGGGAGGCGTCAATCCGCCCGGACCAGGGGGGTCGTCGGTCCGGCGCCCACCTCCCCGTACGCCTCGATCTCGCGCACCTGGGCGTTGCGGGTGCCTGGCCCCTGGGTGGCGGCCAGGACCCGCACCTTGAGCCGTACCACCTGCACCGGGGCGGCGAAGCGATGCGCGGCAAAGGTCGCCTCGTTGCCGCGGATCTGGGCCACCTGCGCCTTGCCGTCGGGGTCGACCAACTGCAGGTCGTAGTCGCGCAAGTGGGCGACCTTTAGCTCCACCCTGCCTACCCATTCGGCCTGCGGCAGCTCCAGCTCCAGTTCGCAGGGCTGGTCGGTATGGCTCAGCCACCAGCCCTGGTCGTCCTCCACCCCGTTGATCGCCCCGTAGAAGAACTGCTCGAACCAGGGGGCGTAGAACCCCGGTCCCGAGCGGGCCACCACCCCGCGGCTCCAGTGCAACAGATTGCCGGGCTTGATGCAGGCCTTTTCCTGCTGCCCGATCAGGGCGGCGACCTCGGCGGTGGTGGGCAGGGTCCGGCCGGCCGGGTCGGTGGTGTACACGTGTACTGCCCCCTCGGCGAACCCGTCGCTGAAGTGCCCGCCCTGCACGGCCACGCTGCGGCCTTCGCTGAGCACGTCGAGGGTGGCGATGCCCTCCAGCAGCGGATGGGAGAGGGTGGCCTGGCGGGCGCCGGGATGGTCATTGGCCGCGATCAGATAGAGCTGCCCATCCGCCCGGCCCAGCCAGGTGATCAGCTCGGCATCGGCCTGAGTGGTGGGCGGTGTTTGCGGCTCGGCGGCGGCGGGTTCGAGGAAACGCAACTCGCGCCAGATGGCCGGCAGGCCGTAGCGCAGTTGCGGCTCGGGCAGGAAGAAGGAGCTGGTGTACCCGGTGTAGCCGCGCGCCCCCATAGCCAGGCCGGTGAGCCACTGGTACCGCATCACCGCGTACGGGTAGGGCGGATTGCTGCCCATCACCTGGTCGAAGTGGGTCTGGCCCGACGCGGTCCAGGGGGTGAGCATGAGGGCCTGTCCCGGCCGCAGCACCTCGCGGCAGCGCCGCATGAAGGCGGGCAGGTAGCCTGGTTCGGGGGAGTACGGATCGGGGCTGAGGATATCGCAGGCCCGGTACCCGTGGGTGACGATGCCGTCGAGGGTGTCGTTGGTGATCATCAGGGGCCGGTACGGGTCCAGCTCCTGCATGAGGGTGTAGACCGCTTCGAGGTATTCGGCCCGGGCATTGTTGATCTCCGGCTCGTCGGCCAGGTAATACCCCAGCACGCCGGGTTCGGCGGCCACGGCAGCCACCAGGCGGGCCAGCAGCTCGCGCATGGCCGGGCTAGGGGCCTTCAGATGTTTGATCTCCTCGGACAACTCTTTTCCGCCGGGCTGCTCCCACAGCCGGAAGGTGCTGAAGAGGCGGCCCGGCTCGATGCTGACCACCGAATAGATCCCGTGGCGGGTGAAGCGGTCGCGCAGCTCCTGCAGGTCGGCCGGGCTCACCCCGGAGAGCACCACCGGGGTGACGATATTCTGCAGGGCCACTACCTCGGGGCGCGGGTCGTCGAAGGGCACCTCGCCGTACCAGCCGATGAAGAGGCGGGGCCGGCCGTCGACCAGGATATTCCCGCGCCCGTCCGCCCGCACCTCCACCCCTGGAGCCGGACCGAGGCGGCGCACCTGGGCGGCGGCCCGGGCCACGATAGTGCCGGTTTCGTCCATAGCCTGTGCCGAGAGCAGGTACCGGCCCACTGGCAGAGCGGCAGCCGGGATGGCCAGCGGCTGGTCGAGCCGGGCCATGGTCAAACTGCCGGCGGTGCCGGCCACCGGATGTCCGGCTGAGTCGGTCAGGACATAGCTCAGGGTGCGGGAGCGGGCGGCGGTTTCGTCGGTGAGCGACACCCGGAAGCGGATCTGGGGCACGGATTCGGTGGCGTGGATGTTGCCTCGGTACACGGGTTCCATGAGCGAGATAGCCAGGGGCCGGTACTCGGTGGCGATTCGCTTCACCGCCATCTTCACCGGCGCGCCGTTGGCGGCGTCGCTCAGGGTCAGCTGGATGCTGGCCTCGGCGGCGTCGCGCGGGGTGGTTAGGGCCGGCAGCGCAATCAGTGCGGTGGCCCCGGCCCCCAGTTCGAAGGCGGCGGCCTGCACCCGGGTCTGCGGTTGCAGGAAGTGCTCTGCGGCCAGTACCAGGCGGCGCGGCGCTGGCCCCGGATTGCTCACCGGCACCCGCAGCTGCAGCTCGCGGCTCTCGCCGCTGCCCTCGCCCACGGCGGTCTGCGGCGCGTCGAGGGTTACCCTGAAGCGGTCGTAGTCCACGGCGACCGCCTCCAGCCGCCCGAACAACCTGGGCAGGTGGAAGTTGCCCTTGAGCGGCGACCAGGTGGTCAGTTCGAGGTGCCCGCCGGCCTGGCGCTCGCGGGCGACATTCCACAGCCAGGAGGCGCCGGCATCCGGCCCCAGCTGCAGGCCGGCCAGCGGGAGGGCCACCTCCAGCCGCCAGCAATGGGCGGCGGTGTCCACGGTGACGCCGGTGCGCAGCGGGCAGTCCCACAGCTTGGCATGGGCCAGGCCGTAGTCGGCGTTGTGGTCGTCGTACCAGGCGCCGTTGATGTTGATGACGAAGTGGTGGTAGTAGCGGCCTTCTCCTGCCGGGTCGAAGAAGAGTTCGACGCAGTCATCGGCATATACGTCCTGGTCGTGTTGATGGTACTGCCCTACCAGCTGGTCGATGAGCGGCTCGTCGCATTCGACCCCGACGTAGACCCACAGGGAGTCGTAGAGCACCTTGAAGCGGGTCTGCACCGCCGCCGGTCTGGGCGCGCCGGCGGCGGCGGCCGATTCGCTGGCCGAGACGAACCCCGTCTGCCACTCGGTGATGGACCACCCGGTCTCATCCAGCCGGCCATCGATCTGCAACTTGCCCGGCGCGACGGTGGCGCGGGCCACCGGGGCGGCGTGGGCGGGGTTCAGGGCCAGGGAGAGGGCGAACAGGAGCAGGCTAAAAGATGCGGGTCGCATGGGAGGGTCTCCCGGATCGGAGGAGGGGGGTAAAGGGCAATATCCTCAAATCCATCCGCGCATTCAATGATGCCCGCACCCGCACCACCTCTCGCGGCCCATGCCGCGCCCGACATTTTTCTTGTGAGGGTTCGATGCTTGTGTTTGCTTGGGCCCATCCATATCACCTGGAACCCATAACAACAAGATGAATAGTTAGGAGATTACCCATGAAAATCGCGGTGACAGCGGTGCGTATGCTGATGGGACTGTTGTTTTTGTTCGCCTCGATAACCTTTTTGTTCCAGCTCTTTCCAAAGCCGGAGCTGACCGGGGATATGAAGACCTTCAACGCGGGGCTGGAGGCCTCCGGTTATCTGATGTACCTGATCAAGGTGATCGAGCTGGTTTGTGGCATCGCTCTGGTCTCCGGCAGGTTTGTTCCTCTCGCCGCGGTGCTGCTCGCGCCGATCAGCGTGAACATCCTCTGTGTCCATCTCTTCCTCGCCCCCGAAGGGTTGCCGGTGGCCATCTTCGTGGTGCTCGGCAACCTGTTCCTGGCCTATACCTACCGGGAGGTCTACGCACCGCTTTTCGCGGCGAAGTAAAGCCCTGGTCGTCGCGGGCCTTTGGCCGGGTCCCTCGGCTCAGGGCGCCGCAGTGCTCCCGAAGTGGTCGGCAAAGGTGAAGAAGTCGTCGAAGTCGATACCGCCGCTGGCATCCAGGTCATAACGCAGGTCCCAGCCCGGCGACGAGGACGTTTCGCCGAAATGGTCGGCGAAGAGGACGAAGTCGCTGAAGGCCACACTCAGGTCGCCGTCGAAATCCCCGACGAGCAGCGGGGCGGCGGCCGCATCGATCTGGACGGCAAAAGAGCGGGAGACGCTGCCACCCCAGCCATCCTCGGCACTGAGGGTCAGGGTGGCGGTTCCGGGGGCCTTGGGAACGAGGAGGAGGAGATTCCCCGCGAGGCTCGCAGCGACCTTGGAGCTATCCGAACTGAGGGCGCGATAGCTGAGGGTATCGCCGTCGGGATCGCGGAAGAGCGCCGGCGCCGCCGCCGGGTCGATGGAGACGCCGCCCCCGCTGAGATCCAGGTGGAGGTCGGGCAGGGCCCCGGCCGTGGGCGGGGTATTGGGCAGGCGGTATTCGATGGTCAGCCTGGGGCGTTGCGCCGCGGTGGACTCGCGGCTGTGGAAACGTTTGGCGGTACCCGTGGCCGACTCGTTGCCGAGCAGGATCCAGCCGTGGTTGTCGGCCGGGCTGGTTATCCAGCCCTGTACCTCGGCCAGCAATTGGGCCGACTCCCAGGTATAGGCGCCGGTTCCGGCGACGTTCTGGCTGGCGCTCGGGGTATCCGCGAAGTCGCCGCCTGGCGCGGCCCAGAAAGCCGTGCTGCTGGCCGTGTGCAGCCAGGTGGCGTCTCCGGAGGCAGCGGCCACCCCGAGGCCGCCCGGATCGCCGGCATCGGAGCTGCCCTCACCCCAGTCGGCCAATACCCGGCGCAGGATCAGGGGCTGGGTCCCTGAGGAGGAGTTGGTCTTGGAGAGGGTCAGGGTGAGAGCGACCCGGGTGAGCTGGGCCTCGGCCGGGACCGCCGAGAAGTCAAAGGCGATCAGCGTCCGGCGCAGGTCGCCCCCGCTGGTATTGCCCACAAAGAGCGAATGCCCGCTGCCATTGCTGAGCGCCCCGCTGGCACTCTCGTAAAGGGTGTTGTCTTTGGTGGGAGTCAGGGTCAGGGTCGCCGCCGAGACGGCTCCTGCCGCCAGGAGGCCGAGCCAGGCCCAGGTAGGATACCTCATGATACGCTCCGGTTCAGGGCAGTAGGGCGACGGCGCCTTGGCGCGGCGCCGTCGGGATTGGCTGCTGCAATAACCAACAAAAAAGCACGGCACCCGGAGGTGCCGCGCTCTTGAACTGCTGCCAGTTCCTCAGTAGTTCACAGGGGCTCCACCTGACCGCGGAGCTCGCCGGCCTTGTGATCGGCCGTGTGGAAATTGACGTAGAGACTGCCGGCTTCCAGCGCCTGCACCAGGGCCGGGGTCAGCGCCTGGGTATCGCTGCTGGTCCAGACGCCGTTGACGCGCCAGGTGTCGGTGCCTATCTGGGTGATCTCGCTGGCAGCAAAGCCGCGCACCACCCCGCCGTTGATCCCGGTGGCGGCGTTGTGGAAGTGGGCGGCGGCAATCGCACTGAGATCGTGGATGGTGATCTTGAAACTCAGTTGGGTCTTGGCGGCGTTCAGGGTGAAGGTGCCGGTACCCGAGCCTTCGGTGGTGACCCCTGGGACCTCCTGATCCCCGGTGATCACCGCCGAGAAGACCCTGGGCCCCTCGCCCGACTGCATCCTGCCGGCGCCCAGTCCGCCACCCGCCTTGGTGCGGGAGACGACCAGCTTGGCCGCCGGTGAATCAGCCCCGCCACTCGTCGAAGACACGGGATCCTGCTGGCCGCAGCCGAACATCCATGCCATCGCGGCGACGGCGGTTAGTATCGCTGTGTGTTTGTTCATCGTTTTCCTCCTGTAGGGTTGTTCCGTTTTTGATGGGGATAACACCGCCTGCCGGGGTTGTTCAGCACTGCATCCTACCTTGCCCACGCTTTCACCAGACTCTTGACCTCACCCCAGGCAGAGGCCGCCACGGCCGTTGTCGGCGGCTCCTTCAGGGCGCCCTGGGTGATCCAGTCCTCGATCAGCTTGAGCTGGTCCGCGGCGAGGGCCGGCTTGCCAAAGGGCATCCGCCAGCCCGCCCCCCCGAGGTCGGCCTGCTCCCCCTCGAGTTTGCGGTAGAGGTAGCTGTTCTCGGCGTCAAAGGGTTTCACCCGCATGGCCGTGGAGGATTCACCGCTCAGCACCTCGACGATACTGTCGTACGATTTGCCCGCCTCCAGGTTCAATCCTTGTTGGGGATTGGCACCGGCATGGCAGAAACTGGTGGCACAACTGCGATCGAAGATGGGCTGGATCTGGGTCGCAAAATCGATCGGTTTTTCCTGGGATGCCTTGGCAAATGCAGCGCCGGCCCAGTTCAAAGACACGGCACAAGCACAAGCCCAAAATACCTTTGACACGAATCGACCTCCTCAAAGTGGGGACGGCAAGATGTGGATCGCCATGACCCCGCATCGCAAGGTCTGTGCCATAAAGGGGCAGAAGCAGCACAACCGATATAAAAACAGATGGATGGGGAGAAAAGAGGAGGAAAATATCATCCAGGAGGATGCTACATCAGGTTACAGGATGCGACAATAAGTCGCACTTCCCTGTGACAAAGCGTTACAGGTCGTCGGGCTGTTTGCCCAGGGCGCGGTAGATGCGGTTGCGGTTGGTGTCCAATAACCGGGCTGCCGCAGCCACGTTCTCGCCGGTCTGCGCCAGGGCGTTTCTGATCAGGGTGATCTCGGTCTGTGCCAGGGCTTGGTCCAAACCGGCAGGCAGGGTCCCGAGTCCGGCGCCGTTCAAGGCGGCTGGGAGCTGGCCTTGTGCCGGGAAAGCGGGGGCAAAGTGCAGATGCCCGGGCTGGATCTGGGCGCCCCGGCTTTCGAGCAGGGCGCGTTCGACGATGTTCTTCAACTCGCGCACATTGCCGGGAAAATCGTGGTGCTCCAGGGCGGACAGCGCCGCGGGGCTCAGGGGAGGGGGTTCCAGTTTCATCTCGCGGGCGAAGAGGGTGAGGAAGTGCCGGGCCAGGACCGGATGGTCCTCGCGCCGCTGGCGCAGGGGCGGGGTCTGCACGGTGAAACGGGCCAGGCGGAAATAGAGATCCTGCCGGAAGCGGCCGGCCTGGATCTGCTGCTGCAGATCAGTGTTGGTGGCGGCCACCACCCGGACCTCCACGGTCTTCTCCTCCATGCCGCCCACCGGCCGGATGCGGCCGTCTTCCAGGACCCGCAACAGTTTGGGCTGCAACCCCAGAGGCAGGTCGCCGACCTCGTCGAGAAAAAGGGTGCCGCCCTTGGCCAATTCGAAGTACCCGCTGCGATAGGCGCCGGCGCCGGTGAAGGCGCCGGAGGTATGGCCGAAGAGCAGGGATTCGGCCAGTTCGCCGGGGATGGCCGCACAGTTGACCGGCACAAAGGGGCCTTCGGCACGGCCCCCCCCAAAATGAAGGGCGCGGGCCACGAGTTCCTTGCCGGTGCCGCTCTCCCCGCAGATCAGGACCGCGGTGGTGGGGGCCTGGTGCAACAGGTCGATCTCCTCCAGGATTCGCTGCATGGACCGGCTCTGGCCCACCAGGCCGGCGATACCCCAGCGCTCGGCCTCGCGCTCTGAGACCAGCGAAAGGTGCTCGGAGAGGTGGTTGCGCTCCCGGGTCAGTTGCTCCCGCCGGGTCATCTCCTCTTCGAGGGCGCGGCTTTTCTCCATCAGCACCTGGATCAGGCGCGCTTTTTCCAGGTGGGTGTGGATGCGGACCAGCACCTCCTCGCCCTGGAAGGGTTTGATGATATAGTCCACCCCGCCCGCCCGAAACCCCTTGATGACCTCCTCGGTTTCGGGCTGTGCGGTGAGAAAAACCACCGGGATGGCCCGGGTGAGCGGCTCCTCCTTGAGTCGGCCGCAGACCTCAAAACCGTTCAGGTCGGGCAAAAGCACGTCCAAGAGGACCAGGTCCGGCCTTTCCTCGACCGCGAGGCGCAGCGCCTCTTCGCCGCTGGTCGCCACCAGGGCAAGGTACCCAGCGTTCTCCAGCACCCGGCGCAGCACCTCCAGGACGGCGGGCATATCGTCGACGATGAGGATCTTGGCGCCGCGCAGATCCAGCGATTCACTCATGGGGGGCCTTCCAGATTCCCGGTGAGGAGGTTCAGATGACTCACTCACAGAATAGGGCCTGTCTGAAAACTCCATTCTGGCGCCGCCCGGCTGCAAGCGGCGCGTTCGGCGTTGCCCTCATTCGGCGTATTTAGCATTCAATACGCCTGCTTCGGGCGCCTTGCCCGCGCCGCTTTCGCTCGGGCTTGGGCCTAAAAGCGACTTTTCAGACAGGCCCTAGCGCCCGCAATTGCGCCGCAAGTCCGCGCGAAGGCCGGGCGCGGGTTTTCCGGGCTTGCGCGGCGGTGTGGGTCAGCAGATTGGCCAGCAGCCGGTCGGCGGCCGGGTGGGCGCCCAGGTGTTCCAGTACCGGGAAGGTGTTGAGGAGGAAGGCGCCGGCGCCGAAGCGGTGGGCGGAAAGCAGCACCCCGGAGCTGTACCCCCCTGCGCAGGGATAGCCAATGGCAAAGGCAGCGGCCAGCACCTCGCCGGGCTGGGCCTGCCCGGTGAAGAGACGCGAGGGCAACACCGGTTTCCAGTAGTCCCAGTCGAGGATGCCCCCGGCCTGCAGGCCGGCGAAGACCGGGTGGTTTTTGGCCACACACTCCTTGTGGTAGAGCCAGTCCCAGAACTCCGGGCACTGGCCCTTGTCGGCCAGGGGCAGCCAGCCCAGGGGTTCCTGGCCGCGGGCAAAGGCGGCCGGGTCGGCAAAGAGCACCGCCGCGCCCCGGTCCATCTTCTCCAGAAGCACCCGCCAGAAATCCACTTCCACCGGCGGGGTGGCCCCCACCAGGATCAACTCGCGCTCAGCGGCGGGCGCGGTGGAAAAGGGTTGGCACTCCACCCCGTGTTCCTGCAACCAGGTCTCGGCCGGCGCGGCCACCCCGCACAGGGTGAGGGGCAGCTTCAGGCGCAGGTGTTTTAGCTCGCGCGACAGGTGGATTCTGAGCCGCCCCCCCGCCGGGGCCGCGCCCCGCTCGATGTTTGCGGCAAAGGTGTACGTCCCCTCCGGCCCATCGATCCTTAGCTCGCGCTGCAGCGCCGGCACGGCGAGGGGGCGTTCCTCGCCGGCTGTCGGGGCAGGCATCTGCACCGAGGTACACTCCTCCCAAACCAGACCCTCCGGCCCCAGCAGGCGGAAGCGGGCTGGGTACTCGCCGGGGGGCAGCATATCCTCGCTGGCCAGCACGGCCTCCAGGGCCAGGGGCCGGCCCAGGTACCCGTGCAGGGGCCGCGAGAAGAGGCACCAGCGCACCGGGGCCCAGCCGTCGCTGAGGGCGTCGAAGGCGCCGGGTTTCCACTCGCGCCAGAAGGTCCAGATCCCCTCGCCGGTCATGCCGTGGTCGAGCATGCCGGTCAGGTTGTAACCGACAATCTTGGGGTTGGAACGGATGAGGTCGAAGTTGAGCAGGCGCTGCCGGCCGTGCAGTTGCTGGCTGTGGCGCAGCATATCCTCGGGAAAGGCGTAGACCCCGTCGAAACCCCAGGCCTGCCAGTCGGCGCTGAAGGCCTCGGCCATGGAGCGCATCAACTGCGCGTCCTCCACTTGCATGTTCTCGCCCGACTGCTCGTAACAGCGCAGCTCGCGCAGGGCGTTCATCAGGCTGCCGGTGCCGTACTCGGAGAGGAAGACGGGTTTGGAGTCGTGCCCGACGCGGCGGACAAAGTCCTCCACCTCGGCGGGGGCGGGCATGGGCGGGTACAGGTGTACGTCGCCCGAGCCCTGGCGGTAGGCGCTGAACTGGGTGTGGAAGAGGGGATGGTCGCCGGCAGGAGGGGCTCCGGGCGCTTCCTGGCCCCACACGTACTCCCACTGGTGGCTGCCGGGGTTGCACACCGAACCGATGGACCACTGCCCGTCCCAGCGGCTGCTGTTGAGCAGCACCAGGCGCGAGTCGTCGAACTGGCGCACCAGGGGCAGTTGGCCGTGGGCGTGGCGGAAGACGGGGGTGTCCTGGGTCTCGTTGAGCAGGCCCCAGACCACCACGCTGGGGTGGTTGCGGTCGCGCAAGACCATCTCGCGGGTGGAGAAGTCGAAACGGGCACCCATCTCGGGCGAGTCGGCCAGGCACCAGCCGGCCAGGCTCTCCTCGTAGACCAGCAGGCCGATCTCGTCGCATAGATCGAGCTGGTGGGGGTGGGCCATGCCGGCGATGAAGCGCACCATGTTGTAGCCGCAGACCTTGGCGTAGAGCAGGTCGCGGCGCAGGAGGTCGGGAGCCGAGGCTGGGGCGTTGACCTGGCCCACGGGGGCGTGGTTGCCGGTGTGGGTGGAGCGCACGAAGAGGCGGCGGCCGTTGAGGCGGAAGTACCCGCCCTCGACGCAAAAGTCGCGGAAGCCGCAGCGCACGGCCTGTTCGTCCGCCCCCATCGAGGTCTGCAACTGGGCGCTGACCCGGTAGAGGAAGGGGTCCTCCAGGCTCCACAGGTGGGCATTGACCAGGTGTATCTCCGTGTCGATCCGGGTCTGCCCCGGCTGGAGTTCGACCGGCAACTCGCTGACCATCAGGGTTTCGCCGCCGGCAGCCGGGGCCACCGAAAGCTGCAACTGACCGGCAAGGGGCTGGTCGGTGGTGTTGTGTGTTTCCACCTGGACGCGCAGGACTCCGCGCTGCGGCTCGGCGCGCACAAAGAGATCGGCCAAACGCACCGCCGGCGCCACCAGCAACTCCACCGATTCCATGATGCCGCCGTAGTTGTAGCTGCCCCCGGTGTGGTGGGGCAGGGACTTGTTGCGGTGCGGGGTCTGGGCCAGCACGATGCCGTCGATGGGCTCGTTGGTGGGGTTGAGCACCCGGATGGCCAGCAGGTTTTCGCCCGGCTGCAGGGCTCCGGTGATGTCCAGCACAAAGGGGGTCTCGCCGCCCTCATGGCCGCCCACGGGCACGCCGTTGACCCAGACCTCGGCCAGGTAGTCCACGGCCCAGCAGCGCAGGAGGCAGCGGCCCCGGGGATGGGGATTGGCCGGGGCGGCAAAGGTGCGCCAGTACCAGGCCACCCCGTGGTATGCGGGAAAGGGGGCCTGGATGATGCCCGGCACCGGAGCCGGCACGGCATTGGGAGCGATCTGCGCTTGCCACTGCTGCTGGCGCCCGGCGTTGTCGGGATCGGTGGCCAACTGCCAGGTGCCGTCGAGGGAGATCAGGGTACTCATCGAGGTGCTCCTTTCAGACCCACTTCAATAAAAATTGCTCAAGGGCATCGGCAAAAGGCCCGGTGAGGTTGTGCTCGTGGGTTTCGGCGCGGAAGTCGATGCGATCCTCGGCCCCGTAGAGGCGGTAGATCTGGCGGGTGAAGGTCTCGATGCGGCCAAAGGCGCTGACCGGCCACCACTGGTCGGGCAGGTTGGCCCGCACCAGCAGCGGCCGGGGGGCGATGGCGGCGTGCAGGTGCTCCACGTCGCAGACCTTGAGGATGCCAAAGGGAAAGGGCGAGGAGTCGCCGTTGGCGAAGTACGAGGCCATCTCGAACATGTGTACGGCAAAGGTGGAGGCCGAACACAGGGGCGCGGCGGCGCAGAACCCGTCGTCGAGGGGGGCCGACATCCAGGTGTCCTGGCCGCCCTGGCACAATCCGGCCACGGCCACGCGTTTGGCATCCACGTCGGGGCGGGCACGCAGGTACTCGCCGCAGCGGCGGGTCTCGGCCGAGCGCAGGGCCAACTGGCTGATGCCCAGCACCTGGCCCATGCCCATCACCGCGGTCATGGCGGTGGTGGTCTTGTGGTCCTGGGTGGTGGTCTCGCCGAAAGGGGCGTGGTCGGGGATGAGCACCACAAAGCCGTGGCGCACCATGCGCAGGGCAAAGTGCTGGTACGCCGGCTTCCATTTGTCCTCGGGCCAGCCGGGGTTCCACACCAGGGCGGGGCGGGCGGCGGTGGCCGGGGCCTTGGGACTGAAGACAAAGGCGGGGATGGCGTAGTCCTCGTCGACAGCCACGTCTACCCGCTCGCACCAGGCGTGCTCGCCTACCTGCAGCCGGGCCCGCACCAGGCTCTGCCCCAGCGGGGGAAAGGCGGGTAGGCCGATGACCCCGGGCAGCTCGGCGCGTATCCGGGCGCGGAAGTCCTCCCAGGCATTGCGGGTGGCAAACTGGCGGGGCAGGGTCAGCGACTGCCGCATCACCTGCTGCTGCAGCCAGCGCACGGCATTGGTCTTCAGGCCGATGGGTTCACTGCCGAAGGCCTGTTCCAGGAGCAAGGGCTCGTCTGACATGCGGTGTTCTCCGGGGTGAGGGGTGGTGCCCTGAACGGCGCGGCGG
>JADZBP010000060.1 GCA_020852055.1 Candidatus Latescibacterota bacterium
GAGCAGGGAGGGAAACGCAACGATCACAAATTCCGCGGGTTGGACAAGGAGCGCTAGTAGCCCGTGCTCCATGAGGTAGCCGGCCAGGACAAAAAAGGTCGCGGACAGGGTGCAGAGCAGGTAGGTCATCGGCGACTGGCTCCTGGCTAAGGGGTTGGTGGCCGCGCAACTAAACAGGTGGAGTTACGCCGGGTTTCAAGGTTCCATCTTGGCCCGCGCCTTGTCCAACAGGGATTTTTCCGCCGGGGACAACTCGCGTTTGATCTGTTGGCCGGCCAATGCCGAACAGGCCTCGAAGTAGAAGCCTGCCTTATAGAGCACCGTGGCCTGCAGCAGGCTCTGGGTCTGCCCCTGGTAGATCTGGGCAATGCCGTTAAGGGTCGTGGTCAGTTCCCCAACCGCTTTTTCGCCGGCCAGCTCGATCCAGAGCGCGCCGGTGGTGCGGGGCATGAAGCCGCCCGGGTCGCTCGCACTCCAGAGGTACCGACGCCCTTTTTCCAGTTCCATACCGGCGGCCGGCAGTCGGTTGCCTTTTACCATTTCCCGCCGCAGCACCTTGCCTTCAGAGGTCTCAAGGGTGAACTGGTACTGATGGACCCCCTCCAGGCTGTCCCAGGAAAACGCGAAATCGCTGTTGCTCAGCCAGGTATTGGCGGGGATGGCGCCGGTGATCTGCCCCAAGCCGCGAGCCATTCCGTGTACGGTCGGCCCCTGCCCGCCGGCCTGATCGATCTCGTCGAGGGTCTCCTTCAGGCGGATTACCAGGGAGGTGGCCGCCTCCTTTTCCGCAGCCCCAAGGTGTTGCTCGCCCTCGGCCAGCTTGACCATCCGCCCGGAAAGATAGATCAGAGCCACATCCCCTTTGAGGGCCCGCAGCACATCCCCGGCAAAGAGCCGGCTGCCCACCACCGCCGTTTCGGTCTCCCCGGCCTGCCGTTTGATCTCCGCCTTGCCCTTGACTTCGGTAACAAAGGCAAGCTCGTTGCCAGCCAGGCACAGACCCGGCACCCCGAGCAGCAGGAGTACCCAGAATACCACCTTCAACATGTTTTGCTCCTCATGGGGCAGTCTCGACGATCAGGTAGTCGGTGCCCCATTTTTCGGCGGCGATGGTCGGCGTACCCGGCGGTGCCGCCGCACTGGTGTCAGCAGGGGTCGTTGCAGCCACCGGCGGTGGCTCTTCGATGCTCTCGACGGAAAGGTCGCGGGCAAGTTGGCGGACAAACTCGCTGCCCGCGTCGATGGCCCGGGTGCCGGCAGCACCGGCCTTGCCGAGCTTGAGGCTCGGCAGGGCCAACGAGTCGAGGGTCGCGATCACTTTGACCAGTTCGCGGCCCGGAGGCCCCGAGGCGCGGATCTGGAAGGGCAGCAGGCCACGGGTGCCGGTCTGGTATACCTGTCCCGCCTTGACGAAACCGCTGGGTTGATACTCGTTGGGGAATAGCACCGTGATCTTGCCGGTGGTACCCAGGTCGATCAGGGTCAGGTAACAATCCCGGTCGGTCTTGAAGCTGAAGGTCAGCAGCTCTCCGACCTTGGCCTGCACTAACTTCTGCGGTTCAGCGGCAGCCTCTCTGCCCCGGTTGGCCCAGACCGAGACCTTAAAGGGCGGGGTCGGATTGTCGAGACCTGCCAGGAATTTTACCGCATAGGCATTTTCCATTTGGGGCCGCAGGGCCTCGACCACCGCCGCCGCATCGGGACCAGCCCCGGGTGAACCCGCCTCGCCATCCACGGTCAGGGAACCCAGCCAACCGGTGTCGCCGGTCCGGCACACCAGGCGGTGATCGAAACGCTCTTCGGCGCCGGCGATCTCGATGAACTCGATCCCCGCCAACGCCGCGCCAAAGGCGGCAGTGGCGGCAGTATCGGGGGCCTCGATCAGCAGTTTTAGTTTGGCCACCGAAAAGCTGCGCAGGATCTCGCGAACCTGGTACCCAGGGGCCGGGACCGGCCCGTCCAGCACCATGCCTTCCGCGGTATCGCCCTTAACGCTCATCACCTTGAGGCGCCCGATCCCGGCCCCTTCGAGGATGTGGTCTTCGGGCGGAAAAACCGCGCAGATCGAACCTTCACTCAGGTTGCCGGCGCCAACCAGCACCACCCGGTTCCCGGTCCAGCGTTCAACCAACGCATGGGGCGGGCGGACGGGTTCGGGCATTACCCCCAGCACCGACTGGTCCAAGTCGCCCTCAGCCTGCGGCACCTGCGAGTAACTCGCGCCCTGTAGGTCGCGGCTGACCTGCTGCATCAATACCTTGATCGAGGTGCCGGGCGCGGCCTTCCGCATGTTGTCGACCAGATGGTAGGTCAGGGCGCCGGCATAAAAGCCATCGCGAATCCACGCATCGGCCGAGGTCTGGTCCGGCCGGCAACCCGAGATCGTCACCCACTGTTTCTGCACTGCCGCCGGCGTTTGGTTTTTAGAGCCTGCTGGGGTGTTAGTGGGAGTACCCAGCGCCACCGATCGGGAACCCGGTCCAGGGTCGAAGCGGGCGAAACGCGGCCGCGACAGCGAAAGATCCCGGGTTCCGGTCCCCGAGTGACAGGCGTCGAGCACGATGGTCACCTGCCGGGCAGGGATCTGATCCAGGGCGTATTTCAATTGGTCGTCAGTGATGATGGAGGCCCATTGCCCTTGCTGCATGTCGGTAGGACAGATCACTTCATCGTACCCGTCTTCCTCATCCCCCTCGAAATCCTTCACCTGGGAACCGTGGCCGCTGAAGTGGAAATAGACGATGTCCTCGGGTTTAACCGGTTTGACCAGCCACTCCTTGATCGACCGGAGGATTTCCGCAGCCGTAGCGTCGCCGTTGAGCAGAACCTTCACATTCTGTTCGGGGAAACCGTACCGCTCGATCAGGAGTTTCCGGGTCATGTTCACGTCGTTTTCACAACCCCGCAGATCCCACTCTGCCGGTCCCCTGGTGTAGTCATTCACCCCGATCAACAAGGCGCGTTTGTCAGCCCAAACTGGCGCAGCGACCAGCGCCAACAACAGCAGGCACCAGGCCATCATCTGCTTTTCAGTTCGAAGTAGTGGAAGAGCGTTTGCCCCAAGGTGCCGGTGGCGAGATAGGTGGTGTGATCGTCAAAATGCCAACCCTCCGACCCCAGCGCGATGCCCATCAACGAACGAGCCTCGTTTGGTGGGTCGGGTACAAAGACCAAGAGAAAACGCTCCACCCCCTCAACTCCGGTGAACCTCAGTCCGCCCTCGCCCTGCTGAGGATCGGGAAAGAGGCCAACCCGGTTGGCGGCGATATGGGTGCCCAGGCCCAGTTGGCGCACTAAGTCGGTTCCGACACCCTGTGGGAACACCGGGTGCAGCGAGGCAAACTCCTCACTGGCGTTCAACAGATATAGGGTGCCTGCCTGGTTGCCGATGAAGCGGAATCGGATGGTGTGGTCCCGCTTGAACTTCTTGCTGGCCCCCACAGGTTTCCAGTCCTTGCCGTCGAGGAACTCGATGCGGTAGCGCAGCGCGAGTTTGTCGGCCGGTAAGCCGTTCTCCTGGGCGGAGGCTGCGTTCAACAACATCCCCAGGCCGATCGCGATCACCCATTTCGCCACCATGGATTCTGCTCCTCTCACTGGCCAGGTAGCCAGGCTGGATCCTGGGCGTTTTCCACCGCCAGGTGTGGATCGGTTCCGTCGGCGTTCATGATATAGATGTCGACTCGGCCACCCAACTCCGCACGCACAAAGGCTATCTGGGTGCCGTCCGGGGACCACGAGGGACTATGGTAATCGACACCAGGCTCACCACCGATACGCTCCGGCGGCACCCCACCCTCGGCGCTGATTAGGTAAATACCCTTGTCGCCATCGGCATCGGAGACAAACGCGATCCCCTTACCATCGGGCGACCAGGCGGGGTCACCCTCCGAGGCCTCCGGGGTGTCGAGGAGTTGGGTCAATCCTCCTTCCATATCGGTGAGAAACAGATTCCACCCGAAGGCCTCCTCCCACCGGGAGAAAACCAGCCGGCGTCCTTCGGGCGACCAGGAGGGTTGCAGGTTCTTGGTATTCCCGGTACTCAACGCCCCTGAGACGGTCTCATCCACCTCGCGGAGGAAGAGGTGGATTATGGGATCGGGAACAGCAGGAGGCGTGGAGAGGTCGCCGCTGTTCCGGCAGAACGCCAGCCGTCCGTCAACCGAGAGGGTCGGCCAGTTGGCGGTCGACACCAGTGGCACGGGCCCGGTGCCGTCGGCGTTGATCCTCCAGATATCGTTTTCGGTGGTGCCGGTCCACTCGTCAATGGAATTCGACCGGTTGGAGACGAAGACGATGGTTTGGCCGTCCCAGGACGACTGCGGTTGGAGATCGTCACCCGGCGAGGCGGTCAGACGGAAGGGTGCGGTTCCGTCGGTGTTGGCCTTATAGATCTCGAGGTCGCCGTCGGGACCCTGGGCCGAGTAGAGCAACAGGGGCAGGCTCCGGATCCGAACCTGGACGGTATCGGGCGCACTCTGCAGCTCGCCGTCGGACACCACCAAGGTCAACGAATACGACCCGGGAAGGTTGGCAGTGAAAGCTGCCCGTGGCAGCGTCGCATCGGTCACCACCCCACCATCCAACGCCTGCCAACGATAGGTGAGGTTGGTCTCTCCCTCGGGATCGCTGCCAGTCCCGTCCAATACCAGCGCACTGCCGACCTGCCCCGAGGTGTCCGCCCCGGCGAGGGCAACCGGTGGCCAGTTGGCCAACCTCACCGCCACCACCACCGTATCAGGTCGGCTGTCCTCGGTGCCGTCGTTCACAGTCAGAGCAAAACTGTAGGACCTGGCTTCGTTGGCCACGAAGGAAGGCCGAGGGCTGGAGGCCTCGCTGAGCACCGGGCCATCCAGGGAAACCCAGCGGTACACCAGGTTCGCTGTTTCGCCCGGGTCGGGATCGCTGCTGCCACTGCCATCGAGGGTCACCGCGACACCGGTAGTACCCGCGGCATCCGGCCCGGCGTTGGCCAGGGGGACCTGGTTGCGGGCTTTCACCTCGATCTGCACCGGAACGGGAACGCTCCACTGGGGATCGGTATCCCCTACCACCAACCCAAAGGCGTAGGTGCCCTCATTTTCGGGAACAAAACTGGTGGTTGCGGCGGTGGTATCGGCCAGTAACCCGGCCTGGGCGCCGCGCCAACGGAAGGCCAGGGTGGCATCCTTGGCGTCAGGGTCGCTGCCGATGCCGATCAGGGTCACGGTTTCCCCTACCCGCGCCTGGGTTGGGGCGTTCACCCCGGCGATGGGCAGCCGGCTGTGTACCTGCAGCAGGACGGTGTCCGGTTCGCTGAAGATGCCGGCGTATTCGACAGTGAGGGCAAAGGCGTACAGGCCCACGCCTTCGCTGGGGAGGAATTTGAGCAACCCGGCGTCGTGGGAGTGGTTGGCGTTGAAGGTGTTCTCAACCGAGGCCCTCACCCCGCCGGGATAGTCGACCAGGTGCTTCCAGTGGTAGGAAAGCGAATCGCTGAGCGTTGCAGGAAAACCCCGGCTCCCGGTGCCGTCGAGACGGATGGGATCGGCGAGGTTCACGTACCAGGTGGAATCGCGGCCTGCCTGCGCCACCAGGTCGATGACCCGGATAACCTGCGGTATGCTGCCCGCGCTGTTGTTGCTGGTGTTCTGAAGCGGCGGGTTGCTCCTATCCCGCACCTGAGCCACGACCCGGTAATCACCCACACTGGGATATGCATGGGTGTCTTCCTTGGCAGTGCTCCAACCCGTGTCGTATTCGCCATCGCCGTCGAAATCCCAGCGGACCTGCAGGGAATCGGACTGGTCGTGGGTGTCGTCGACAATCGCTCTGAAAACGATCGGTCTGTTGGTTCGATTGGTTGCCGGCGCCGCCTCGAAACGAACCGTAGGTGGTGCGTCAGCTACCCTCTTGAGCCGCAGGATCGCCGAAACAGTGACATTGGTCATCACGGTGACCGTGGTATCGGCCTGCCACAGCGCCTGTCGGGAGGAATCGAGTAGCGATATCGAGATCTGCCGGTTCCCGATAGGGATCTGTTGCAACCTCGTCCGCAGACGCCGGTCGACTCCGATCGCCACCTCGGATTCACGGAGTTCCATCGGCTCCCCGGAAACCCGGACGATCCCGA
>JADZBP010000061.1 GCA_020852055.1 Candidatus Latescibacterota bacterium
GCCTTGCGGGATGCGGTAAATGAATACACCGGGCTGCCGGCAGATTTGATCGGCAGCATCTCCGAGGACGACGAGCGCTGGCTGGAGGTGCCGGTCATCATTCCTCCGGGAATCCCCAACGAGAGCGAGATGGCCCAGTTGGCCAGATATCTGCTGGAGGGCGGGTTTGTGATCGGGGACACCTGGGAGTCGGACGAAGGGCGGTTGTTTTGGGCTACCTGGGGAGAGGCCCTGGAGAAGCACGGCGGCCTGGTGCAGGGGCGGGATTTCTGGAATGCGCGCCTGCCGGACGACCACCCTCTCTTCACCTCTTTTTTTGATATCCGGGGAGGAATGACCACGGGGTATCCGCCCTCGCTGGGGACCAAATTCGAGCTGAACAAGTGGAACTACCTGATGGGCTACTATATCAAGGGCCGGCTAGCCGGGGTCTCGTCCTGCACCGAATGGGGCTGGATGAAGCAGCGCTATGGCGGGGATTCCACCCGACAGTTGCAGATGGCGGTCAATATCATCATCTACGCCCTCACCCAGGAGGGTTCCATGACCCAGCGCCTCATGCAAATGGTGAAATAGAAGCTAAGCTTGCGGCTCCAACTGCTGGCAACTGCCCTGAGCCGCAATCTGCGCCCAGTCCCACAACTGGGGGATGTATTCCACATCCGCCCAGTGCTGCGCCTGGTCGGCCCAGTGCGGGCTGGCCGGGTGGCCCGAGGCCCCCAGCGGCGCGATCCAGCGGCACTGGTTCCAGTCCGAGGGATCGAAGAGGTAGCGGTTGACCGAGACCGTGGCCACGGCAAAGGGCGCCGCGTGGCTGTACCCGCCGGCCAGCGGGGTGTCGCCGTCGCCGTGGGCCTCTATCCGGGGCGGGTCCAGGTGCTGGGCGGCCTCGGGGAAAAAGGGCGAAAGTGGATGCCGGGGTTGGGTGTGATGCACCTGGCCCCAGCGCCACACCCCTGGCTCCGGCCCGAGCTTCTTCTGCAATAGGGTCACCGCCTCCTGCAGCGACTGGGCCAGCACCTCCGGCCAGTGTTGCCCTGCCGGCAACAACGCCTCTTCCCCTCTCTCCAGCGCCAGGGCCAATTCCAGTTCGAGTTGGCGCAGATGCGCCTCGCTGCCAGGCGCCCCGGCCAACGCCCCGAAGAGATCCGCACTCACCCGTGCCAGCAGACACGCCTTGACCTGGGTGTAGATCAGCGGTTGGGGCAGGTTCCGGTCCATGCGGCCATCCCACTGCCGCAACAATCCCTGGGCCCGGGCGCTGGCCTCGTCGAGCGGCTTCACCTGCGATAGGGCCTCGACCCAGATCCGGGCCGGCAGCGAGCCGCTCTCGGCGTGTATGGCCTGCATCTCGGCCAGGGTGGCCACACCCTGCTCCTGCAACCCCAGCAGATGGCGCTGCACCTGCCGCGCCCGGTGCTGGGCGGCGAAGATCAACCCCACGTAATAGGGATAGTCGGCCCCGGCCACCCGCTGGTTGCAGGTCACCGCGTACCCGGCCTCGGGGTCGAGGGCGCGCGGCAACTCGGCATGCGGGATGTACCCCTGCCATTCGTGCTCCCCGGTCCAACCCGGCACCGCACCCCAGCCGTTGGCCTCCCCGCGGATGGGGATCAGGCCGGCGTGCAGGTAGCCAAAATGTCCCTGCGTATCGGCCACGGCGTAGTTGTTGACCCGGTCGGTCCAGCGGCTCAGGGCCTGGTCGAGATCCGCCACCGAGCGGGCGGCCATGGCGTCGCGCACCGCGTCGAGCCAGGGGGTGGCCTCCCGCAACCCCGGATCGGCGATGGCGACGGCCGCCCCGTGGCGCGGGTCGCCGGCGATGATGGGGCCGTGGTGGGTGCGGGTGATCTCCACCGCCACCGCCGCCGCACCGCGCACGGCGATGGTCTCGTGGTGCACCTGGGCCGGCCGCCATTGCCCTTTGAAGAGATACTCCCGTCCCCCCTCGCGGAACCGCTCCACGTAGAGATCCTGGGTATCGGCCATGCCGTGGGTCATGCCCCAGGCCACGTGCTGATTGTGGCAGAAGTGCAGGGCCCCGGGCACCCCCGGCACTGCGTGGCCGATCACGTCGAAATCCGGGCAGGCCAGATGGATCTGATAGTACACGTTGGGCACGTCCAGGCCGCGGTGGGAGTCCCCGCCCACCAGCGGCAGACCCGAGCGGGTGTGCTGCCCGCCCAGCGCCCAGGCATTGGAGCCCAGATCCACCCCGTCGAGCCAGCCGGCGGCCAGCGGGCGCAGCAGGCCCTCGACATCCAGGGCCGGGCCGAGGTACTCCGCGTCGGGCGGCACGGTGAGCAGATGCCCCTGCGGATAACCCTTCACCAGCGCCGCCAGCCGCTCCGGGCCAAAGCGCTTGAGCAGCCGGGTGCGGAAGAGTTTGGGCTCGAAGCTGCCCAGCAGGGTGTTGCGGATCTTGTACACCGCCAGGCAGTGCCAGGCCTGCCAGGGCTCGGGCTTTTCCTCCAGTAGGGTGTATTCGACGGGCAGGGCCTGCGTGGTCTCGATGAAGGCGTTCACCCCCCGCGCATAGGCTTCGACCATGCGCTGCGCCTCGGGGCTGCACACCGCCAGGTCGGCGCGGGCGGCCTGGGCCATACCCGAAGCCCGCAAGAGCCGGTCGCGGGCCAGGCCCGCCTCGCCGGCCCATTCGGCCCAGCGGCCCAGGGCCTGGTGCCGGTCGAAATCCATCTGCCAGAGCCGGTCCTGGGCGGTGGCGAACCCCTGGGCAAAGTAGAGATCCACCTCATTCGCCGCCCGGATATGGGGAATACCCCAGGCATCGCGCCAGACCTCCACTGGCTGCGCCAGCCCCGCCAGTTTCAGGGTGGTGTGCAGGTCGGGCAGGGCAGCGCGCAGTTGCTGCGGGTCGATGGTTTTCACGGTGATCACCTCCAGGGCAGATGGATGACCGCCAATATGCAGGGGGCCCGATGGCCGGTCAACCAGGCCATGGCTGTGCAGCACCCGCCTATTCCCTATTTTTGATGCCATCCACCACCCGAGGCGACCATGAAAATCACCGTTCACCAGGCAGTTCCAGGAAACCTGCTGCTGTGCGGCGTGCCCTTTGCCCCCGGCGTGCTGCCCGCCGGCAGCGGTCTGGTGTTGCGCGACCCGCAGGGCCAGGCCCTGCCCCTGTGGTGGAGCGAACGCGCCTGGTGGCCCGACGGCAGTCTCAAGTGGATCTACCTGCACGCCCGTCTCAGTGCCAGCAGCAATACCGTCGAACTGAGCCCCGGTGAGGCCCAGCCAGCCGCACTCTCGCTGGACAGTGCCAACCTGCTGGAGGTGGGCGGCGCCCGGCTGGAATGGGGCCATCGGGGTTGGATCTTCAGCACCGCCGGCCAACTGGTGCGGGTGGAGCCCGGCCGGGTTGCCACCACCCCTGCGCTCGGGGCCGCGCAGACCTGGACCGCCGAATTGATCGAACCCAGCCCCCTCGCCCCTCTGTTGCGCCTGCGCCAGCCCGTCACCGCGGGGCTGCGTTTCGACCACCTGCTGCGCCTCGATCCCGTTCAGGGGGTCCTGCACTGGCAGCAGCGCCTGAGCTTTCTCCAGGAAAGTCCCTGCCAACTGGGCGAACTGGGCGCCACCCTGCGCTTCGGCCAAAACCATGAGTGGGTCTGGCAGGAGTCCGGGACCCGCGCCGGCTGCCTGGAGGTGCTGCGCCCCGGCCTCTGCGCCCGGGACGGCACCCCCCCAACTGCCGGTCACCCCGCTGCCGCCCTGAGCGGTGGCCCGGTGCGGGTGGTGCTGGAGAAGGCCTGGCAGCGCGCCCCCTTCGCCCTGGCCGCCGGGGCAGACCAGGTCCAGCTCGATTTCTACCCTGCCTCGGCGCCGCCCCTGACCGTGCAGAGCGGCACCAGTTTCCGCCACTGCATGCGCATCGGCCTGGCCGGTCGGGACGGGGCGAACCCAGCCTGGTCCCTCGACCCGGAGACCGCCTGCAGCACCGGGGCCTTCGGCCCCCTGCCCCCCCGCACCGACCGCACCCAAAAACACTACCCCGGGTACGAGCAGGCCATCGACACCTGCCTGCGCGGCGGCCGGCTCAGCGCCCTGGAAAAGACACGCGGTGGTCCGCGCAGCGGCCCGGCGGCCCTGGCCGACGAAACCGCCCAGGACGAGGAGTACTTTGGCCTGCAGCACTACGGCGACTGGCCCATGCCCCTGGGCGCGTACGGCGGGGTGCGGCGCATGTACGCCGACAACGAATACGACGTGCCCTACGCCTATTTCCTGCAATTCATCCGCACCGGTGAAGGCCTCTTTGCCGAGGTGGCCTATCACGGGGCCGTGCACCTGGCCGACGTGGACAGCAAGGCCACGAACGGTGATATGCATTTTCACGGGTACCTCGAGGAAGCCGAGGACCATGCCGACCACCGGACCCCCGGCGGCGAACTGGGCCACTACTGGACCGATGGTCTGGTGCTCAACTATCTGCTCCGGGGCGACCTGTGGAGTTGGGAGGCGGCTCGGGCCCAGGCCGCCTTTCTGCTAGGGCTTTTTGCCGGCGAGGGGGACCAGGCCATCCGCCGTCACTTCCTCAACAGCGAACGGGCCGTGGGCTGGCCCCTGGTGGCCCTGGCCGGGGTGGCCGAAGTGAAGCGCGAGCCGGCGCTGCTGGCCAAGATGCAGCAGATGGCCGCCTTCCTCTCCCGCTTCACCGCCGACCCCGACCGCCAACTGGAGGAGATCGACGAGCAGGATGGCCAACCCCTGCGCTGGTGGCGCATCTGCCAGGAGGACGGCGCCAAACCCTTCATGGTGGGGGTGGTGCTCGAAGGCCTGGAACGCTACCACCGCCTCAGCAAGGACCCGGCCGCCGCCCAGGCCCTCCTCCACCTCAGCCGCTTCCTGGTGGAGAAGATGTGGGTGGAGGGCATCGAGGCCTTCATCTACGAATGGAACGCCTTCAACCGGGGCCACCGCGAGCACAACTACCCTCACTACATCAATATGATGGTGGCCCCCGGCCTGGCCTACGCCTACGAACTGAGCGGCGAACCGGCCTTCCGCCAGGTGGCCACCCGCGCCTTCCACGCCAGCCTGTGGACCCTCTTCGCCCCCGACGGGGGCAAGGAGATCGGCATGGTGGGCCGCACCAGCGCCCTGATGGTGGGCCGGCTCTGCGCCTGGCAGGAGCGGGATGAGGCCACGCGCCGCGCCCGTCTCTCCCCCTCCAACGGGGTGGCCTTCCATTTTTGCGGCAGCCCGCGCCACCTGGACCGGAGCGGGGCGTTGCGGCTGCAGCGGGGGACACCCCGCTGGGTGGGCGAGGACCTGCTTTCCGCCCGGGACAGCTTCGCGGTATATTCCTGGACCACGCCGGTCGGCACGGAGCGCGGGAGAATCGGCTTCACCTTCACCCCGGACTGGGATTGCCCGCCCCATCCCGGGCCGGTGGCCCAGCGCGCGTACCTGCACCTGTGCGACCAGCCCTTCACCCGCTCGTGTCTGAGTGTCATCAGTTTCTATACCGGCCTGCACGTGCGTTTCTACGACGAGCAGCGCCATTACATCGAGGTGCTGGAGGCCGGCATCGGCGACTGGAAGGCCGGCCAACCCCCCCGGATAGAGGGGAACGGGGACACGGCCACCGGGGGGGCGGTGCTCTTTAGCGACGGGCATGAAAAGGACAAGCGCACCCTGGACCGCCGGCTGGGCGGCGCCTTCAAACGCCTGCACCTGGGGCACCGGCCCGGCAACTGGCGCGCCGAGGGGCGGCTGAGCGAACTGGAACTCGACTTGGGGTGATTGTCCCCCGCTGAACGCGGCGTCCGGCCACCGGCCGCCGGCCATCTCACCAGGAGAGAAAAACCATGAGCGCCATCCAACACGAAACCTACGTCTGCTACCGCGCCGAGTCCCCGCTCCAGATCGACGGCCATCTCAACGAGCCTTCGTGGAAACGCGCGCCCTGGACCCCGCTCTTCGTCGACATCGAGGGCGACGTGCGGCCCCTGCCGCGCTTCGGCACCCGGGCGATGATGTTGTGGGACGACCAGTATTTCTACTTCGCCGCCGATATGGAGGAGCCGCACGTGTGGGGCACCCTCACCAAACGCGACTCGGTGATCTGCAACGACAACGATTTCGAGATCTTCATCGACCCGGACGGCGATGGCGAGCACTACATGGAGTTCGAGATCAACCCGCTCAACGCGGTGTGGGACCTCTACCTGCCCAAGGCCTACAGCAAGGGCGGCCAGGCCGACCACGATTGGGACTTCGTGGGCATCAAACACGCGGTGCAGGTGGACGGCACCGTCAACTGCGCCGACGACGTGGACCGGGGCTGGACCGTGGAGGTGGCCATCCCCTGGACCAGCATGGCCGAACACGCCCACACCGCCTGCCCGCCCAAGCCGGGCGACCAGTGGCGGGTGAATTTCTCGCGGGTCGAATGGTCCTTCGAGCGCTACAAGGGCGGGTACCTGCGCAAGGACGAACCCACCTGCGACAACTGGGTGTGGTCGCCCCAGGGGGCCATCAACATGCATATCCCCGAGATGTGGGGCCACGTGCAATTCTCGTCCATCGTCGCCGGCTGCGGCTCCGAGCCCTTCCGCCCGCGCTGATCCATCCCATCCACCTCACCAATCCCAGAGGAGGGAGTATGACCGGAACGCCGCCATCGGGCGCCTATGAATTCACCGAGGAGCAGAACCAGACCATCCGCAGCCTGGCTCTGTACATGCAGATCCTGGCCGGCGTCATGCTCTTCTTCGGCGGCCTGCAGGTCGTCGGCGGCCTGACTTCCTCCGAGCCAATCGCCAAGGCCGGCATCCTCCAAGGAGGGGTGATCCTGATCCTCGGGATTCTCACCCTGCGGGCCGCAGCGGCCTTCCGCCGCATCATCTCCTCAACCGGCGGGGATATCGGCCACCTGATGAGCGCCCTGGGCACCCTGCGCGGCCTGTATCAGATGCAGGCCATCCTGATCATCGCCGCGGTGATCGCGGCCATGGTGATCGGGGTGACCTCCGCTCAGTAGCAGGACAAGTATCCGATGAACAGAGTTCGCTTCGGTCAGACCGAGCTGTGGGTCTCGCCCCTGTGCCAGGGCACGGCCTTCCGCACCCTGCCCCGCGCCGATGGCTCACAGGCGCGGCAGGTACTGGCCCATGCCCTGGACATTGGGGTCAACTTCTTCGACTCCTCCAATGCCTACGGCTGGGGCGGCGCGGAGGAGGTGTTGGGCAGGGTTCTGGCTGGCCGGCGCGGCCAGGCGGTGATCTGCACCAAGGTGGCGGCCTTTGGTCCCCCTAAAAATGGAGAAGACAAGGGAACACCGATGCCCTTCACCCGGGCCAATCTCTTCGCCAATGCAGAAGCCAGCCTCAAAAGGCTGGGCACGGACTATATCGACCTGTACCTGCTCCATCAGCCCGACAACCTCACCCCAGCGGCGGAAATCGCCCACTCCATGACCGCCCTAGTGGAGAGAGGCAAGGTGCGATATTGGGGGGTGTCGAATCACTCAGCGGGCCAGTTGCGCGAGTATCTCGAACTCGACCTTCCGATGCCTCCCGCCGGAGTCGAGGAATACTACAACATCGCCGGCGAACACCTGGACCAGGAGGGGAAGTCGCGGGTGGCGCGGTTGGAGGCCGAGGTCTTCCCCCTGCTGCCCCAGCACGGGCTGGGCCTGCTGGCCTTCAGCCCCCTGGACACCGGCTTCCTCGACCCCGGGCGCGCCCTGGCACCGGGCAGCCCGCTGGCAGGCCTCGCCGCCACCCTGGATCAGGTGGCCGCAGACCTGGACCTCACCCGCACCCAGCTCTGCATCGCCTGGGTGCGCTCCCGTCCCGAGGTCAGCTGCGTGTTGGCCGGCGCCGAGAGCCCGGAGCAGGTGGAAGAGAACTGGAAAGGCGCCCAACAGACCCTGCCTCCCGAAGCTCTGGCCACTATCGAGGAGGCGCGCCAGCAATACCGACAACAGCAGGCCGCAATGCAGACCCGCAACTGAAAGGAACCCCCTGTGCGACCGACTATCTCACTGAACACCCCCACCCCGCCGCCGGCCTGGGCCCTGCTCGAACGGGAACTCCTCCGTTACGAAGCCCAGGCCTGCCGCACCTTCTTCGAGCGCTACTTCGACGAGCGCGGGTACCTGCAATGTGTGGCGCGCTGGGGCGGCAATGACGGCCCGGACGACGCCATCGAGAACCTCACCGACTGGCCCACCCTGCATTTCCTGGGCGGCCCCGACTACCTGCTCGACCTGTACAAGCTGGGCTGGGAAGGCCACCTGAAGCAGTACACCGAGGCCAAAACCACCGAGGTGCCCTTTGCCCGCGACGGCATGTACTACAAAGAATTCCCGGTGATGTTCGACTGGGTGCACAACGGCGAGGGCCTGGCCGTCTTCAACCTGCAGGGCATGTCTGATCCGGGCGACCGGCTCTTCCAGCAGCGCACCCGCCGTTTCGCCGGCTTCTACCTGAACGAAGATCCCCAGGCCCCCAACTACGACCCGCGGCACAAGATCATCCGCAGCATGTTCAACGGCAGTCGCGGGCCCCTGCTGCGCAAGGCCACCGCCCTCGACTGGGCCGGCGACCCCATCGAGGTGGAGGGACGCTTCGCCGCCCGGCACGGGGAGCGCACCTACGAGGAGATGCTGGCCCACTTCCGGGACTACAACGACATCGTCGGCGACCACCCCCAGAACCTGGTGGCCACCGGCCTGGGCTTCAACGCCTTTGCCCTGACCGGCGAGCAGAAGTACCGCGACTGGGTCCTCGAGTACGTGGACGCCTGGCGGGAGCGCACCCTGGCCAACGGCAACATCATCCCCACCAATATCGGCCTGGACGGCACGCCGGGAGGCGAGTGCGGCGGCAAGTGGTACGGGGGCTGCTATGGCTGGTCCTTCACCGTCGAGGTGCCGCAGACCAGGGAGATGGCCAACCGCAACACCCATTATCTGGGGTTGGCCGGCTTTGCCAACGCCCTGCTCCTGACCGGCGACCAGCGCTATACCGATGTCTGGCGGCAGCTGATCGACACCATCAACGCCGCCCGGAAGACCATCGACGGCCAGGTGATGTACCCCCGCATGTACGGCGACCAGGGTTGGTACGCCTACACCCCGCAGCCGTACAACCACGGCGCCCTCGATGTCTATTACTGGTCGATGGACCGGGCAGATCTGAGCCGCCTGGGCGGCAATGGCTGGATCGAGTTTCTGGAGGGGAAAAACCCCTCCTATCCGGTGCAGGCCCTACAACAGGATTTCGAGCGGGTGCGCCAGCGCATGGAGCAGGTGCACAACGACCCCACCACCCCGGACACCCGCCTCTCCGACGATCCGCTGCCCTACAACCCGGCGATCACCGGCTCGCTGGTGCAGCTGATGCTGGGCGGCCTGCCCACCCGCTTCGCCCAGCCGGTGCACTGCCGGCTGCGCTACTTCGACCCGGTGCGGCGGCGGGCCGGCCTGCCCGAGGACGTGGCCGCCCTGGTCGAGGAGTTGGGTCCCGACCACACCGTGGTATCCCTGGTCAACCTCAACCCGGTCGAGGCGCGCACCGTGGTGGTCCAGGGAGGCGCCTACGGCGAGCACCAGTTGACCGGCGCCGAATGCGAGGGTCAGGACTTTACCCTGGACGCCGCCGCCGCTACCTTCATGCTCTCGCCTGGGGCAGGCAGCCGGATCAAACTGCGGATGCAGCGCTACGCCAACCCGCCCGATTTTGCCTTCCCCTGGGACCGGACGAAGAGGTGTTGATGACCAAGGTGCCCATCCTGATCGGGGAGCACTGGCTGCATCCCGATGCCGCCCAGGCCGGCCCGGTGCACAACCCCGCCACCGGCGAGGTCATCGGGCGGGTGCCCCTGTGCGGACCTGCCGAGGTGGACCAGGCCGTGGCCGTGGCCCTGCAGGCCTTCACTGCCTGGGGCAGCACCCCGCCGCCCAAGCGGGCGCGGGTGCTCTTCCGTTACCGCGAGCTGCTGGAGGTCCACTTCGAGGAGATCAGCCGCCTCATCGCCACCGAGAACGGCAAGACCCTCGACGAAGCGCGCGGCGATCTGCGGCGCGGGGTGGAGGTGGTGGAGTTCGCCTGCGGCATCGCCCACCTGGCCAAGGGCGAGCATTTGCCGCGCCTGGCCGAGGAGGTGGACGGCCTGACCATGCGCGAGCCCCTGGGGGTCTGCGCCGGCATCACCCCCTTCAACTTCCCGGCCATGGTGCCCATGTGGATGTATCCGCTGGCCATCGCCTGCGGCAACACCTTTGTGCTCAAGCCCAGCGAGAAGGTGCCGCTCACCGCCAACCGCCTGGCCGAACTCTTCCGCGAAGCCGGCCTGCCGCCGGGGGTGCTCAACGTGGTGCACGGCGGCCGCGAGGTGGTCGACGCCCTCTGCACCCATCCGGCAGTACGTGCCATCAGCTTTGTCGGCTCCTCGCCGGTGGCCCGCCACGTGTACACCACCGCCTGCGCCCACGGCAAACGGGTGCAGTCGGCCGGCGGGGCCAAGAACGTCCTGGTGGTCCTGCCCGACGCCGACCCCGAACCCACCATCCGCGCCGTCATGGGTTCGGCCTTTGGCTGCGCCGGCCAGCGCTGTATGGCCGGCTCCCTGTTGCTGGGGGTGGGCAAAGCCGCCGACCCGCTGCGCGAGCAGTTGCTGGCCGCCATGGATCAACTGCCCCTGGGTGATCCACTGACCGAGCCGCGCACCGGCATGGGCCCGGTGATCGACGGGCGGGCCCGCGACCGGCTCTTCGGCGCCGTCGCCGAGGCCGGGGAGCAGGGCCTGGAGATCACCCGCGACGGCCGGCGCGGCCTCCCGGAACAAGGCTTCTTCGTCGGTCCCACCTTGCTGGATCACACCGCAACCCAGCACCGCGTTTTCACCGAAGAACTCTTCGGCCCGGTGCTCGCCCTCTTGCGGCCCACCTCCCTGGAGGAGGCCATCGCCCAGACCAACCAACTGCCCTACGGCAACGCCGCCACCCTCTTCACCGAGAGCGGCACCGCAGCCCGGCAGTTTGCCCTGCAGGTCGAATGCGGCATGGTGGGCATCAACCTGGGGGTGCCGGCGCCCATGGCCCTCTTCGCCTTTTCGGGCTGGGACCAGTCCTTCTACGGCGATTTACACGTGCAGGGTATGGAAGGGGTGATGTTCTACACCCGGCAGAAAACCGTGCTCTCGCGCTGGGCCGGCGGCTTCCGGCATTTCTTCTGAGACCGGGAGCCGAGTAGATGAAAAAACCTGCGACCGCCCCGCCCAAACCCACCAAAGCCGAGTTGCTGGCCGCCGTGCACAAAACCGTGCCCGACGTGATCGGTCCCGGCCTGAAGGTGCTCTTCTGCGGCATCAACCCTGGGTTGTGGACCGCGGCGGTGGGCCACCACTTCGCCCGGCCGGGCAACCGCTTCTGGCCGGCCCTGCACACCGCCGGTTTCACCCCCCGGCTGCTGGCTGCCCACGAAGAACGCGAAATGCTGCAGTGGGGCTATGGCATCACCAACCTGGTGGCCCGCACCACCGCGCGGGCCGACCAGTTGGATGAAGAGGAATTCGCCAAGGGGGGCAAACTCCTGGCGGCCAAGGTGCGCCGCTATCAACCCCGGGTGCTGGCCCTCTTGGGGCTGGGCGCGTACCGCAGTGCCTTTGGCCGGCCCGGCGCGGCCGTGGGTCCGCAGGAGGAACACCTCGGCCAGACCCAGGTGTGGGTGCTGCCCAATCCCAGCGGCCTGAACGCCCACTATTCACTGAGTGCCATCGCCGAACTCTTCCGCGCCCTGCGCCTGCAGGTGGAAAAAGGAGTGAGGAATGATCGCCGCCGCTGAGCGCTATGTCATCCGCTCGCAGAACGCCAACCAGATCTACTGGGAACAGGGGGTGTACCCGGCGTGGACCCGGCTCAGCGCCTTCCGCAGCATCCCCGGCCAGAAGCAGGGCGCCGGGGTGGAGCCCCACTACCACGACAACGACGAATTGTGGCTCTTCCTCAGCGGTCAGGGCGAGGTCTGGCTCGACGGCCAATCCCATCCCATCACCCCCGGCACCGCGATCTACACCCCCATGGGCGCGGTGCATCGTTTCCAGATGTTCACCGACTTCGACAATGTGGCCATTGTCACTCCGCTGGAGCGGCAGCAGCGGCCCGTGCACCTGCGGGTGGAGGAGGCCGGCCCGCCCCAGCGCACCGTGCCCGGTTTCGTCATCCCCGGCGCCGCCAACACCGGCCCCTTTGACCCCGGACCTCGCTGTCCACTGCGCGAGTTCCGCGCCGTCGAACTGGCGCCGGGCCAATCGGTGGTAACCGGAGTGCTGGACACCAACGAAAACTGGATCGTGCTGGAAGGCGCCCTCCACCTGCAGGTCGAGCAACTAGAGGTGGAACTCGGCCCCCACGATCTGGCCCTGCTGCGGGCCGGCGCACAGCGCCACCTCAGTACCCCCTCCGGGGTGCGTCTGGTGCTGGCCAGGGAGGTGGCGCATGTTTGAGAGGTGCAGTCGATGAAATCCTACCACCTGACCACAGCGGGCGAGGCCTTTGCCCTGCAGCTTGGCGAATACCCTCAGCCCCAGCCCGGTCCGGGGCAGGTGCGGGTGCGGGTGCGGGCCTGTTCCCTCAACTACCGCGACCTGCTGGTGCGCCAGGGCCGGTACGGCAAACGCACCGAGGGATTAGTGCCCCTCTCCGACGGGGCCGGCGAGGTAGAGGCCGTAGGCGACGGCGTCCAAGGCGTGCGCCCCGGCGACCGCGTAGCCGGCTGCTTCTTCCAAGGCTGGCCCAGCGGCCCCTTCACGGCTGCGGTCATGGACACCGCCCTGGGCGGGGCCCGCGACGGCATGCTGGCCGAAGCGGTGATCCTCGAAGCAGAGGGGGTGATTCCCCTGCCCGCGCACCTTAGTTGGGCCGAGGCGGCCTGTCTGCCCTGCGCTGGCCTGACCGCGTGGAACGCCCTGGTGACGCGGGGCGGGCTGCAGCCGGGCACCACCGTGCTGCTGCAAGGCACCGGCGGGGTCTCGATCTTTGCGCTGCAGTTCGCCGTGGCCCTGGGCGCCCGGGTCATCCTGCTCTCCAGCAGCGACGCCAAACTGGAACGGGGTCGCATCCTGGGCGCCGCGCAGACCCTCAACTATCACACCCATCCCGACTGGGAGCAGGAGGTGTGGAAGCTGACCGAGAAACGCGGGGTGGACCACATCGTCGAGGTGGGCGGCAATCTGGAAAAGTCGCTCAGATGTCTGGCTGCCGGCGGGCACATCGCCCAGGTGGGCGTGCTGGGCGGCGGCAGCGGGGCGACCAACCTCTTCCCCCTGGCCATGAAGAACGCCCGCCTGGACGGCATCTACGTAGGCTCCCGCGCCGACTTCGCAGCGATGAACCAACTCCTCAACACCCATCAATTGCACCCGGTGATCGACCGTATCTTTTCCTTCACCCAAGCTACCGAAGCCTACGATCACCTGGCCAGCGGCAGCCACTTCGGCAAGGTGGTGATCGAAATCCCATGACCGCGAGGCATACATGACCACCGACCCACTCGTCCAAGAACTGGTCGCCGAACTCGAGACCATCCCCATCATCGACGTGCACACCCACCTGGTCGGCTCGCGCCTGGGCGCCCGCGGCCTGCACGACATCCTGCTCTACCACATGGCCGTCAGCGACCTGTACACCGCCGGCTGCCCCACCGGCCGGCGCCTCACCGAGTACCCCGGCTGGCCCAGCCGCGAGGAAGCCCACCAGCGCCTCCGCGAGGCCCTGCCCTTCCTCAAATTCGTGCAGAACACCAGCACCTCCTGGGGCATCCGCACCCTCCTCGCCGACCTGTACCACTGGCGCGAACCCGTGACCGAAGACAACTGGCAAAAACTCGACGACCTGATCCGCGAACGGGCCGACGACCAGACCTGGCATCACCAGATCCTCCGCCGCCTCAACATCCGCCGGGTGGGCACCGAGTGGGCCCGCCGCGAGCAGGGCCAGGGGGACAGCGTGCTCCAGTACGCCCTCGAGTGGGGCTTCTTCACCCGCTGCCAGTGGGGCGAGTACGACACCGCCCTCTACGAGTTGGAGAAGTGCTGGGGCAAAAACCCCGGCAGTCCCTCGCCCATCGGCGCCGGCGGCCGGCCCGCCACCGAGCGCACCATCAAGACCCTGGCCGACGTACACGCCGCCATCGATCACTACGTCGCCCAGTTCCCCCCCCAGGTGCTGGCCACCGCCACCCACCTGTCCACCGATCTCGACCTGGAGGTGGTGGACGAAGGCCAGATGGAAACCGCGCTGAAGAACCGGGCCCAGGCCGGCCACCGCGAGCGCGATATCTACGCCTCCTATATCAACGAACGCTACCTCCGTGCCCTAGAAAAAGCCCGGCCCGAGGTGGTCTTCCAGTTCAGCTTTGGCGCCGAACCCCTGCCCCACGAAACCGGCAGCCGCCTCGACCAGCGCAGCATCCGCCAGTTGGGCGAGTTGATCACCCGGCACCCCGGACTGCGTTTCCAGTGCCTGCTCTCCAGCCAGCACGCCCACCAGTCCCTCTGCACCCTGGCCCGCGAGCTGCCCAACCTCTCCCTGGCCGGGTACTGGTGGCACAACTTCTTCCCCAGCATCATCCGCAAAACCATGGCCGAACGACTGGAGATGCTGCCCCTCAACAAACAGGTCGGCTTCTTCTCCGACGCCTACTGTGTGGATTGGGTATACGGTAAGACGATGATCGTGCGCCGCTGTCTGGCCCAGGTGCTGGCCGAGCAGCTCCGCCAGGGCTGGTACACCCGCCAGGCTGCCCTCGATATCGCCCGGGCCATCCTCTACGAGACCCCGCAACAACTGCTGGGCTTCAAGCCCGCGCCGGTGCTGAGCACATGAAGACCCTCGACGATTCGACCCTGGAACTGTTCTGGCACGACGCCGATGCGCGCGAGGTGCGCCTGCGCCAGGTGATCGGCGAACGCCTGGCCCTGCAGCCGCCCCCGGTACGCGAGGATGCGGTGGTGGCCACCTACTTCATGGCCCTGCGCAGCATGAAGCTCGAAAAAGCCGTGGCCGAGATCGCCTACCACGCCACCTCGGGCATCAAGAACCCCCCGCCCGGCTCCCTGCTGGCCCAGTGCACCGCGCAACCGGCCGGGGTGGATCTCTTCGACAGCACCGGCCGGCTGGGCCTGTTGCATGTGGCCTTTCCGCTCAAGATGATGCTGCAGCCCGACGGGCATCTGACCTCCTGCGACCTCTTGCACACGGCGGCGGCGGCCATCCTCTTCGACGTGTACGAGAACCAGGATTCCCGGCTGATCAATCTGCAGCTTCCCGAGTCTGTGCTGCGCACCTTCCCCGGCCCGGCCCACGGCCCCAAAGGGTTCCGCCGGCTCTGCGGCCTACCCCCCGGCGAGCCGGCCTTCGGCACCATCCTCAAACCCACCGCCGGCCTCACCGCCGAGGAGGTGGGCCAGCTGACAGGTGAAGCGGCCGCCTCGCCGCTGCTGTCCTTCATCAAAGAGGATGAAGACCTCTATCCCAATCTCGAATACGCCCCCATGGCGCTGCGCACCCGCCTGGCGGTGGAGGCCATCGCCCGGGTCGCCGACCAACGCGGCGGCCGGGGCCTGGTCTTTCTCCCCCACGTCAGCGGCGCTCCCGGCGAGATCCTCACCACCGTGGAGGCTGCCCTCGAGGCCGGCGCCGAAGGCTTGATGTTCAGCGAGAGTTTTGCCGGGGGCACCGTGCGCATGGTGCGGGACGCCTTTCGGATGCAGCCGCCCCTGATCTACGGCCACAACGCCGGCATCGGGGTCAAGACCCGGGCCATCTGGCGCGAGGTCATCGACCTCTTGGCCCGCCTCGACGGCATCGACTTCCGCCAGACCGCCCCGGTACGACCAGGTACCCCCTTCCTCAAACCCTACGGCCAGGAGTGGCAGGCCTCCGAGGAGATCCTCTCCCGGCCCCTGCCCGGCATTGCCCCCACCGTGCTGGTGCGGGCCGGCGCCCTGGACCAGGGCAATATCGGCCTGAATATGGCCGAGGCCGAAGCGCGGGGTCTCGGCGACGGGGTGATGTTCCTGGCCGGCTCGGCGATCAACTCCATCAAAAACGCGCAGGGCAAATACGACCCGGCCCTGGGCGCCCGGGCCATGCAGCAGGCCATCGAGGTCCACCGCGCCGGCACCCTGCGCGGCGTACCCGCCCCATCCCATCTGCGCGAACTGGTAGCCCTGGCCGAACGCGAGGGGCTCGGTGAATTGCGCGAAGCCCTGCGCCAGCGTTACCCCCAGGAGGCCCCATGAACAAGGAAGACCGTTTGTTGCGGGTGGGGGTGCTGGGCTGCGGCCCCATCGCCCAGTTCGCCCACTTCGAAGCCTGCCGCAAGGCCCGCAACGCCGAACTCTACGCCATCTGCGACGTAGCCGAGGATCTGGTCACCCGCATGGCCGCCGTGCACCAGCCGCGCCGCACCTTTCTGCGCTACGAGGAGATGCTGGCCGATCCCGAACTCGACGCGGTGATTGTCGCCACCTCCGATCCCTTCCACGTCGCCCTCTCGCAGCAGGCCCTGGAAGCCGGCAAACACGTGCTGGTCGAAAAACCCCTGGGCATCGAGGTGGAGGAGTGCGAAGCCCTGCGCGCCCGGGCCCGCAGCGCCGACCGGGTGCTGCAGGTGGGCAATATGAAGCGCTTCGATCCCGGCATCGCCTTCGCCCACCGCTTCATCCGCGAGGAGATGGGCCAGGTGCTGGCCCTCAAGGCCTGGTACTGCGACTCGACCTACCGCTACACCATGACCGACAATCTCCAGCCCCTGCCCGAGCGCAGCCAGGGCAGCCGCAAACCGGCGGGAGACCCCAAACAGGACCGGGAGCGTTATTTTCTGCTCACCCACGGCTCCCACCTGGTGGACACCGTGCGTTTCCTGGGCGGCCCGCTGCGCGCCGTGCGCGCCCGCCTGGCCCAGAAGTTCGGGGCCTACTGCTGGTTCGTGGAGGTGGATTTCGCCGACGGCAGCCTGGGGCAGCTCGATCTGACCATTGCGGTGCGCATGGATTTCCACGAAGGTTTTCAGGTGTACGGGGAGCGGGGCAGCGTCCTGGGCCGGACCTACCTGCCCTGGTTCTTCAAGTCCAGCGACGTGGAGTGTTTTTCCACCAAAGATGGCCAGTACCACCGCCCCCTGGGGGCCGACGCCCACTTCTACAAGCTCCAGGTGGAGGGTCTGGCCGAAACCGTGTTACACGGCGCCCCGCTGCAAGGGGCCGATGTGGACGAAGGAGTGGAGGCGGTGCGGGCCCTGGTGGCCATCGCCCGCTCCACTGCCAGCGGCGACTGGGTGCAATTGGCCGATGTGAAGGGAGGTGTTTGATGAAACTAGGTACCTTTTCCAAGATCTTTGCCCGGCCCCGCCTCGAACCCGCCCTCGACGCGCTGAGCGCCGCCGGCCTCGAGAGTGCGCAGTTCAACTTCGAGAGCGCCGGGTTGCCGGCCATGCCCGACGAACTCGACCCCGGCCTCTGCCGCCACATCCGCCTGCAGTTCGCCAAACGCAACCTCGAACTGGCGGCCCTCTCGGGCACCTACAACATGGCCCATCCCGACCCGGCCGAACGGGCGTTGGGCCTGCGCCGGCTGCGGGTGATGGCCGGGGCCTGCAAGGAACTGGGCACCGGCATGATCACCCTGTGCACCGGCACCCGCGACCCAGGCTACATGTGGCGGACCCACCCCGACAACAACACCCATGAGGCCTGGGCCGATCTGGTCAATTCCCTGGAGCAGGCCCTGCCCATCGCCGAGGAACACCGGGTGGTGCTGGCCTTCGAGCCGGAGATCTCCAACATCGTCGACTCCCCGACCAAGGCCCGCCGGCTCATCGACGAGATGGGTTCCCCCTGGCTGAAGGTGTGTATAGACGGGGCCAACCTCTTCCCCACCGGCACCCTGGAGCGCATGTCCGAGGTGCTGCACCACGCCTTCGACCTGCTGGCCGGGGATATCGTCCTGGCCCACGCCAAGGATCTGGTCGCCGACGGGGAGGCCGGCAACAAACCGGCCGGCACCGGCTTGCTCGATTACGGACTCTATCTGGACCTGTTGCAGCGGACCGGATTCGCCGGTTCGCTCATCCTCCACAGCCTCAAGGAGGCCGAGATGGCCTTTTCCCTGGGGTTCGTGCGGGGCAAGATGAAAAACTGAGAAGGGGAGGATAGCCATGAGTGCGGCTCTCAACTACGGCGTACAGAGCTATTGTTTCCGCAACTTCAAGGATAATGCTGAGGTGGCCCGCAAGGTGAAGGAGATCGGGGTTGACCGCATCGAGGTCTGTGCGGTGCACGCCGATTTCAACGACCCCGAAGGATGGAAAAAGATCGTCGGCATCTACCGCGACGCCGGGGTGACCATCACCTCCATCGGGGTGCAGACCTTCACCGGCCAGGAGAGCGAGCGCGCCTTTTTCGAGTGCGCCGCGCTGGCCGGAGCCCGCCACATCTCCTGTCACTTCCAGTTGGAGACCTACCTCAAGGCCATCCCGCAGGTGCGGGGCTGGTGCCGGGAGTTCGGCATCCAGGTGGGCATCCACTGCCACGGCGGGTACCACTTCGGCGGCCAGCCCGGCGTGCTCAAACACCTGATCGGCCTGGGCGGCCCGGAGATCGGGCTGTGTATCGACACCGCCTGGGCCATGCAGATCGGCCCGCACCAGGGCAACCCGGTGCGCTGGGCCAAGGACTTCGCCGGCCAGATCTACGGCGTCCACTATAAAGACTTTGTCTTCGAGAAGAACGGCATGTGGCGCGACACCGTGGTCGGCCAGGGCACCCTCGATCTCAAGGGTTTTGTCGCCGAACTGGACAAGGGCGGCTTTGCCGGCATGGCGGTCATCGAGTACGAGGCCGATCCCGAGAACCCGGTGCCGGCGCTCGTGGAGTGTGTCAAGGCGATGCGGGCACTGGTGGGTTGATGCCGCTCACCCACACCCGCAGGTGGAGAAGGTGATGCTCAGCGAAACGGAACTAGCGCAGTTCACCACCGCCGGGGTGGCAACCATCGACACGCCCTTGAGCGGCGTGCAGTTGGCAGCCGCCTCGGCAACTCTGGGCGCGCTGATGCCGCTGCCGGAGGCCAGTCAGCCGCCCCGCTTCCGGGTCGGGCAGGCCTGCAGCTTTTTCGACCAGCCGCTGCTGGATATCCTCCAGGAACCTTTCTTCGAGGAGGTGGCCAAGCAGGCCCTCCACGCCGAGCAGGTGGAGTTTTTCCAGACCGCCATCGTCACCACCTACCCGCAGCCGGGCGCCGCCTTCAGCTTCGACCAGCACGTGGACATCCAGTACTGTCTCAGCGACCTGCGGGCGACCCCGCGCCGGATGGTGTGCAGCTTCTTCCTCTGGCTCACCGAGGTGAACGAACGCCGCGCCCCGCTGATGTTCCGGCCGGGCAGCCACTGGCTGATCGCCGCAGAGCGGGAGCGCGACGAGGTGCTGCGCCGCCAGCCGCCCTGCGTGGCCGGGGTTTCCCTGGCCCAGCTCCCGGCCCTGCCCTACGCGGAGCCGGTGCCCTTGCTGGCCCGGCGCGGCCAGGTCTCGGTGCTGACCACCGCGGCAGTGCACGGGGCCTCGGTCAACATCGACACCGAGCCGCGTCAGGCCATGATCATCACCTTCACCGCCGCCGGGGTGCAGATCGGCTTGCCGGAGGGCCAGGCCGCCCTCAAGCGCCAGTACGACGCCGATCTGCGCCCGCGTCTCCGTCCCGACCGCGTCCACATCGTCCCCATGCCATAAAAAGGACAACCGCATGCTCAAGTGTTCCACCTCCCTGTGGTCTGCAGACCTGGGCAACCTGGCCGCAGACCTGCGCCGCGTCGAGCCCTTTTCCGAACGCTTCCACCTCGACGTGGCCGACGGCCACTACACCCCCACCCTGCTCTTCTTCCCCGACCTGGTGAAGGCGCTGCGGCCGCAGACCCAGAAACCCTTCGAGGTCCATCTGATGACCACCGATCCCCTGGCCTGGATCGATCCCTTTGCCGAGGCCGGTGCCGACGTGTTCATCTTCTGTTTCGACGCCGTGCCCGATCCGGGCGCGGTGCTCAAAGCCATCAAGGATCGCGGCAAAGAGGCCGGCGTCTCCCTGCTGATCACCGAGGATCTCGACCTCCTGGAGCCGCACTGGGCGCAGCTGGATGTGCTCACCGTGGTCGGCACCGCCATGGGCATCAAGGGCGCTTCCATGGACACCGGGGTGCCCGACAAGATCCGCCGCGCCCGCCGCCACATCGACCAGCACGGCCTCCCCACCCTGATCCAGTCCGACGGGGGCATCCGCCGCGAGACCGTGCCCCTGCTGGCCGCTGCCGGGGCCGACTATATCGTGCCCGGCTCCCTGATGTTCAAGGAAGATCCCCCGGCCATGCGCCAGTGGCTGGCCACCCTGAAGAGGGACCTATGAGCCTGGGGAAAAAACTCCGCCTCGGCCGCCTCTTCGCCCACCCCTCGGGCCGGCTGTGCGCAGTGGCGGCCGACCACTTCGCCGGGTACCAGGACGGCCTGCCCGAAGGCCTGCGCGATCTGCCCCACACCATCGCCGCCCTGGTCGAGGGCCGGCCCGACGCCCTCACCCTGCACAAGGGCGCGGCCATTCACTGCGGCGGCCTGCTGGCCGGCAAGGTGCCCCTCATCGTGCAGAGCATCGCCGGCCGGCCCGACGACAGCGCCGACGAACACCTGGCCCTGCCCCAGGACGCGCTGCGCCTGGGCGCCGACGCCTTTGCCATCGCCGCCTTTGTGCGCGGGGCCACCGAGGCCGCTCACCTGCGGCGGGTGGCCGATCTGGTGCGCCAGGCCGAGGAATGGGCCATGCCGGTGATCCTGCACATCTACCCGCGCCGCTTTCTGCCCGACGGCAAGGTGGAGATCGTGCACACCCCCGAGGACATCGCCTGGACCCTGCGCTGCGGGGTGGAGCTGGGGGTGGACGTGATCAAGACCCCCTACACCGGCGACCCGCAGAGTTTTGGCCAGTTGGTCGAGGAATGCCCTGCCCCGGTGGTGGCTGCCGGTGGCCCCAAAGCCGCCACCCTGCGCCAGGCCCTGGAACTGGCCGAGGGCGTGGTGCAGAGCGGGGCCGCAGGCCTGACCGTGGGCCGCAATGTCTGGGGTTTCCCCGACATCCCGGCGGCGGTGCGCGCCTTCAGGGCCGTTATGCACGAGGGGAAAAGCGCGCTTGCCGCCCTGCAGCAGGAAGGATTGCAGGACGGATGAAGACCGAGGTCCTGGGCCTGGGCGCCGTCGCGGTGGACGAGATCCTGCATGTGGACCGCTACCCTGCAGCCGACGCCAAGGAAGAGGTGCGGCGCCGGGAGCGGCGCTGTGGTGGCTTGGCGGCCACCGCCCTGGTGGCGGCGGCGCGCCTGGGCTGCCGCTGCGCCTACGCCGGGGTGCTGGGCATGGACGATGCCTCGGCCTTTGCCGCCGGCTGTATGGAAGCCGAGGGCATAGCCCTGAGCCAGGCCCAGCGCCGGGCCGAAGCCCAGATCATCCGCTCGACCATCGTCGCCGACCAGGGAAAGGGCACCCGCAATATCTTCTTCGACCTCAACGGGGTGGTGGGCGCCGGGGACGACTGGCCCCCCGAGGAACTTATCCACAATACGCGGGTGCTGCTGGTGGACAACATCGGCATGAAGGGCATGATCCGCGCCGCCCGCCTGGCCCGCGCCGCCGGAGTGCCGGTGGTGGCCGACCTCGAAGACGACAGCGCCCCCGGTTTCGCCGAGCTGCTGGGTCTGGCCGACCATCTGGTGCTCTCACACGAATTCGCCCTGCGCTACACCGGTGAAAGCGAGCCGGCCCGCGCGGCGCAACAGCTCTGGCAGCCCAACCGCGCCCTGGTGGCCATCACCTGCGGGGCGGCCGGTTGCTGGGTCGTCACCGGCGGCCAGCCCGTACATCACCCCGCCTTTGCCGTCGAAACCGTGGACACCACCGGCTGCGGCGATGTCTTCCACGGCGCCTACGCCGCCGGCCTGGCCCAGGGTCTCGACCTGAATGCCTGCCTGCGCCTGGCCGCCGCTGCCGCCGGCCTCAAAGCCAGCCGCCGGGGCGGCCAGGAGAGCATCCCCAAGCGCGCCGAGGTGGATCGCTTCATCAAAGAAAGGAGCCCCGCATGAGCAAACTCAAGGTGGCGGTGGTCGGCACCGGCAGCGTGGCCCGGAAGAACTACCTGCCCTTCCTGGCGAGGGACACCGAGGTTTCGCTGGGATACTATAACCGCACCGCCGACAAGGCCCGCACCTGCGCCGACGAGTTCGGCGGCCGGGCCTTCGACTCGGTGGCCGAATTGATGGACTGGGACCCGGACACTGTCCTGGTCCTCACCCGCGAGACCCAGCGCCTCGAAGCGGCCCTCGCCCTGCTCGACCACACCCCCCGCCGCATCTTTTTCGAGAAACCGCTGGTGGCCCGCCACGGCCAGGAACAGGTGGACGAGCAGGACTTCGCCGATGGGCGCGAGGTGCTGCGCCGGGCGACGGCCAAGGGCTGCCAGACGGCGATGGTCTTCAACTACCGCTTCTTCGCCCATTCGCAGCTGGCCCGGCGCATCGTCACCGAACGCAACTTCGGCCAGGTCCTCGAAATCACCGGCCTGGTGCATTACGCCTGCTGGAGCCACGCCATCGACCTGATCCATTTCTACGCCGGCCCTCTCGCCCAGATCAGCGCCCTGCGCAGCGAAACGACGCGCACCGGCGCGCGTATGACCGTCGAGGACGTGGCCGCTGCCTTTCGCACCAAAGGGGATGCGGCCGGCACCCTCATCGGCACGGCGGCCCTGGCCTGGGAATTTCCGCTCTTTGAACTGAGTTTCAACTTCGAGCACGGCCGCATCCGCCTGCAGGACCTGGACGGGGACTTGGAAGTGATGGATGCCCGCAGCGGCGAGATGGAGCGTTTCGACATTCCCCGCCACCGCTCCCGCTGGGACCAGTACAACCTCTCCTTCGAACACTCCCTGGCTGCCTATCTGGCCGCCATCCGCCAACACCAGCCGCCTCCGGTGCCGGGCCGCTTCGGCCTGCTCGAACTGCAGGTGGAGGCCGGCCTCAAGCGCTCCATCGCCCAGCAGCGGTCGGTGGTGCTCGATAGCGAATTCCCCCTGGACTGAAGCCATGCAGAGCGTGCGCCTGAACGGCGGCAGCGCCGTACATATCGGCACCGCGCCCGTGCCCGAGCCCCAGTCCGGCCAGGTGCTCGTCCGCACCGTGGTCTCGGCGTTATGCGGCAGCGAGCTTTCCACCTATCGCGGCCCGGGCAGCGCCGCGGGCAACCCCGGCCACGAGGCCGCCGGCGTGGTGGAAAAACTCGGCCCCGGCGTCACCCTCCTCCAGTCGGGGCAGCGGGTGGGGGTCAGCGCCATCAGCGGCTGCGGCACCTGCCTCTACTGCCAGCAGGGCCAGTACACCTGGTGCGCGAAAAAGGCCTTCTTCGGCAACATGCACGCCGAGTACTTTGTGGCCCCGGCCATCGCCTGCCATGCCCTGCCCGACGACCTCTCCTGGGAGGTGGGGGCGCTCATCAGCGGCGACGGCTTCGGGGTGCCGTACCATACCTCGACCAAACTCTGCGATCCGCGTATTGCCCGGGTGGCCGTCTTCGGCGCCGGCCCCATCGGCCAGGGCCAGGTACTCTTACAAAACCACCTGGGCCGCCAGGTCATCGCCGTGGACCTCTCGCCCAGGCGGCGCGAATACGCCCTGGCCCTGGGCGCGGTCCTGACCCTCGACCCGGCCCAAGTCGATCCGGTAGCCGCGATCCGCGAGTTCACCGGCGGCGGGGCCGAGGCCTGCATCGAAGCGGCCGGCAAACCCGCCACCGCCAAACAATGTTTCCAGGTGGTGCGCACCGCCGGCATCGTGGTCTTCAACGGCGAGCAACCCGCCGTCGAACTTTCCCCCAGCGAGGACTTCATCCGCCGCGACGTCTGGGCCGTGGGCTCGTGGTATTACCACTTCTCCGAGTTCCCGCGTATGCTCGCCCTCTACCGGGCCGGCGCCCCCGTCGCCAAACTGATCACCCATCATTTCCCCCTGTCGGAAGCCGCCGAGGCGTACCGGGCCATGGCCGCCGGCGAAACCGGCAAGGTGCTGCTGCACTATCCCTAAACTGAGCCCCTCATAGAGGAGAGACCGGGCATGGCCCACGTCGTCAAAGCCGAGTATCTCGAAGACCTCTGCGCCGCCATCTTCCAAAAACACGGCACCCCGCCCGAGGATGCCCGCACCGTGGCGCGCCTGCTGGTCGAGGCCGACCTGATGGGCCTGCACTCCCACGGCACCCTGCGCGTGCCCCAGTATGTGGGCGACATCCACCAGGGCACCATCGTGCCCGGCGCCCCGCTGCAGGTCACCGAGCAGACCCCTGCCGCCGCCCTGGTGGATGCCAACTGGAATTTCGGCCAGGTAGGAGCCGCCCGCGCCGCCGAGCTGGCCATCGAGAAGGCCCGCACCCTGGGCCTGGGCTGCGCCAGCCTGCGCCGCTGCCGGCACGTGGGCCGGGTGGGCGCGTACACTGAGCAGGCCGCCGCTGCCGGATGTGTCGCCTTCGCTGCCTGCAGTACCGCCGGAGAGGGGCACTGGGTCGCTCCTTTTGGCGGGCGCGAGGGCAGACTGGGCACCAACCCCCTGGCCTTTGCCGCCCCCACCGGCGGCATCCCCGTCTCCATGGATTTCGCCACCTCGGCCCTGCCCGAAGGCCGGGTGCGCTACTACCGCGATACCAACCAGCCCCTGCCCCCCGACTCGCTGGTGGATAAGGACGGGGCCCCCACCCTCGACCCCAACGCCCTCTACGCCCCGCAGCGCCAAGCCCTAGGCGCCATCCTGCCCTTTGGCGGGCCGCAGGGATACAAGGGTTTCGGTCTGGGGCTGATGGCCCAGGTGCTCAGCAGCCTGCTGGGGGTGCCGGCCTGGATGGAGGAGGGATTGGAGGCCAACGGCAACAACGTGTGGATCCTGGCCATCGACGTGCAGCGCTTCATGACCGCCGAGCGCTTCCGCGCCGAGCTGAACGGGCTGATCGATTACATCCGTTCTTCGGCGCCAGTACAGGGCAGCAAGGGCGTGCTGATGCCGGGCCAGCGCGAATTCGAACTGCTGGCCCAGCGCCAGCGCGAGGGCATCCCCCTCGAAGACGGCGTGTGGTCCCAGGTCCGCCAGAGCGCCGAGGAGGCGGGGGTCAGGATCTGATCACCACGGCAACGCGTAGCTGGGGTCGTTGACGAAACGCTCCATCCCGAGGTCCAGGGTCACCCCGGTGCCCGGGGCCAGGCGCACGCAGAGGTGTTGGTCGTTCACCGCCACCACCCGCTCCTCCAGCGCCGCCTCCACCTGCTCCCGATACTGGACATCCGTCCAATAAGGACTCGGCTCGCCCTTGTTTTTCCGCGTCAGGTACTTCACCTCGGTGAAGCGGTGCTCGCCGAAAGCCCCGCCCTGCACCACCACCTGCCGCTCCTGGCCGGCGCTCAGGTTGACCAGATGTAATACCGCCCGCTGATCCTCCAGCTTCTCCACCAGGGCCGCCACGTCCGGGGGCAGGCCTGGCCGCCGGGCCAGGGCGTCGAAGTAGCGCAGCCGCACCATCAAGAGGCCGCCGTTGTAGTTGAAGAGCGGCCCGCCCATGGTCAACTGCACCAGCCCCTCCACCGTGATCGGGTTGCGCACCTGCAGGTACCAGTCGCCATAGGTGGAGGGGTCCTGGGTATCGTCGCGCATGAAAGCCAGGCGCTGGTACACCTGGGCGTGGTTGTGGCGCAGGATCTCCACTGGATAGTCAGGGTACTCCCCCATCAGATAGGCCAGCCAGGGGGCCTCGTGGCCGCCGCTGTGTTTGGTGAAGAGCGGGATCACCCGCTGGTAGTCGCGGCTCTGGTGGTCGCGGGTGCGGCGGATGCGTTCCAGGTCCTCCTCAGCCATGCTCAGGGTCCACAGATGGGCCAGGTACCGGGCCGAGAGCGGGGCGTACCCCTCCCAGCCCCGATCGTTGTAGAAATGAGGCACCTGCAGGGCGCCCTCCTCCACCCGCCCCTGGGCGATGAGCCGGTCGAGCTGGCCCCGGTAGAACTCGAAATAGCTGCGGTCGCGCCACAGCAGGGCCGCGTTTTCCACCGCACTCAGCGGCGCCTCCCCCAGGGTATGCCAGCCGTGGGGCCAGGTCCAGCCATAGTATCCCCCGTACCACTTGCCCTCCATACATTCGCCGATCCGTCCCGAAAGCCCCACGTTGTCGGGCAGCAAGCCGCCGTTCTGGCCGGCCCGGCCGATCCAGGCCTCGAGGTACTCGCGCACCCAGGCCCGGTGCTCCTCCCCGGCGCCAGCCAGGTACGCATTGGCCACCAGGCTGGTGGCCGCCAGGTTCACCGCCGCGTCCCCGCGCGCCATGCGCGCCACCAGGGCCGCGCCCATCTTCAGTTCGTTGGCCGGGTCGCGCAGGTCCTCTACACTCTGGATGCCGGGGATATCGAGATAGGGCAGAGGCCAGGGCTTCCAGTTGGCGTACGCGTAGCGGGTGTAGAACTTCTCGAAGTTGTGCCAGGCCGGCCCCATGCTGCCGTTGTGCGGCGAGCGGATGAGTTTCTTCTCGGGATCGTAATTGGGCGCCTCTGGATCGTGGCCCATAAAGAAGCCGGCGTAGCGGCGGGCCCGTTCGACATTGCGCTGGCTGGCCGGGTCAGCCAGGCAGAGCAGGTAGAAGAAGACATAGCCCTCCCCCTGGTGCATCCAGTCGTAACCCTGCTCGTACTCCTTGACCACCATCGGGTGGCCATGGCCCGAATCGTACTGGGTGAATTGCCGGGTGATGGCCTCCCACTCGCGGTGGGTGTGGTCGAGGAAGCTGGCATCCCCTCCCAACAGATAGAAGAGCGGCCAGTTGTGGAAGCTCTCGTACGCGTCGTCCAGGCCGTCGATGCTGGAGAAATTCTCCGTGGTTGGCCACAGGATAGTCCCGTCCGGGCGCACGTATTTCTCCAGCAGCGGGGCGGCGGACTGGTTCATCAGGCTGATCAGACTGCGCTCCAGCACCGCCCATTCGGGCGGGTGGATGAAGGGGGCGTCAGCTTCGATCTCGGTCATCATGGCTCAAACTATTCCCCTGGAAAAGACGAATAAGACGTATATTGGGGTGGTTTCGAGAAGTTCGGCAGTGTATGCAGGGCATCCCTCGCCATGAGGGTTGATATCCCAAGGAGGTCTCTGATGGGAGACACCGGCAAGAAGGACAAGGACAAACGCCGCAAGCAGGAGATCGCGAAAAAAGAGCAGAAGGCCAAAGACAAACACGACAAGATGAACCCTCCGGCCATGCAGCCGCTGGCCAGAAAGAAATAAACCCGCATCATCGCCCCGCGCCTAACTGCCACAGCCGCGCCGGCGGTTCACAGGTGATGACCATCGCGCTGCCGTTGCGCGGATGGCGGCAGGACAGGCGGGCGGCGTGTAAGAGATACCCCGGATCACCCGGCACTGCGCGCGAGTCCGGGGCGGGTACCCCGCCCGCCAGATAGAGTGGGTCCCCCACCAACGGGTGTCCGGCTGCAGCCAGATGGATGCGGATCTGGTGCGGCCGGCCGGTCGCTATTTCTACGTCACAAAGGAACTCCTCAACGCCGCGCTGGCAGACCACCACCCGGGAAAGGGCCGTTTTGCCCGCCGGATTGGCCGCGTGGACCTGCCCCAGCAGCGGGTGCGGCACCGGCCCGATGGGGGTGGTGATCGTCAACCCCTCCCATTCCGGCAAACCGCTGGCCAGCGCCCGGTAGTGTTTGCCGATCTCCCTGGCCGACCACTGTTGCATCAGCGAGGTGCGGGCCAGGTGGTTGCGGGCGCACAGGACCAAGCCCGAAGTCCACCGCCCCAGGCGGTGCACCGGCGCCGCGTCGGGCGCATAGGCCTGCACCTGGTAGAGCAGGGTGCCCTGCAGGAAGCCGGCCCCCGGCAGGGTGGGCAAGCCAGCGGGTTTGGCCACGGCCAGCAGATCCTCGTCCTCGTAGAGTACCTCAAAGGATCTGGGCGCCTCGGGCTCGGCCCAGGGCGGGCGCTCCCAGACCAGTTCTCCCCCCCGGCGCAGCACACTCTCGGCATGCCCGGCCTGGCCGTCGAGGCGCACCAACCCCGCCGCGATGCGCGCCGCCCATTCCTCAGCAGTGGAGTGGGCATAACGCCGGCTCAGGTACTCCAGCAGGTTCTGTCCCTCGGCGTCAGGGCCGAGCCGCTCGCGGTACTCGCAGCCCTCGTTGAGTAAGGTGGAGGTATCCACTTCGTCATCCATCACCCCGCCCCCATCACCGCCCCGGTCGAGGTGGGGCCCACGCTCTGGCTGTAGAAGCGCAGCAGTGGCCCGTAATCCCGCACTGGCCCCCTGAACTTCCCGCTCTCTCGCCGCGCCGCGAAAAACCCCTCGCCCACCGGCACACCCTCCACCAAGAGATTCAGCCGCCGTTCATGTAAATCGATGTCGATCTCGTCGCCCTCGGCCACCAGCCCGATGGGCCCGCCCCGCCCCGCCTCCGGGTCCACGTGGCCGATGCAGGGCCCGCGCGTGGCTCCCGAATAGCGCCCGTCGGTGAGGAAACTGACCGAGTTGCCCAGGCCCAGGCCGTGGGCCGTGGCTGCCAGCAGCGATAACTCGCGCATACCCGGCCCGCCCGCCGGCCCCTCCCAGTTGACCACCACCACATCGCCGGGTTTGATGCGCCCCGCCTCCAGCGCGTCGCGGGCCTGTTCCTCGCAGGGGAAGACCCTGGCCGGTCCCCGGTGCCGCCACATCCCACTCTCCACCGCGCTCACCTTGACCAGGGCCCGGCCCAGGTTGCCGCGCAGCACCCGCATGCCCCCTTCGGGAGCCAAAGGTTGGGCAAAGGGCGCGATGATCTGCGGATCGAGGTTCTGCGCCTCGTCCATCAGTTGCCCGGCGCTCCTGCCGCTGATGGTGGGCGTCTCCCGCGCTATCAGCCCGCCCGCTCCCAGCTCCTTCATCACCGCCCAGATCCCCCCGGCCAGACCCAGGTCGGTGGGGAAGTAGACCGAAGCCGGCCGGAAGCGGCCCAGGAGCGGGGTGGTGCGCGAGAGCTGGTCGAAATCCTCCACCGACAGCTCAACGCCCAGTTGTGCGGCGATGGCCGGCAGATGCAGCGCCGCGTTGGTGGAGCCGCCCACGGCCAGCACCGCCCGCACCGCATGTTCGAAGACGGCCCGGCTGAGCAGCACCGAGGGCAGGGCGGTCTGGTCTCCGCGCAGCCAGTAGTCGGCGCAGCGGCGCACCGCCAGCAGCCCGGCCTCCCGGCCGATACGCGCCAGTTCGGGATTGAGTTCACCCTTCTTGCCCGGCGCCATGGCCAGCACCGTGCCGTTGCCCGGCAGCGAGAGCCCCAATACCTCGCAGACCAGGGACATGGTAGTGGCGGTGCCCATCATATTGCAGCCCCCCGGCGTGGCGCAGGTGTGTTCGACGATCTGCTCGTACTCGGCGTCGGCCAGTTTGCCGGCCAGGTGCATGCCGTGGGCCTCCTTGATGTCGCTGGTGCCCAGGGCCTGGCGGCCGGGGATCTTGTCGGTGCTGTAGGTGCCCATCAGCCCACCGGTGACAAAAACCGCCGGCACATCGACCCGAGCCACGGCCATCAGCATCGCCGGGGTGATCTTGTCGCAGGAGGAGATACAGACCAGGGCGTCGAACTGGTGCATCTGCACCTTGGCCTCCACTGCCCCGGCCCCCAGGTCGCGGCTGAGCAGGGACCAGTGCATACCCTCCCCCTGGGCGATGCCGTCGCAGCCGGCCGGGATATTGGTGACGTACCCCTCGCCGCCCGCCTCGTACACCGCTTCCTTGACGATACGGGCTAACTGGTGGAGGTGCACGTGGCCGGCGGTGGAATCGTCGGCCGAGGAGACGATGCCGATCTTGGGCCGCTGCAGCACGTCGAGGGGCTGCGAGCCAGCGCCGATGTACAGGGCGCGGGCGTAATCGCTCTGGCGGGCGGTGCGGAAGGAACCAATGGGGCGCGGGGGCATGGGGCCTCGGGAGGGCGTAGAGTTGTGGCTAAGAGCGCCTAACGGAATGAGATTTGTCGGCCCAAGCGCGAGCGAGGGGCGCAGCGGCAAGGCGCCCGAAGCAGGCGTATCGAACCATAGATACGCCGAATGAGGGCAACGCCGTCCACTGCGCCCCGCAGCCGCGCGACGCCCAAAGGGCATTCCGTTTGGCGCTCTAAAGTACCCCATCACTGAGACGCGATCAACTCACTTGATAGGGTGCGCTCCATCCCCTATTCTTTGAAAACCCCTTCCTGCGGAGCACACCAACCTTGATCCGCCCCCTCAACCCAGAGCCCCCTCAGCCCGAGCCGCTCGCCGAGTTCCTCGACTTCCTCAAGCGCCGCGTCATCGGCGACGCCATTGTGCACCACCAGCTCATCCCGCCCCGGCCCGAAAACCTGGCCGCCGATCAGGAGCAACTGCCCCTGCGGGTGCAGCAGGTGGTGCGGGCCGCCGGCATCGAGCAGCTCTATTCCCACCAGGCCGAAGGCATCCGCCAGATCCTGGCCGGCCAGCATGTGGTGGTGGCCACCCCCACCTCGAGCGGCAAAACCCTGATCTACAACGCCGCGGTGCTGGCCTCCCTGCTCGAGGACCCCAACGGCCACGCCCTGTACCTCTTTCCGCTCAAGGCCCTGGAGCAGGACCAGCTCGACGAGGCCCTCACCCTCATCGAGAATCTCGGCGGCACCCTGCGCGCCGCGGTGTACGACGGCGACACCCCGGACTATCACCGCAAGAAGATCAAGGCCGCCCCGCCCCAGATCCTGATCTCCACCCCGGACATGTTACACGCCGGCATGCTCGCCTTCCACGAGCAGTGGGCCGCCTTCTTCTCGCGGCTGCGCTACGTGGTCATCGACGAGTTGCACACCTACAGCGGCATCTTCGGCACCCACGTGCTGCATCTCTTCCGCCGGCTCAACCGCCTCTGCGCCTTCTACGGCAGCAATCCGGTGTACATCACCTGCTCGGCTACCATCGGCAACCCCGAGGAGCTGGCCCGTAATCTGCTCAACCGCCCCTTCCAGGTCATCGCCGAAAGCGGGGCCCCCGCCGCCGCCCGCCACTTCCTGCTGCTCAACCCGGTGGAAAGCCCCAACACCCTGGCCGCCCGCCTGCTGCAATTGAGCGTGGGCCGCGAATTGCGCACCATCGTCTTCACCCGCGCCCGCCTGATCACCGAACTGATCTACCGCTGGGTCACCCAGGGCCGCCGCGATCTGCGCCAGCTGATCAGTTCCTACCGCTCCGGGTACCTGCCCGAGGAGCGCCGCCAGATCGAGGCCGCCCTCTTCAGCGGCGACCTGCTGGGGGTGGTCTCCACCTCGGCCCTGGAGCTGGGCATCGACATCGGCGGCCTGGACGTGTGTATCCTGGTGGGATACCCCGGCTCGGTGGTCAACACCTGGCAGCGGGCCGGGCGGGTGGGCCGCTCGGGCCGGCAGTCCCTGGTGCTGCTCCTGGCCAGCCAGGACGCCCTCGACCAGTTCTTCATGAAACACCCGGCCCGTTTCTTTGCCCGCGCCCTAGAAGAAGCCGTGGTGGACCCGGGCAACAAACACATCCTCAAGGCCCACCTCACCTGCGCCGCCCAGGAGATGCCGCTGCTGGCCGGGGAAGCCGAATACCAGTTGCCCAACTGGCAGGAGGCCGTGGATGAACTGGTGGCCGAGGGCGAACTGCTGCAGAGCGCCGAGGGGGATTCCTGGCACGCCGGCCGCAAACACCCCCAGCGCCTGGTGAACCTGCGCAGCATCGGCGAGTCGTGGACCCTCTACGACAAGGAGGGCAATACCCTCATCGGCACTGTCAGCGGCGGGCAGGTCTATTCCGAGTGTTATCCGGGGGCCATCTACCTGCACCGGGGCAAACAGTTCCTCATCACCAGCCACGAGCCGCAGCGCCGGCACATCCACGCCGAGGAGGTCGAAGCCGCGTACTATACCCGGCCCAAGGCCCACAAGGAGACCGAGGTGCTGGCCGAATTGCGCTCGCGGCCCCTGGCCAACAACCTGGCCAAGCTGGGCCGGCTCAAGGTCAGCTCGCAGGTGGTGGGTTTCGAGAAGGTGCGGGTGGGCGATCAGGTGGTGCTCTCGCAGCACCCACTCGAGGCGCCGGTGGAGCACTTCGAGACCATCGGGTTCTGGCTGGAACTGGAGGCGCCCTTCAAGAAGGAACTGCGGCGGCGCGGCTTCCACCACATGGGCTCCATGCACGCGGTGGAGCACGCGATGAAATCCCTCTTCCCCCTGCTGGCCCTGTGCAACCGCACCGACGTGGGCGGCATCTGTTATCCGCTGCACCCGCAGCTGCGCAAAGGGGCCATCTTCGTCTACGACTATCACCCGGGGGGCATCGGCCTGGCCGAGAAAGGCTACGCCCTGCTCGACCGGCTACTGGAGCTGACCCTCGACCTGATCGAAGGCTGCGACTGCGAGGTGGGCTGCCCCTCCTGCATCCACTTCCCCACCTGCGGGGCGGGCAACGTGCCCCTCGACAAGGCCGGCTCCATCTATCTGCTGCAGTTGCTCACCGGCCGCCAGCAACTGCCCGCCGCTGGCGCCGAGGCCGTCGAGGACGAGCCCCCCATCTTCGCCGGCTGGGAGGAGGGCGGGGCCGAGGAACCCGAACCCGAAAAACCGCAGGGCCCGCACGTGGTGGTCTTCGACCTGGAGACCATGCGCAGCGCCGCCGAGGTGGGTGGCTGGGACAAGGCCCAGCTGATGGGCATGTCGGTGGGGGTGGTGTGGGACAGCTGGCTGGGGGAATGCAAAAGCTACTTCGCCGACCAGGCCGAGGCCCTGGTCGAGCACCTGCGCCAGGCCGAGCTGGTGGTGGGTTTCAATATCGCCGGCTTCGACTACCGGGTGCTGGCCGGGTACAGCCCCTTCGACTTCAGCCAGCTCAACACCCTCGATATCCTGCAGGAGGTGTACGGCCGGCTCAAACACCGCGTCAGTCTCGACGCCCTGATCCGCGCCACCCTGAACCGCTCCAAAACCGCCGACGGCCTGCAGGCCCTGCAGTGGTACAAGGAGGGCAAACTAGACCTGATCGAGGAATACTGCCGCAAGGACGTGGAGGCCACCCGCGACCTCTTCCACTACGGCCTGGAGCAGGGCTATTTGCTCTTCGACCGCAAGGACCAGGCCCGCCTGCGCGTGCCCACCGAGTGGAACCTCGAAGAACTCGCAGCGCGAAAAAAGAAGGCCCTGTGATGGATGGCGGCGGGGAGTAAGCCCCTGAGCGGATTTCGGTCCTCCAAGGGGCGCAGGACTGCGCCCCGGAGGACAGACCTCGGAGCCGGCCCGGGATGGCCGGCGATAATGAGCGAAGGGGCTGCTCCCCGCCGCCCTCA